>VBFV01000060.1 GCA_005881335.1 Chloroflexota bacterium
ATTACGCGCTGCAGAAGGCGCGTCGCTACTCGTGGGACCTGGTGGCGTCCGAGGTCGTCGAGGTCTACCAGGAGGCGCGCCTAGCGCTCGCGGCCCACCCGGCGAAGGCGATGGAGGTGACCAGTGTTCACCACGCGGTTTGAGGCGTGGGTGCGCCGCCACGCGGAGGCTTTGATGACCGCGCTCGGGCGCACTCCACTGACCCCGAACCAGGTCACGGTGGTGGGGCTGGCGCTCACGTTCCTCGCGGCCGGGCTGGCCGCGTTCGGACAGCTTCGCTGGGCGGGCGTCGTGCTCATCTTCGCGGGCACCTGCGACATCCTCGACGGTGCGCTGGCACGATCGACCAATGCGAGCTACCCCTATGGCGCATTTCTCGATTCGACCCTCGACCGCTACTCCGAAGGGGCTGTCTATCTCGGACTTGCGGCCTACTTCGTCACCATCGATCCGCCGCTGCAGGAGTGGCTCGTCCTGTCGACCCTCGCCGCGCTCGCTGGTTCGTTCCTCGTGAGCTACGTTCGCGCACGCGCACAGAGTCTCGGCTTTGTTTGCAAAACAGGTTTGTTCCAGCGGCCAGAACGTGTTGTCGTGACAGTGATCGGACTGCTGGTCGGCGGGTACGTGCTTTACGGCGTCGTGTTCCTGCTTGCGATCGTCACCAACGTCACAGCGCTGCAACGGATCCGCGAGGTGTGGCTGCAGGGCCGGGCGCAACGCCTCGAGCGGGAGCGTGAGATGAAGGCCCGCCGCGCAGCGCCGCATCAGGTTCAATGACCGATCCGTTTCACGGCGTCGCCGGCCATACGCAGGCCCTGGAGCAGCTGCGTTCGCAGGTCAAGTCAGACCGCCTCGCGCACGCATATCTTTTCGTCGGCGAATCGGGTCTGGGGAAGTCGACCACGGCTCGCGCGCTCGCCTCGGCGCTCCTGCCCGAGGCGCCGCTGACCCGGAACCCCGACTTCTGGGAAGACGACCGGATCAAACCGCTCTCGATCAACGAGATCCGCCTCCTGCCGGACAAGCCGCCCGAGTTTCACGAGCTGTCGCTGCAGGCGTTCCTCAACCTCAAGCCCGCGATCGGGGCGCGCCGGGTCGCTCTCGTGGTGAATGTTGGCCGACTGCGCGACCAGGATCAGGGCGTCCTGCTGAAGACCCTCGAGGAGCCGCACCCCCATCGTGTCATCGTCTTGACGACGCCGAGCCTCAACCCCTTCGTCGTGCTGCCCACTGTGGTTTCGCGGTGCCAGCGGGTGTTCTTCCACCCCGTTCCGGCGCCTGAAATCGAAAAGCTGCTGGCCGCCGCCGGGGTCGAAGCTCGACGGGCGAATCTGCTGTCCGAGCTTTCGGGAGGACGGCCGGGTTGGGCGATGCGAAGGGCGAGCGACGAAAGGGTGATCGAGCTGCACCGCGCCTGGACGCGCCGCCTCGAAGAGATCTTCGGCGCGCCGGCGGATGTGCCCCTGCACGTCGCGGCGCAGCTCGACGCGGAGCAGATGGGCTGGCGCCGAAGCGAGGGAGACGAGGAAGACCCGGCGCTGTTCGCCATTGCCAGCTGGCAGATCGAGCTGCGCCGTCGCATGCTCGGCAGCCACGGCCGCGAGCAGGGCCGGTGGGCGCGCCTGCTCGAGCTTTCCTACGACACGCTCGGATACCTCGAGCAAAACGTCAGCCCCCGACTGGCTCTGGAAACATTCCTGCTCGAATGCCGAAGAGCCTCGTAAGAAAAGCCCTCGAGGGCTTCCAGCCTTATGTCCCTGGCGAGCAGCCACCTGACGGCGAGGGCTGGATCAAGCTCAACACCAACGAGTCGCCCCTGCCTCCATCGCCAAAAGTCCTGTCGGCGATCAAGGACGCGGCGACGGACGCGCTGAGGCTCTACCCGAGCCCGACCGCCGCACCCGCGCGCGAGGCGATCGCGCTCCGGTTCGGCCTGGATCCTTGGCAGGTGGCGGTCGGCAACGGGGGAGATGAGCTGATCGAGCTGTGTTTCCGCGCCTTTGCCGGCGCGGGCGACACCGTCGCCTATCCGACTCCCACCTATCCGCTGCTGGAACCCCTCTGCCGGATCCACGAGGCCAGGCCTTCCGCGCACCCGACCGAAGAGTTCTCCGAGCTTCCGCCGAGTCTCGCGGCGGACCCGGCGCCGCTTAAGTTCATCGTCAATCCCAACTCGCCGACCGGAGCGCTGTTCGACCGGGACGCGGTCGAGGGGGCGGTCGCCGCTTCATCGGGTGTGGTCGTGATCGACGAGGCGTACGTGGACTTCGCGCCTCACTCCTGCCTGCCCCTTCTCGAGCGATACGACAACGTCCTGTTGCTTCGAACCTTCTCCAAGTCTTATGGCCTGGCCGGCCTTCGGATCGGTTTCGCGCTGGGCCCGCGCGAGGTCATCGAGACGCTGAGCTCAGTCAAGGACTCGTACAACGTCGATCGCCTCGCCATCGTCGCCGCCGTGGCCGCGATCGAGGATGAGGATCACCACCGCAAGCTCGTAGATGCAGTGATCCACAATCGTGGAGAGCTAGGCGCAGCGCTTGCCGGTATGGGGTTCGACGTCGTTCCATCCGCCACCAACTTCATCTTTGCCAGGCCGCCAAAACCCGCCGCCGGCATCGTGGCCGCGCTGCGCGAGCGAAGGATCCTGGTCCGCCATTACGATCGTGAGCCGATCGCAGGCTGGATCCGGATCACGGTGGGCACGCGCGATCAGCACGACCAGCTTCTCAAGGCACTAAAGGAGGTTTTGTGACCACCGCCCCTACCCGAGACGAGGCGTGGGAGCTCGTCACCTCAATGACCAAATCGGACCAGCTGCGCCGCCACATGCGCAGCGTCGAGGCGGCGATGCGCGCCTACGCGCGGCGCTTCGGCGAGGACGAAGAGCGCTGGGCCGTGCTCGGCCTCATCCACGACTGGGACTACGAGTCGGGGCCGACGGCGGAGCTGCATCCGATGCGCGGCATCGAGATGCTGCGCGAGAAAGGTTGGCCGGAGGACATCCTCCAGGACATCGCCTCGCACGCCGACTACCTCAACGTCCCGCGCGACACCAACGCGCGCAAAGCGCTGTACGCGGTGGATGAGATGTGCGGCTTCATCATCGCCTGCGCCCTGGTCAAGCCCGACAAGTCGCTGGGCTCGGTCGAGGCGAGCACAGTGCGCAAGAAGATGAAGGACAAGGCGTTCGCGCGCGGTGTACATCGCGATGAGCTCGTGGCGGGCGCCGAGGTGCTCGGTATACCCTTCGACGAGCACGTGGAATTCGTCCGCGATGCCCTGAAGCCGATTGCACAGGAGCTGGGACTGAACCCATGAGCACCGGCGGGCGGCCCCGAGTCCTCTTGATGCACCCGATCCTCGATCCCGGCCCCTCCATCCTCGCCGAGGCGGCGGAGGTCCTCGCCTATCCGCCCGACCGTCCGCTCGACGAGGCCAACATCCGCCAGGCGGCTGAGGGGTGCGTGGGGATCGTGAGCCAGCTGATGGACCCTATTCGCGAAACTGTGCTGTCCACGCCCGGACTCAAGTGCGTCAGCAACGTGGCGGTCGGCTTCGACAACATCGACGTCGCCGCGGCCACTGCCCACAAGGTCATGGTCACCAACACGCCCGGTGTGCTGGACGACACCACGGCCGATTTTGCGTTCACGCTGCTCATGTCGGCCGCTCGTCGCATCGTCGAGGCCGACAGCTTCACACGCTCGGGACGATTTCGTGGCTGGGCGATCGACATGATGCTGGGCCACGACATCTTCGGGGCGACGCTCGGCATCGTTGGCGCCGGGCGCATCGGCCGCGGCGTCGCGCATCGCGCAAAGGGCTTCAACATGCGGATCCTCTATTACGACCCACAACCACTGCCGCGAGAGGCTGAAGAGCAGATGGGCGCCACGCGAGTCGACCTTGGCCGCTTGCTCGCCGAGTCCGATTTCGTCTCGATCCACGTGCCGCTGACCAAGGAGACACACCACCTCATCAGCACCGCTGCGTTCAACATGATGAAGCCGACGGCGATCCTCATCAACACCTCGCGGGGCCCGGTCGTCGACGAGGCGGCCCTGGTGGCCGCGCTCACCGCGAAGAAGCTGGCGGGCGCGGGGCTCGATGTGTACGAGCGCGAGCCCGCGGTGCATCCCGGCCTGATCCCGATGCCCAGCGTCGTACTCGCCCCACACATCGCCAGCGCTACTGTCCGGACTCGCTCCGAGATGTCGGCGATGGCTGCGCGCAACATGGCCACGGCCGTGCGCGGAGGGCGTCCGCCGAACCTGGTCAATCCCGAGGTCAAGAGATAGCGCTCGCCACCAAGTACAGGCTCCTGGCTCTGGACCTCGACGGCACGATCCTGGACATGCAGCTCCATCTCGACACGCGTGACGTGGAGGCGCTTGGGCGCATCGTCTCCGCGGGCGTGGCGGTCGTTGCGTGCACCGGCCGGCCGTACCCCGGCGCTGTGCCGTGGGTCAAGCGGCTCGGGCTCGAGGGGCCGATCGTCTGTTACCAGGGCGCCGAAGTCAGGACGCTCGAGGGGGGCGTGCTGCTGGACCACGGGGTGCCGCACGCGATCGCCATGGAGGTCGTCCGCTATGCGCGCGAGCGCGACCTGCACGTGCAGGCCTATGTCGAAGATCGGCTGATCATCGAGCGGGACCGGCCTGAAGCCCATCGGTACGCGCAGCACGCCGGAATGGAGCTCCACCTTGTCGACGACCTCGACAAGGCCATGGGTCCGACCACGCCCAAGCTTGTCATCGTCGCCGCGCCCGAAAAGCTCGAAGAGCTACTGCCCGACGTCAGACAGCGGTGGGCGGGCAAGCTCAACGCGGCGACGTCGACCCCCGACTACCTCGAGTTCACGAGTGTCGAGAGCGACAAAGCATCGGCACTCCGCTTCGTGTCGGAGCGGCTGGGGATCTCGCAGTCAAAGGTGGCGGCGGTCGGGGACGGGCGCAACGACACGTCGATGATCGCCTGGGCGGGGCTCGGCATCGCCGTCGAAGGGTCGCCGCAGGAAGTCATCGCGGTCGCCGACCGGACCATCCCCGGTCCCGGCCATGGTGGAATCCAGCAGCTTGCCGACGCGTTGCTCAAGTAGATGGCAACCCTGCTTCTCGTCCACGCGCACCCCGATGATGAGGCGGTCTCGACGGGCGGCGTGATGATGAAGGCGAAGTCACACGGCCATCGGGTCGTGCTCATCACCGCCACGCGCGGCGAGGTAGGCGAGATATACAACATGGACGAGGATGCGTCGCGGCCGCGACTCGGCGAGATCCGGACCGAAGAGCTGAAGTCGGCCGCAGAAATCCTGGGTGTCGATCGTCTGGAATTCCTCGGCTATCGAGATTCGGGCATGGTCGACACGGCGGACAACAAAGACCCGCGCTCGTTCCACCAGGCCAGGCTCGACGAGGCCGCCGGCAAGCTCGCGGTTTTGATCCGCGAGGAGCGCCCAGACGTGGTCGTCACGTACGCAGAAGACGGCGTGTACGGACACCCCGACCATATCAAGGCGCACTTCGTGACCAACGCGGCGCTCGACGTCGTCGAACGCGAGGGCTCGCCGGTGCGCAAGCTCTACTACACGGCCATCCCGCGCTCGATGATGGAAGAGTTCGTCAAGCAGATGCCGGAGGAAGCCCAGCGCGCCATGGGCGGCAACATGCGGATCGCCGGCACGCCCGACGAGCTCGTGACGACAAAAGTCGACGTTCATGCCTATGTCGACCGCAAGCGCGACGCGTTCCGCGCCCACGTCAGCCAGAACGACCCGAACTCATGGTTCACGACGATGGCGAGCCAGGTCTACGAGCTCGCGTTCGGGACCGAGTACTACCAGCTGGCCCGCGGCAAACCGGGCTCTTCGCTCCCGGAAGACGACCTGTTCGCGGGAATCGATTAGAGCGGCTCTCGTAGACTCAAGCCGCCGCCATGGAAGTCCTCAAGATCACCCCCCGCGGCTACTGCCACGGCGTGGTGGACGCCTTTCGGATCGCCAAACGCGTGCGCGAGGAGACCGAAGGCCCGGTCCACATGCTCGGCATGCTGGTCCACAACACGCATGCCACCGACGACCTGCAGCGCCAGGGCGTGGCGCTGGTCGACCAGCCGAACCGGCTCGACGGGCTCGAGCACATCAAGGAAGGCACCGTGATCTTCACCGCGCACGGCGTGTCGCCGCAGGTCAAGCAGCGCGCCGTCGAGCTGGGACTGAAGCCTGTCGACGCGACCTGCTCCGACGTGGTGCGTACCCACGAGCTGGTCGCGGACCTGGCCCGCAAGGGCTACCAGGTCGTCTACATCGGACGCAAGGGACACCCCGAGCCGGAGGGCGTGGTCGGCGAGGCGCCCGGCAGCGTCCACCTCGTCCAGGACCCCGAAGACATCGACGCGCTGGAGCTCGACGGCGGCCTCATCGCGGTCACCTGCCAGACCACCCTCTCGGTTTGGGACACCGAGGACCTGATCGGCCGGGTCCAGGCGCGCTTCCCGCAGGCCGAGGTTTACAACGAGATCTGCCGCGCCACGCAGGAGCGTCAGGAAGCGGCCGTCGAGGCGGCCAAGGAAGTCGACCTCGTGATCGTGGTCGGCAGTCCGCGCTCATCGAACTCCCTACGCCTGGTCGAGGTGGTCAAAAAATTGGGCCATAAACCCGCCTACCTCGTCGACGACCTCGAAGAGCTCGACATCCAGTGGTTCAAAGGCGCCAAAAAGGTTGGCGTGACGAGCGGAGCTTCAACCCCGACGCAGCTCACGCGGCGGGTGGTCGAGTACCTGGAGGCGCTGGAAGCCCCGCTCTAGCTCGTCCCACGCAAGCGGCGAAGGACAGTGCCCAGACCCCTCGACCTGCCGGACCGCGGCGACGGGGCGGCTGGGGGAGCGGCCGCTGCCGGAGGGGCGGCCGTCTCTGGGGTGTGAGCCGCTCGCGGCTCGTGCTCTTCGTCCCGCGCTCCAGACCCGGACGAGCGCCGGCGCCGTCTACGCCGCGAAGGTCCCGCCGCGCGTTCCGGTTTGGCCGACCCGGCGGGAGGAGCGGCCACGGGTGGCGGCTCCGGCAGCACGCCGTTGGTACTGCGGGACCGGCGGCGGCGTCGTCTCGGTCCGCTCGCGGACGACGCCGGCGAGATCGCCGGTTCCTGCGCTCGCTCGCGCGTGGCGACCACGTTCCGCCTGACCTTGGCGCCGACCTCGCCCTCGGCGCAAAGCGCGCCGTCGGCGGTGTGGACGTCGACCCTCCAGACGACGATCGAAGACGGGGCGCCGCCCACCGGCGGCCGCTTCTGGGTGAGCATCCAGTGGGCGTAGATCGTGTCGCCAGCCCGGACAGCGCGGGGGAACTTCCAGTTCAGCCATTCCCACTCGGCCACCGCGGGCACCGGCGTGTCGACCGAGCCCAGGCCGACCGCCATCGCCACCACGAGCGCCGGCGGCGCCTCCCGGCGGCCGTCACCGGCCGAGTCGATGGTCAGGGGCGACAGGTCGCCGACGACGCCGGCAAACAGCGCTATCTCGGCTTCGGAGACGGTGCGGCGCCGGGTCGTCCATTCGCCGCCCAGAGGAAGCTCATCGAAAGAAAGCGGCTCCAGTTCCGGGCGAGTATAGCCCGCCCCAGCTAGTAGACGGAGCGGAGCCCGCTGTCCTCACCCGCGCCCTCATTCAGAGACGAGGTGCGGCCTGAGGCCGGATTCACTCCGGCCGTCTCCCAGCGTTGCCTACCAAACGCCTCCCAGCGTCGCCGGGGAGAGGAGGGGGTTCCGCGGGGGAGGACACTGTCCTCACCCGCGCCTCTAGGCGGAGTGGAGCCTAAGGCCGGATTCACTCCGGCCGTCCCCCGGCGTGGTTTTCCAGACGCCTCCCAGCGCTCCTTGGGAGCAGGAGGGGGTTCCGCGGGGGAGGACGGCTGTCCTCACCCGCGCTCTTATAGATCCAAGGCTCAGGTTGCCGCGTTAACCTATCCGAACTTAGCCGCCAGGAGGGCATGGCACTTGGAACCCGCGGGCGTACTGCTCGTCGTCTCGTTCCTGCTGGTCGTCGCCTTCGTCCTGCTGACAATCTCCCTGATGCGCCTTCGGGGCACGGCGCGTGAGCTCGAGGCCGCGCTGGCCGACGAGAGCGGCGCGCGCGACCGGGCGGCCCTCCTGCTTGCGATCGCCTCCGCAGTCAACTCCTCGCTCGCGCTGGAAGAGGTGCTGAACGTCGCGCTGACCCACGCCGGACGGATCATGGGCGCCGTCGCGGGCGCGATGTACCTCGTCCGAACGGGCAAGGCCGAGATGTACCGCGAGGCTTCCTACAACCTGACCACCCGCGCCCGCGGCAGCATGCGCAAGATCGACGAGGAGCCGCTCAGCACCGCGCTTTCCGTGATGCGGCCACTGGTCGTCGGGCTCGACGAGCACACGGCGCCTGGCCTGGACGCGGGCGGGCATCCGCAGCACGCGCTGGTGGTGCCGATCGTGCGATCGGGGCAGCTGATGGGCGCGATGGAGCTCTACCTGAACGCCTGGCGGGAGCTGTCCGAGGACCAGGCCGACCTGCTCAACGGAGTCGCTTCGCAGGCGGCGATCGCCATCCGCCACGCGCAGCTGTTCCAGGCCCAGGAGGAAAACGCGCTCACGGACGAGCTCACGAAGCTGCCCAACCGGCGCGCACTTGCCCAGGAGTTCTTGAAGGAGATGCAGCGGGCACGCCGCCACCACAACGCGATCGCTTTTCTCATGATCGACCTCGACCACTTCAAGCAGGTCAACGACACGTACGGGCATCTGAACGGCGATGCCGTGCTTGCAGAGCTGGCCCAGATCCTGAAGACCGGTGCGCGCGAATCCGACGTCTGCGCTCGTTACGGAGGCGAGGAGTTCGGGCTCATCCTCCACGAAACGACCGAGCCGGGGGCACGCACTCTGGCTGAGCGCATTCGCGCCAAGGTCGCGGCCGCAACTTTTCCCGGCGGCCTGAAGCTCACGATCAGCATCGGCGTGGCCGCGACCGGTGAGCCGGCTCTGTTCACGCAGCTCATCGACCGCGCCGACCAGGCGCTGTATACCGCCAAGCAAAGTGGGCGCAACCAGGTCCGCGTCGCCGATATGAAGGCTCCGGCTCCTAAGGCGCACGCGACCAAGGCGGAAGCGGAACCGGTCTAATCTGCCGATCGTGGGGCACTTCTGCGTCAACTGCGGCGCACCGCTCGAGCTGCGAAGCATCGAAGGCCGCGAGCTCGAAGCCTGTGCCAACGACGGCTACGTGCTGTGGCGGGACCCGAAGGTAGCCGCGGCGGTCGTGGTCGAGGCGGATGGGGGAATCGTGCTCGGCCGTCGGGCGATCGAACCGGCCTATGGCGAATGGTGCCTCCCAGGAGGATTCGTCAACGACGACGAAGATCCCGCAGCTGCAGCGGTCCGCGAGTGCCGCGAAGAGATCAACGTCGAGGTCCAGCTGATCGCACTGCTCGGTGTCTACCACGTCGCGAAGACGACCGCATCGAGCATCGTCGGCATTGCGTATCGCGGCCGCGTGGTGGCTGGTGAGAAGTTGAGCGCAGGACCGGAGATGCTCGAGGTCGGTGTCTTCAGGCCTGACGGGTTGCCGCCGGTTGCGTTTCCGAGTCACCGAGAGGTGCTGGCGCTGTACGCCGCCGCAACGGCTGGGCCT
Source organism: Chloroflexota bacterium (assembly GCA_005881335.1). Lineage (GTDB taxonomy): Bacteria > Chloroflexota > Dormibacteria > Dormibacterales > Dormibacteraceae > 40CM-4-65-16. The sequence continues at coordinate 9,655 of VBFV01000060.1, forward strand.
GCATCGCCGCCATCACGAGCACCAGCGCCACGGCCACCGCGGCGCACGCGGTGAAACCGGCCGCATAGCCGTATCCCTGGATGAAAGGACCGAAGACCAGCGGTCCTGCGGAAAGGCCAAGAAAGAGCACGGTGCCGTACATGCCCATGGTGACCCCGCGCGTGGACGCCCCGGAGAGATCCCCGAAAACGACACCGATGGCCACGAACGATGTGGCGATGAAAGGCGTGCCGATCGCGATCACGATCGCGGGCACCAAGAACCCGGTGAGGTGACCGAGCACGACCATGGCGGCCGACCACACGATCACGCCGACCAGCACGATCGGCCACCGGCGCCGGGCGCGGTCCACGAGCCGTCCGGCCACCGGCCGTGACCCGGCGTTGAACACCGCTTGCAGTCCGAGCAGCAAGCCGACCTGGAAGCTCGGAAGGCCGAGTGCCTCCTTGGCGAAGATCGGGGCGAAGGCGCCGAAAGTGCCCCAGATCAGGGTCATGCCGATGAGCCCGATCGTCACCGGCACAAAGGCCGCCTGCCTCGCCAGCGCTCTCAACGGCTCACGCAGGGCGAGGCCCTGTCCGGTGTGCTGGCGCGTCCGGCTCGCGGCCAGGGCGCCTGGAATGGTGAAGACCATGAGCGCGGTCGTGACCGCGATGTCGGTCCGCAGGTCGATCCATTTGAGCGCGAGGCCGGCGATGGCAGGCCCGAGCGTGAAGCCAACCTGCATGGAGAGGGTCAGCCAGCCCATCGCGCGGCCCAGGCGCCCTCTCGAAACCGATTCCGTGACGGCACTGAACAGCGCCGACTGCTGAGCCCCTGCGGCAAGCCCGCCCACGATCTGCCAAAGGAAGAGTGGAGGCACGCTGAACGTGAAGGCCGTGGCGAGCTGCGAGATGGCCGTGGCGGCGAGCGACACGCCGAGCAGCGTCCGTGCGCCGAAGCGATCGACCAGCAAGCCTGAGGGTAGCGAGAGCAGCGCCGCAGCAATCGTCGCCACGGAGAAGAGCGCGCCGACTTCGAAACGACTCGCGCCCAGGTCGTGCGCGTACAGCGGCACCGTCACTCCGCGGGCGGCTATGGTGGCGAAAACAGCGCCGGCGGCCACGTACAGGAACACCATGCGACGCGATTCGGGGACGAGCCCGGCCACCGTACCTACCATAGCGGCGAGATGGTTCGCGATTGCGTCGGCCGCGCCACGTGTGGCGATTCGTGGGCAGGGCTGTTCGTGGTCACTCTTGCTCCAACCGGCGTGACGGCCTGGACATTCGACGCTGGCCATGCGATGCAGTCTGTTTTCGCCTGATGGTGGAACGGGCTGCGGCGCTTCTTGCGGCGGCGCATCACGCAGTTGCGCTCACGGGAGCGGGCGTCTCGGCGGAGAGCGGGATCCCGACTTTTCGCGGCGAGGGCGGCCTGTGGACGAAGTACGACCCGGTGAAGGTCTCCTCCATCGACAGCTTTCTCGCCGACCCCGCGTCTTACTGGAAGGTGTCTAAGGAGCGAGGCACGGTCGCGCTGTCCGCCCGACCCAATGCTGGGCACGATGCGCTCGCGGCGATGGAGGCCGCGGGACATCTGGTCGCTGTCGTGACGCAGAACACAGATGGGCTGCATCAGGTCTCTGGCAGTAGGCGTGTCATCGAGCTGCACGGTTCGGGCCGAACAGTGCAGTGCCTTGAATGCGGCAAGCTCGAACCAAGGGCTGAGGTGCAAGCGCGTCTCGAGGCGGAGATGCCGCCGCGTTGCCCGAACTGCGGAGGGACGTTCCTTAAACCAACGGTGGTCCTTTTCGGCGAGCCGATGCCCACCGATGCCATCAACGAGGCTTTCGATCTGGCGCGTCAGGCCGACGTGATGCTCGTGGTTGGTTCGTCGTTGGTCGTCTATCCGGCCGCGGACGTTCCGCTCGTGGCGATCCAGTCAGGCGCGCGGTTGATCGTGATCAACGCCGAGCCGACACCGTTCGATCGGTTCGCCTCGGTCGTCATCCATGGCCGGTCCGGTGAAGTGCTGCCGGAGATCGCGCGCCTCATAGGTGCGTGACGCTGCCAGCCACGTAGGCCACGCCGTCGACGATCAGCTCGCCGCGTCGAACACCTCTTCGCGCGGCCGGCCCAGCTGGGCGGCGCCTTCGGGTGCCCACGTCAGGTTGACGCCGACGCCGCAGATCGCCTTCTGCGGCGTCGTCTCGACCAGGATGCCTCCGACCTTGCGGCCGTCCAGGAGCAGATCGTTCGGCCATTTCAGGCGCACGCCCCGTCCGCAAGCTTCGGCCGCCGCCACGCCGGCGGCGAGGCTCAGCAGCGGGTTCGGCTCCAGCACGTAAGACACGAGCAAGGCCGTGCCTGCAGGCGAGACCCAACGCCGCTCGAGGCGGCCGCGACCTCCGGTCTGGAAGTCGGCCACGACGATCGAACCGACCGCCAGGTCGCGCGCTACGTCTTGGGTCGACGTCACCGTCCCCAGTCGTAGAACCGACGCTGGTTCCATGGCCGGTAAGCTACGCGAGACCATGAAGATCCACCGGGCGGTCGTGCTCGTGGTGATGATGCTGGTGGCCCTGGGCGCGTTCGTGCTGCTCACCGCGGCGGGAGTCGCCAGCTTCGACGGCCACAGCCTCATCGCGCTCCTGGTGGTCATCGTCGCTGCGGCAATCGGCGGCGTCGCGTTCAGCTGGAAGCGCTATAGCAGGCGCAGCTGATTGCGCCCCAAGCTGCAGCTCGGGTACAAGGCTTCGGCCGAGCAGTTCGGCCCGCGCCAGCTCCTCGACTTCGCCATTGCGGCCGAGGCGAACGGGTTCGACTCGGTGTTCGTCAGCGACCATTTCCAGCCCTGGCGCCACTCCGACGGGCACGCGCCATTCGCGTTCGCATGGCTGGCCGCTGCCGGCGAGCGCACCAGCAAAGTCGTCCTCGGCACGTCGGTCGTGACGCCGACGTTTCGCTATCACCCCGCGATCGTCGCGCAGGCTTTCGGCACGTTGGGTTCGCTCCATCCCGGGCGCATGATCCTCGGGGTCGGCACCGGCGAGCATCTCAACGAGGGCGCGCTCGGCATTGAGTGGCCGGACAACAAGGAGCGCTTCGCCCGCCTGCGTGAGGCGGTGCGGCTCATCCGCGGGCTGTGGACCGAGCAGTCGGTGACGTTCGACGGCGACTACTACCACACGCGCAACGCAACGATCTACGACCGCCCTGAAAAGCCGGTTCCGATCTACGTCGGAGCGGGCGGCCCTCAGGTGGCGAAGTACGCGGGCCGCGCAGGTGATGGCCTGATCTGCACGTCAGGCAAGGGAATGGAGCTCTACTCCGAGCAGTTGCTTCCGTCGTTCAGCGATGGCGCCAAGGAATCTGGTCGCGATGCGAGCGAGCTCGACAGGATGATCGAGGTCAAGGTCTCTTACGACACCGATCGCAAACGGGCCATGGAAGACACGAAGATCTGGGCCGCGCTTGCCTTGCCGGCCGAGGCGAAGGCCGGCATCGACGATCCGCGTGAGATGGAGCGCCTCGCCAAGACCGTGGAGGATGTCGCTCACCTTCGCTGGCTCGTCTCCGACGACCCGGATGAGCACGTCGAACAGCTCCGACCCTACCTCGAGCTCGGTTTCAATCACCTGGTCTTTCACGCACCGGGCGACGGCCAGGCCCGATTCCTCGAGCTGTACGGATCGCAGATCTTGCCGAGGATTCGCGAGCGGTGGGCGTGAAGACCTGGGTCATCGTCCTGATCAAGGATTTCGACTCGGCCAAGCAGCGGCTTCGCCCCGCGCTCGGCACCAAATCGCGGCGCGTGCTCGCGCGGCGCAACGCCATGCTCGCGGTGCGCGCGGCGATGGCGGGCGACCATGTGCTGGTCGTGGCGGGCGGCGAGGAGGTGGCGGAGGTGGCGGCCGCATGGGGCGTGGACGTCCTTCTGGAGCCGCGCGAGGAGGGGCAGAACATGGCCGCGGAACGTGGCCTCGCGCGTGCTGTCGCCCAGGGGGCGGACGCTGTGTTGCTGCTGTCGAGTGACCTCCCGCTTGTCACCCACGACGCGGTTCGCGATCTGCTTCGCACCGCGGCCCGGCTCCAGCCGCCGGTCGCCGTCGCCGTGCCGGCCATCGGCCGCGGCGGGACCAACGCGCTGTACCTGCGGCCGCCGGACGCGATCGGCATGCACTTTGGCGGCGACTCCCTGGCGAAGTTCCGCGACGAGGCCGAAACCAAACGAGTGGAGTTCGTCATCCATCACTCGGACGCGATGGCATTGGACCTCGACGAACCTTCCGACCTGGATCGTTTCAGCCGCGCGGTGTGAAGCGACTCGAGCTGCTCGGCGTCGAAGGGCTGCCCGAGGTGAGGCCTGGAGACGACCTGGCCGAACTGATTGCGGCCCGCGCACGATTCGAAGCCGGTGACGTGCTGGTGGTGGCGCAGAAGGTGGTGTCGAAGGCGGAGGGCCGGATTGTCGACCTGAACGACGTGACCGCCGGCGCGGAGGCGGTGCAGATCGCGGGTCGGTTGGTCGCGAAGCCGGATCCCCGAATGGTCCAGGTGGTGCTCGACGAGAGCGTGCGCGTGCTTCGCTCGGAACGCGTCCTGATCACGGAGACTCGACACGGTTACGTCTCCGCGAACGCCGGAGTCGACCACTCCAACGTCGGCGGCCGCGATACGCTCACTCTCTTGCCGCTCGATCCAGACGCCAGCGCCGCGCGCTTGCGGGGTCGGTTGCGCGACCTTGCGGGGGCCGACGTCGGCGTCATCGTCTCGGATACCTTCGGCCGGCCCTGGAGGCTGGGGATCGTGAATGTGGCGCTCGGGGTCGCCGGGCTGCCGGCGGTGATCGACCTTCGGGGCACGCCGGACGACGACGGGAATCCACTGCACGCGACCGTGCTCGCGGTCGCCGACGAGGTCGCCGCCAGCGCCGGCCTCGTGATGGGGAAGACGGACCGCACGCCCGCTGTGATCGCGCGCGGGCTTCGGTTGAAGGGCCGGGGGACCGGACAGGACCTGATCCGTCCTCAAGCGGAGGACCTCTTCCGCTGAACGTAGTCGTGCTGGCGGGCGGGACGGGCGGCGCCGCGCTCGCCGCCGGAATCCGGGCGGTTGCGCCTCGAGACGAGCTGACCGTCATCGCCAACACGGCCGATGACGACGAGTTCTGGGGCCTCCTTGTCTGTCCGGACGTGGACGCGGTGATCTACCGGCTTGCCGGCGTCTTCAACGACAAAGCCGGCTATGGGATCAAGGACGACACCTTTCGCGTGCTCGAAAGGCTCGCGGAAGCCGGCGAGGACACGTGGTTTCGCATCGGCGACAAGGACCTGGCCACGCACTTGTTGCGGGCCGACGTGCTGCGACGAGGGAAGACGCTCACCGAGGCGACACTCGAGCTGTGCTTGCGGTTCGGCGTCGAGGCGCGCGTCCTCCCGATGACGAATGACCCGGTGCGCACGCGTTTCACCACCGAGCGCGGTGAGCTCTCATTCCAGGAGTACTTCGTCCGCGAGCGGCTGCAACCGCGGCTGCGCGCGATCAACTTCGCCGGCGGGGCGACCGCGCGGCCGTCGGTCGAGGTGGCGACCGCGCTGGCGGCGGCTGACCTCGTGATCATCGGGCCTTCGAACCCGCTGATCTCGATCGCGCCGATCCTGCTCCTCACGCGCCAACTGTTGCGGCGGGACCACACCGTCGCAGTGACCCCGATCGTCGGAGGGCTCGCCCTCAAGGGGCCGACCGCCGAGATGATGCGCGCGCTCGGCCATCCACCGGATGCTGTCGAGGTGGCGCGCATGTACCGAGACGTTGCGGCGAGCTTTGTGCTCGACGAACGCGATCGCAATCTTTTCGGGGCGGTCGAAGAGCTTGGATATCGCACGATCGTCTGCGACACCGTCATGCGCGACGGAGGGCGTTCGCTTGCCGAGTCTGTGCTGCGGCTAAGTCACGTGTGAGTTGGCGACCATGACGAGAACGCCGATGAGCACCATCACCAGGCCGACGACCAGGATGGCGTACTGGGCCAACGCCATCAACGTTCCAGCGGGCCGCTTGCCCTCGGGCTCTTCAGCTTCGAGCCCCGGGGCGTCGCCAGAGGCCAGCTGCCACGACGACGCCGGCGCGCCGCCCTTGTCTTTCTTTTTCGACTCCGGCTCCGCCACAGCCCCGTCCTTGCTCGTGCTGACGACGGACCACGCGCCGGCCGAGGTGGCTGACGCGGCCGGTGCCACGGGCTCCGCGGGCGCCATCGGTTCGGCCGGCCGCGGAGCGGGCGTCCAGGCCGGCTCGCCGGGCGCCGGCATCGGCGTGGGTTTCGGGGCGGGACGGAACGGCTCCGGCGGCAGCGCAGGCGCTGGTTCACCGGGGTAGTCGAAACTGCTCGGAGCCGGTGCGGGAGTGCTCGGCTGCTCCCAGGGCGGGGGTGCGGCGGGCTCCTCGTGTCGTGGCGGCGGAACGGGCGCGTGTCCGGCGGATGGTGGCGGCTCGTACGCGGGCGCCTGCCACGTGGTGGCGGTCTCCTGGACTTGGGTGGCTGCGAACGGGGTCTCGGCGGCTGGAACCGGCTGGGAGGGCTTCTCGGAGCGGCCGTGCGGAGCCATGGTCCGCTGCCTCGCCGCGCGGACCTTGTGCTCGATCTGCGAACGCCTGGCTGAATACATCGAGCGCTTGTCCACCGACTTGCGGCGCAGCACAAAAAAGACCGCCACGATGCCGACGATTGCGACCAGCGGGCCGGCCAGGAGGTAGGCCATAGGCGCCGATTATCGGGGATCGGTCCATGTGTGACAATCGCGACAGTGCCCCTTTATGACCGCATTCAGTCGGAAATGGTCAACGCACGCATGCGGCGCGACGATGTTGCGCTAGGCACGCTTTCCCTGCTCAAGAGCGAGCTGGTTCGAGCGAGCAAGGAGGGCTCGGCCGCCGGAAGGATTGATGACGAGCTCGTCCAGCGCGTCGCTCGCAAAGAGGTCAAGCGACGGGAGGAGGCGATCGGTGTCTACCGCAAGGCGGGCCGCGAGGACTCGGCCCGGCGTGAGGAGGCCGAGCTGGCACTGCTGCGAGGCTTCCTGCCTGCATCTTTGAGCGAGCAGGAAATCGAGGCCGAGGTGCGCGCCGTGATCGCGGAGGTCAAGCCCGATGGCCCGAAAGGATTCGGCCTCGTGATGAAAGCGGCAACCACCCGCCTTGCCGGCCGCGCGGACGGAAATCAAGTCGCGGCGGTAGCGCGCAGGCTGCTTGGCTCCTAAGCCAAAACCAACCCCCAAGCGCAAGCCATCGTGGATGACGCCGCGCCCTCCGCGTGGGGCGAAGAAGCGAGCGCTGCTGACGGCCGAGCGCTTGCGCGACCTGTACCAGGCGGAGACCGAGCTGAAATACGAGAACCCGTTCCAGCTCCTGATCGCGACGATTCTCTCCGCGCAGACGACCGACCGCTCCGTCAACCTCGTCACGCCGGAGCTGTTCCGGCGCTATCCCACCGCCGAGGACCTCGCGGCCGCCGATCCGGCGGTGATCGAGACGCTGATCAAACCGACCGGCTTCTTCCGCCTCAAGACCAGGCGCATCATCGCGGCGAGCCGGGCCCTGGTCGAGCTGTTCGGTGGTCAGGTGCCGAAAACGATGGAGGACATGATCAAGATCCCCGGCATCGGCCGGAAGACGGCCAACGTGATCCTCGGCGCGGGTTTCGACTCGCCCGGGTTTGCCGTCGACACGCATGTGACGCGACTGACGAATCGGATCGGGTTGGTGGCGACGAAGGATCCGGTGAAGATCGAGTACCAGGTCTGCGCAATGGTGCCCAAAGAGGAGTGGACCGCGCTATCCCTGCGACTGATCCTGCACGGACGCAGGGTCTGCCTCGCGCGCCGGCCGCGGTGCGAGGAGTGCGTGCTCAACGACTTTTGCCCGTCGTCGTTGGTTCGGCCCGGGCGGCGGCTGGGCAAGGGACGGCCCATCGGCGAAGCGCCCGGGTCGGACGTCAAGCTGGCGTGGCACTAGCCGGGGACCGAACGTTTGTTCTAGGATGGGGATGTGGCTGCCCTGGAGCCCAGGCTCGTCGACGTCGACTACGTCGAGGTCGAGTGCAAGTCAGCGCTCAACCCGGTCAAGAACATGGGCTTTTCGTGGTCGCTCAACCCGTATACAGGTTGCGAGCACCGCTGCTCCTTTTGCTATGTCCGAGCCTTCGAGCTTCGCGCGGACCGTCCATCCGACGATCGCTATGGCCGCACCGTCCGGATCAAAACCAACGTCGCCGCTGTGCTGCGTAGCGAGCTCTCGCGCCGTTCGTGGCGCAAAGAGGCGGTCGTCATCGGGGCGGCCACCGATCCCTACCAACCCGCCGAAGGTAGGTACCGCCTGACCAGGCGGTGCCTCGAGGTCTTGCGCGACTTCTCGAATCCGGCCGCGATGATCACCCGCGGGCCGATGATCGTCCGCGACATCGACGTGCTCGCCGGCCTCGCGCAGCGGGCCGAGCTCCACATCACCTTCAGCATCCCCACGCTGGACGACGACGTCTGGCGTAAGACGGAACCAGGCACGGCGCACCCCCGCCAGCGGCTGCGCGCCATCGAAAAGCTGGTAGCGGCGGGGATCGACGTGGGCGTCGGGATGGCCCCCATCCTGCCCGGGCTGTCGGACCGGCCAGAGCAGCTCGAAGCCGTCGTCAAAGCCGCTCGAGCCGCCGGCGCCACTGGGCTATGGGCCGGCATGCTGCACCTGAAAGACGGCACTCGGGAACACTTCATGTCGGTCCTTGCGCGCCACTGGCCTGAGCTGCTCCCGCGCTACGAGCAGGCCTACCGCGACAGGGCATACCTCCCGCCGTCGTTCGGCGAGAAGACGATGCAGACCATCGCGCGGCTCCGGTCCCAACATCGAGTCTCGGATCGGCGCCGCGTCATCCTCAAACCGCCGCCCAAGCCAGAGCAGCTGACCCTGCTGAACTAGCATTCATCGCATGCGCAGCCCGGCCGACGTGCTGACCGGAAGGGTGGGCGGCTTGAAGACGATGGAGATCGCCCGCCGCACCGTGCCGTGCTACAAGCATGTGATCGAAAAAGACGGCGAGCGGCTTTCGCTCTGCCTGCTCGTCGACTCGGGCAAGCTCTATCGCTTTCCCTTCGAGACCGCGAAAGGCATCAGGAGCCTGGAGGTCAAGGCGCGCTTTCTGCGCGGCGAGATGGAGCATCTCCGCCTCCGCGAGTTCCAGCCCGGGCTTTGCCGGTATGTCGAAAGAGCAGACAAAGCCGTCTGAGTCGCTCGTCCAGGATCTGCTCGCGGAACGCCGTGAGCTCAAGGTCGCCGTCGAGCGTCTCAAGCTCGAGCTGGCCGACGCCGGAGCCGGCGCGGGCGGACCTGACCCGAGGTTGCGCGAGCTTCAGGAAGAGATCGAGCGCCTGCGCTACCAGCTGGCATCGGCGCGTGCCGAGGCGACGCAGCTGCGAGAAGAGCGTGACGAGCTTCGATCCGGCATCGAGCGTGCTCTCGAGCAGCTGACCGCCGAGTAAAGAAAAAGGCCCCGCCGCAAAGCGGGGCCTCATCGTCTTACAGGGTTACTTGGCCCAGCCCTCGACCATCGGCACGTAGTTTGCCGCCATTGGACCGAGCACCGGGAAGTTGACTCGCTTGCCTCCTGCCTGGAGGGCGAGGACCAACCCGATCAGCCATAGAACGAACCAAACGAGGTCCCAGAGAACAAGCAGAATCGCAATCGGGAGCACGATCGCTGTGAGGATCCGAAGGATGATCCAGACCGCAAACGCGCCTCCGTGGATCACAACCGCCTGCGCGGCGTTGTTCTTGACGTCTGGGTCGTCCTTGCCGACGAAAAGGAATATGAGACTGCCGATCGGTGGGAACAGAGCCCAGGCAAGGATCGTGTAAAGGTTCTTGTTACCGCCGACTGCGCTCGGCGAGCCGCCGCCCATTGGTGCTGGCTGGCTGGGCGGCGGTGGTGGCATCTGCGACATAGATCACTCTCCTCCTGTTGGCTGCCTGCTGCGGGCCAGATTATCGGCGCAGCGACGCCAAAACGCCATACCTGATTCGGGCCCGAATGACTCTGGTAGGCTCGCCCAGAGATGACCGATTCCGGTCAACCACCCGAGCCCACCCCCTCGATTCCGCCGTGGGCTCCGACGCCTGATCCGACCAATCCGCCCCCACCGGCAACGCCCGCCCCGCCGGACGCGGCCGCCACGATGCGCCTCATCCCGGTCCCGCCACCGGCCACGCCGCCGCCGCCGATCGCCTCCATCACCACGCCGCCGCGGATCCCGGGCGAACGCTACATCGGCAAGTACAGGGTCAAAGGCGAGCTGGGCAGGGGTGGCATGGGTGCCGTGTACCTCGCCGAGCAGCCAGGGTTGGGCCGCGAGGTCGCGATCAAAGAGCTCCTCCAGACGGCCGATCCGGTTGCGCTCCGCCGCTTCCTCCAGGAAGCGCAGGTGATGGCGCGCACCAGTCATCCCAACCTGGTCCAGGTCCACGACATGGAGCTGATGGGCAACGTCAACTATCTGGTCCTGGAGTTCGTCCGCGGCCGTTCGCTGCGGGACTGGATGAATCAGACGGCGCTTCCGCCGCCGCAGGTCTTCGCGGTGATGCACGGGGTGCTGCAGGCGCTGGATTACGCGCACCGCCACGCGGTCGTGCATCGGGACATGAAGCCCGAAAACGTGCTCATCTCCGACGAAGGGATGGTCAAGGTCGCTGATTTCGGGATCGCGAGATTGACGGACGACAGCGGTGTGGGCGGCACCGCCACCAAGACCGGGACGACGGTCGGCACGCCCCAGTACATGTCTCCCGAGCAGGTTGCCTCGAGCAAGGTCGACGGCCGCAGCGACCTGTACTCGGCCGGCATCATGTTCTACGAGCTGGTCGCAGGCCAGCCTCCCTTCACGGCTTCCGACGAGGATGGTCCCTTCACGCTGATGGCGAAGCACGTCCAGGCGCCCCCCAAGCCGCCCTCGGTCTTCCAGCCAGGCCTCAACCCCGAGCTCGAGCACGTGATCCTGCAGGCCATCGCGAAGAGGCCCGAGGACCGCTTCCAGACCGGCCAGGAGTTCGATGACGCGATGTCCCGTGTCGCGAACCTGATGTGCCCGGGATGGCAGCGCAGCCTCGAGCCCGGCGCCGACCTCTCGCGCATGGTGCCGTTGGCCACGCCGGCCATTCCGATTCCCACGACCCCGATCGGAATGGCGATCGGGCAGCCCGCGACGGCGATGCCGCCGCCCCACGTCGCCTACAACCCGACGCCGCCGGTCAAGCCGCTGGCCAAGAAGTCGATGAGCTGCCTGAGCGTGCTGGGCTTGCTCGTGCTGGCGACGACGTTGATTGGACCCACGGATCGGTGGGGGTCTCGCGGACGGCGGTCACCTCGTAAATCCGGAACGTCTCCGCCGACTTGCCCTTCAGCTGCACGCCCGGGACCAGGTCGACCGCGATGTAGTCGCGGCACATCTCGTACGTCTGCTGGCCGATCAGGACCTCGAACGCTGGGGCGTGCGAGCAGAAGCGCGCCGCCGTGTTGACCGTGTCGCCGAGGGCGGTGTACTGAAGCCGGCTGCGAGAGCCCATGTTGCCCACGACCGCCGGCCCTGTGTTGATGCCGATCCCCCAGCGAATCGGGGGAAGTCCTTTGGCCAGCAACTTTTGCTGCAGCTCGGCGGCGCGGTTGATGCAGTCGTAGGCGCAGCGGATCGCCAGCAGCGCGTGGTTGTCCTGCAGCCGCGGCGCATTCCAGAAAGCCATGATCTCGTCGCCGACGTATTTGTCGACCGTGCCGTCCCAGGTGAAGATGATCCCGCTCAGGTGATCGAGGTACATCTGGACGACCTCGGTCACGTCGCTTGCGGCCATCGACTCCGACATCGACGTGAATCCGCGGATGTCGACGAACATCAAGGTGATGTCGCGGCGTTCCCCGCCGCGGAGGATGTCCTCCACGCCACCCCGAGTCTTGGCGAGCTCGGCGACGATCTCGGGCTTGAGGTAATGGCCGAAGAGGGCTGTGACCTTTCGCTTCTCGCGGTCCTCGTAGAGAAACCGGTAGGCCGTCACGCCCGAATAAGTCAGCGCGATGGCAAGCCAGGGATGGAACAGGTCGGGGACCCAGCCGTTGAAGACCGCAAGCGCTGACATGCCGACCGTGAACAGGACAATCGCGCCGGCCGTGCCGGCCAAACCCCACAGCACCGTCACTCGTGCCACGCCGACCGCCGTCGCCAGGGCCAGCAGGAGAATGATCAGGACCAGCAACGCCGCGGGCTCGGACATGAGGAATTTCGGCTGCAGCGGCAGCAGCATGTTGAGCAGGTTGGCATGCACCTCGACGCCCGGCATCTTCGTCCCGTTGCCGGCCGGAGTAAGAAATTCGTCCGGCACCCCGGTCAGGTAGTAGCCGCCGACGAGCACGATGTTGCCCTTGACCTTGTCCGATGGGAACGAGGCTTGATAGGCGTCGCTGAATGACAGGTACTGGTGGTACTTGTTCTTGAATTGGCCGGGGCCGGTCGAGTAGTTGATGAATGCCGACCCGGTGCGATCGACCTCGAGCGGATGCTGCCACGCGGTGCCGAAGGTCGCGTGGCCGCCGGATTCCTCCAACGAGGGGCCGGTCGACGGATCGGGTAGGAGCGAAAAAGCGCGGTATGCCGCGAATCCGAGCGGATTGATCGTCGGCAGCGCGCAGGCGCCCGTGCTGCTGCAGGCGGGCTGGACGAACATCGGCATCCGGCGCAAAACTCCGTCCGAGTCGAGCACGACGTCCGTCGACGCCAGGATCACGTTCTTGATCGGCTTCTGGCACGGGACGCTCGGGCTGGAGTTCGCGTCCGCGCACCAGAATTTCTTCAACGGAAGCTGGTCCACGCCGGCGGGGTCGGTCTTGGCTGACGTCTGTTCCAGCCTTCCCTCCCGGGCAATCGTGTTTTCACCCCCGTAGGCCAGGATCACCGGGACCGTGCTTTCCCTCAGAGCTCGGGCGAAGTCGTCGTCGGGCACGAGCTCACGCTTGTCGGCGAAGTTGACGTCGAAAACGACCACGGAGGCGCCCGATGCCTCCAGGTTGCGCAGCACCACGGCGTACTTGTCCCGCGGCACAGGATATTCGCCGATGTTCTTGACGCTTGCGTCGTCGATTCCGACGACGACGATCTGGGGCTGCGGCGGGCTCTCGCTGAAAAGCCTGTCCTCGGGGTGGACCGAGAGGCTGATAGCGCAACTGTGGGGGTTCGCATCGCAGGCGATCTGCTCCACGTACAGGCCGAACATCAGGACTGTGACGACGAGCGCGATCAAGACCGCGACGGCCGTGCGATATGTGTACCAGTACCGGATGTAGCGGCCCAAGGGTGGCGGGATCATATATCCGGTGAGCGTGCTTTGCGGCATCGCCGGCTGGGTCGACAAGTCGCTGATCGATTCGAAGCTTTTCTACCCGCTGAGCGTCAAGACTTCCGGTGACCGCCTGCGCTTTTACGCCACCCAGTTCTCGCTCGTCGAAGTCGACTCGAGCTACTACGGCATCCCTAAGCCGGAGAACGTGGAGGCCTGGGCGACGCAGACCCCCGACCACTTCACTTTCGACGTCAAGTCCTTCTCCCTGTTCACCAACCACCCGACCCAGCCGATGTCGCTGCCTCCGGACATCCGGGAGCAGCTGCCTTCCAACCTGCGCGACAAAAACGTCTACCTCGAAAAGATGCCCGACGAGCTGCTGGACGAGACCTGGGAGCGGTTCCGGGCGGCGGTCGAACCGCTGCGCGCCGCGGGCAAGCTGGGCGCCGTGTTCTTCCAGTTCCCGCCGTGGTTCTTGCCGTCGTCGCGCTCGCTCGCTTACGTCGAGCAGGTCCAGGAGCGCATGTTCGGCCTCCAGATCGCGGTCGAGTTCCGCAAGCCCGAGTGGCTCGACGCACGGCATCGCGACGGGACCCTGGCGTTCCTCCGTTCGCGCGACATCCCCTACGTTGCGGTCGACGTGCCAGAGGGCCATCACACGAGCATGCCGTCGGTCCACGACGTCACGTCCTCCAAACTGGCGGTGGTCCGCTTCCACGGCCGCAATCACGACACGTGGGACTTGAAGGGCGTGCCGCCCAACGTCCGCTTCCGCTACGACTACAGCGACACCGAGCTGACCGAGTGGGTGCCGCGGATCAAGGAGATGGAGCGCTCGGCCAGCCGTGTCCACGCCCTGATGAACAACAACTACTCGAACTACTCCGTCAAGAATGCGCAGCAGCTCCAGAGGCTGCTGGAGGCGTCAAATAGCTAGTCGGGCACGCTCCGCCGCCTGACCTCACCGATGGCGTGGTCCATCAAGCCGCCGAACACGGGCTCGGCCACGTCCGCAAGGCGCAGCGGAAACACCATCGCGTCGCGGCGGGGGTAGCGAGCGGTGCGGACGACCAGGTTGGCAACCCACCACGCCGGGTACTGGAAACCGATCGGCTGATCGGGCGCTTTGAAGAACTCAGTCCCGCCCGTCACGCCGGGATATACGACGCAAACCTTGACCCCCGTGCCTGAGAGCTCACCGCGCAGCGCGTGGGAGAAGCCGACCACGGCATGCTTGGTCGCCGAGTAGACCGCGGAGTAGGGCGAGGGCCGGAAGCCGACAACCGAGGCGACGTTGATGATCACGCCGCGCCGGCGCTCGAGCATCCACGGCAGCGCCGCATTGGTTGTGTTGATGACACCCTTGAGGTTCGTCGCGATAAGCTCGTCAACCTTTTCCTCGGGCATCTCGTGGGCCCTGCCCATCCAGCCGACGCCGGCGTTGTTGACGAGGACATCCAACCGCTCGTGATCGCGCAACGTCGCGGCGATGAAGGCGCGAGCCGAGGCGCGCTGGCCGACGTCGAGCAGCCTGACGTTGACGTCAGGTGACCCGGCCTTGCGGCATTTTTCGGCGACGGCATTGAGCTTTTCGAGCCGGCGCGCGCCGAGCTCGAGGCGAGCGCCCCGTCGAGCGAAGGCGAGCGCCGTCGCCGCGCCGATGCCGCTGGACGCCCCGGTGATGACGACCACCGCTCCATGCAGCCGCACCTTCCTAGCTTATGGGCGGCCGTAGAATCGGCACACTGCGATGAGAGCGCTGACTTTCCAGGCCGAAGGCGACGTGAAAGTCACCGAAGTCCCGAAACCCGGCATCAAAAGCTCTGGCGATGCGTTGGTCAAGGTCACGCTCGGTTCCGTCTGCGGGTCCGACCTCCATATCTTGCACGGCCACACCCCGATGAATCCCGGAGCGGTGCTGGGGCACGAGTTCGTGGGCGTTGTCGAGGACGTCGGAAGCGAGGTCAAGCGCTTCCACCCCGGCGACCGGGTGGTGTCCAGCTTTTTCACTTCGTGCGGTCATTGCGTGCTGTGCCGCAAGGGTTGGTTCAACCAGTGCGTCGACAAGGCGACCTTCGGTCACGGCGAATACTTCGGCGGGCTGGGTGGCGGACAGGCCGAATACGTAGTGGTGCCGAACGCGGATCACACCATGGAGAGCATTCCCGACGGCATGGCTGACGAGCAGGCGATCTTCGTCGGCGACATCCTGGCCACCGGTTTCTTCGGCGCGGAGCGCGCCGAGATCAAGCCGGGCGACGTCATCGCCGTGGTCGGAGCGGGGCCGGTCGGGCTCATGGCGACCATGTGCGCTCAGCTTTTCGGGCCCGCCCGGACGTTCGTGATCGACATGGTCGACTCACGCCTCGAGATCGCGCAGGAGCTGGGCGGCATCCCGATCAACACCAAGCATGTCCATCCGGTGCAGGCGATCGAAGCCGAAACCGACGGCCTCGGCGCCGATTCGAGCATCGAATGTGTAGGACTTCTGCCCGCGGTCGATACGGCCATCCAGTGCGTGCGGGGAGGCGGCACCATCTCGATGGTTGGGGTGCCGAGCGCTGTGATGGGCGAGTTTCCCTACATGCGCATGTGGCTCAAGTCATTGAGCTTTCGCGCCGGCTGGTGCAACGTGCAGGCGTACATGCGGCCGCTGCTCGATCTGATCGCCGCGGGCCGGCTGCATCCCGAAAAGATCATCAGCCACCGGATGAATCTGAACGAAGCCGCGGAGGCTTACCGCCTCTTCGACGCCCGCGAGGCGACCAAAATCGTGCTTACGCCATAGAGTCGAGCGCGAGCAGGTAGCCCTTCGCTCGTTCGGTCAGCGGATACCGGTTCTCCAGCTCGTGGAACGCCGAGCCGTGGTCGCTGTGCACCAGGTGCGCGAGCTCGTGCACGAGGAGGTAGTCAAGCACCCAATCCGGGAGCGAAGCCGCCCGGCGCGCGATGCGGATCGCCCCATCGGTGAACGTACAGCTGCCCCACAGCCGCTCCATGTCCGAAAACCCGATCGACCGCCACCGCAACTTACCCTCGAAATGGCGTTGGTTCAGCCGCCGCGCTCGCTCGAGCAACCGCTCGTCTGAAGGGCGCGACCGCTCGGCTCGCCGCTGCAGCCTGCGGCTCATGACCTCCGCCCAGTGGTCACGCTCGGCGTGAGTCATCGACGCCGGGACCAGAAGCTCGAGGACGCCGGACCGCAGGCGTGCCGCCACGGTGCGGCGGCGTTTGCGCGAGGTGATCACGCGGACTGGTGGTCGAGATGGATCTGGGTTCGATTCCAAGACGTTTGCTCCGTTGTTGTGGTGGCGCTGGCTGGATTTTAGCGGCGTACGATTCCGCGCGAAAGACTTGCCTAGAAGCCTCGTCCTCGGCAACGGAAATACACTCGTGGGCTTCGATGCCACGTACTCGGTACGCGACATCTACTACCCGCGCGTGGGGGATGCCAACCACACGATGGGCAATGTCTGCCGGGCGGGGTTCTTCATCGACGGGAAGTTCGCGTGGCTCGACGACGCCGCGTGGGAGCGCAAGCTCGGCTATGCGGAGGACTCGCTGGTGAGCGACGTCACGCTGGGCCATCCTGGTCTCGGCATCACGGTCAAGTTCGAGGACTACATCGACCTGGCGCGCAACTGGTTCATCCGCAACGTCAGAGTGACCTCGCCACCGGGTTTGCCGTCGGTCGCGTCTTCTTTCACTACGACTGGTTCATCGAAGGCTCCGACATCGGCAACACGGTGCTCTATGAGCCACGTCATCGCGGCGTGATCGCCTACAAAGCCAATCGCTACTTCCTTGTGGGCGGCCAGTGCGACTCCGCGTTCGGTATCAGCACATGGGCGAACGGCAAGAAAGGCAACGGGCTCGCGGGGACGTGGGTCGATGCCGAGGACGGCATGCTTGGCCAGAATCCGATCGAGCAGGGCTCGGTTGACTGCACTGTCGGCTTTGACCTCGGCTCCGCCGTCCCGAACCAACCCCGGACCATGACCCACTGGCTGTGCATGGGCACGAGGCTGAGCGACGTCACGACTTACGGGCAGGAGCTCATCGTCAGCAAGGGAGCGGAAACGTATCGAGACCGAACACGGACCTACTGGCAGGTCTGGTCCGAGAAGGACCATCGCCACATCGACGAAGAGCTTGGCCATGGCGTCACCGACCTGTACCGGCGCAGCGTGCTGACCGCACGCACGCATGTCGACAATCGCGGCGCGGTGATCGCGTCGACGGACTTCGACATCACAAAGTTTGCCCGGGACACGTACGCGTATGCGTGGCCGCGCGATGGCGCGCTCGTGGCCAATGCGCTCGACCGCGCGGGACATGAGGATGTCACTCGCGAGTTCTTCCAGTTCTGCCAGCAGACGCTGGTGGAGGAGGGCTACTTCCTCCACAAGTACACGCCGTACGGCAACCCCGGAAGCTCATGGCTGCCGTGGGTCGATTCGCACGGAGCTCGCACCCTGCCCATCCAGGAGGATGAGACGGGCCTGGTGCTGTGGGCGTTATGGCAGCACTACCGCATTCACCGCAATCTCGACTTCGTGGTCGACCTTTACTCGAATCTCATCGTTCCGGCCGCGGACTGGATGGTGAGCTACGTCGACCAACGCAACGGCCTGCCCATCCCATCCTGGGACCTGTGGGAGGAGCGCTGGGGCGTGCACGCATTTACGGTCGGAGCGGTGTGGGCCGGACTCGACGCGGCGCGCGGTTTCGCCGACCTCTTCGGCGACGTTCGCGCATACGGCCGCTACCGCGACGCCGCGGAACGCATGCGTGAAGCCTCCGACACGAACCTCTACAGCGAAGAGCTCGGCCGCTTTCCCCGCCGGATCACCATCGAGGACGACGAGTCGGTCACCGTGGACACGGTGCTCGACAGCGCGATCTACGGGCTGTGGCGATTCGGGATGTACCCGCCGGACGACAAGCGGATCGTCAACACGATGCAGGCGATCGCTGAGCAGCTCGCCAACAAAGCGAATTGCGGAGGGATCGCCCGCTACATGGACGATTACTACTTCAAGGTCGAGCCGGACACCAAGAAGACGCCCGGCAACCCGTGGTTCATGTGCACGATGTGGCTGGCGCAGTGGTACATCGTGACGGCGAAATCGGCGGCCGACTTGAAGCCGGCGCGGGACATGATCGACTGGGCGGTCGGCCACCAGCTCCCGGGCGGGCTGCTGTCGGAGCAGCTCGACCCGCACACGGGAGCGCCGTTGTCGGTGTCGCCGCTGACCTGGTCGCACGCCGAGTTCATCGTCACGGTGGATGAGTACTGCAGCGCCGCCGACCGCATTAAGCGGACTACACACACCGACTCTGGAGCCTAGAGCGGGATGTTGCCGTGCTTCCGCGGCGGGCGTTCCACCGTCTTGCGCAGGCATAGCTGGAGCGCACGCACCAGCTCTCGACGCGTCTGGCTCGGCTCGATCACATCGTCGATGTAGCCCCGTTCGGCGGCCACATATGGATTGGCGAAACGCGCGGTGTACTCCGCGACAAGCTCCTTGCGCCGCGCCACCGGATCGCGCGCGGCCGCGAGATCGCGTTTGTAGATGATGTTCACCGCCGCGTCCGGTCCCATCACCGCGATCTCCGCGGTCGGCCAGGCGAGGTTGAGGTCGGCGCCCATCTGCTTCGGCGACATCACGGTGTATGCGCCGCCGTAGTTCTTGCGGGTGATCACCGCGAGCTTCGGGACCGTCGCTTCGGCGTACGCGTAGAGCAGCTTGGCGCCATGACGGATGATCCCGCCGTGCTCTTGGTCCCTGCCCGGCAAGTAACCCGGCACGTCGACGAAGGAGAGGATCGGGATGCCGAACGCGTCGCAAAAGCGAATGAAGCGAGCGGCCTTGACCGACGCGTTGATGTCGATGGCGCCGGCAAGCACTTTCGGCTGGTTGCCGACGATTCCGACAGCGTGGCCGCCCAGGCGGCCGAGCCCGACGATGATGTTGGGGGCGAAGAACGGCTGGACCTCGAAGAATTCGCGACCGTCGAGCACGCGCGAGACGACCCCCCGCATGTCGTAGGGCTTGTTCGGCGATTCGGGCACGATCGTCTGCAGCTCCGGGTCGGCGCGCTCCAGGTCGTCGGTGGTCGGCACGAACGGCGGCCGCTCGGAGTTCGACGACGGCAGGTAGGACAGCAGCTTGCGCACGCCCGCGGCGCATTCCTGCTCGGTCTTGGGCAGGAAGTGCGCGACGCCGGACGTCGCGTTGTGCACGTGGCCGCCGCCCAGCTCGTCGAACGACACGGCCTCCCCTGTGACGACCTTGATCACCTCCGGGCCGGTGATGAACATGTACCCCTGGCCGGCAACGATGAAGATGAAGTCGGTGATCGCCGGCGAGTAGACGGCGCCGCCGGTGCACGGCCCCGCGATGACGCTCAGCTGAGGGATGACGCCTGAGGAGCGGACGTTGCGGTAGAAGATGTCGGCGTATCCGGCCAGCGCGACGACACCCTCCTGGATGCGAGCGCCGCCCGAATCGTTGATGCCGATGATCGGCACGCGGTTGCGCAGCGCCAGCTCCTGCACCTTGACGATCTTCTCGGCGGTCACCTCCCCGAGCGAGCCGCCGAAAACGGTCGCGTCGTACGCGTAAACGGCGACCGGCCGGCGATCGATCTCACCGAATCCAGCCACCACACCGTCGCCGGCAATCTTCCGATCTTCCATGCCGAACCCGTGTGCCCGGTGGGTTGCGAAAACGTCGAGCTCCACGAACGAGCCTTCGTCGAGCAGCATCTCGATCCGGTCGCGCGCGGTCGCCTTGCCCGCCGCGCGGCGCTTGTTGGCGGCTTCGGTCTCAGCGTGCAGCGCCTGGTAGCGGCGCTTGCGGTACTGGTTGATCTTCTGCTCGGAGACCGTCGTCGCCTCGCGTTGGGGAGCTTCGACCCCTTCGAGACTCGGAGTGGTCCGACGAACGGGCGAAAGTGAACGAGGTTTCCGGGCGGCCATAGCGCATATCGTAGGCGCCGTGCCGCGGCCCCCAACCCAGCTCGATCTCGACCGAGCGGTGACTTTGCGGCAGCTGCGGACGTTCAAAACGGTCGCCGACCTGACCAGCTTCAGCCTCGCGGCGCGGCGCCTCAAGCTCAGCCAGCCTTCGGTCTCGTACCAGGTCAAGGAGCTGGAGGAAACGCTCGGCTTGCCGCTGCTCGACCGGCTCGGCAAGCGCGTCCAGCTGACCGAAGCGGGGTCGCTGCTGTACAGCTACGCCCGGCGGATGCTCGACGTGCTGGACGAGGCGACCGTGGCGATCGAGGAGATGCGCGGCATCCAGCGTGGAACGCTGCGGGTTGGAGCGAGCACCACCGTCGGGATTTACATCCTGCCCGCTGCGCTCGGCGCTTTCAAGAAGCTGCATCCGGGGCTTGTCATCTCGCTCGAGATCGGGACGCGGGCGCGTGTGCAGGAACAGGTATTGCGCAACGAGCTCGACCTGGCGGTCGTCGGGCCCGCGCTGAAAGATCCAGAGCTCGCGATCATTCCGTTCCTGAGCGACGAGCTCGTCTTGGTGGCGCCCGCGGGACACGCGCTCGCGCACAAGCGGGGCCTGAGCCTGAAGGATCTCGAGGCTGAGCCGTTCGTCATGCGCGAGGCGGCGTCCGGCAGCCGGTGGTCGCTGGAAAAGGCGGCGCGCAAGGAGGGGGCGAAATTGAGCGTCGCGATGGAGCTCGGCTCGAACGGCGCGATCAAGCACGCCGTCGAATCTGGGCTCGGCCTGGCGGTCATCTCCCGTTACGCGTGCGCGCTGGAGGTCTCGAGCGGGAGGCTCGTCGAGCTGCACGTGAGCGGTTTCCCGATCCGGCGCGATTGGCACATCGTGCACCTCCGGAAGCGGAAGCTGCCCGCTTCGGTACGCGCGTTCATCGAGTTCCTGCAAGACACGAGCTGGCTTTCCCGCAACGGCTCGCGCGGTCGCGTCCGCCCGCCGACGGATTGATCCACCGCCTCAGACGCGCCGCGGCCGACGTTTTCTCGCGGCCCGCCCTGTACTGGACCATCGCCCTGCTCTTTGGTCTGAACCGCGTGATCTTCACCGTGCTTGCACCGCGCAGGTATGACGCGGAGGGCATGTGGGAGGGCGCGCATGCGTACCTGACGAATCCATCGCACATGTACGACGCGGCCGCGGATTACCTGGCGCGGGTGCACATCATCGCGCCGCCTGGGGGCCTGGACGCATTCGTCAGCCCGCCCCCGGTCGCGCTGCTGGCGGTCCCCGTGGCTCTACTGCCCAGAAGCATCGGCGTGCAGGTGTGGACCGCGATCGACGCGGGTGCGCTGGTCGTGGCGCTGGTGCTCCTGTACCGCGTGCTCGCGAGCAGGGACCGTGTTGCCCGACCAATCTTCTGGCTTGTCGCCGCGTACTTTCCGCCGCTGTTCGCGGACGTGAGCGCAGGTCAGCGAGGCGGAGTCCTGCTCGTGCTCGCGATGGCTTCGGTGTGGTTCGAACGCAGCCGGCCGGCGATCGCCGGCGCCGTGGGCGGCCTGGCGGCCGCGATCAAGTACTACCCGGCGGCGATGATCCTCGGCCCGCGGCCGGCGCATCGGATCCGCTATGCG
>VBFV01000192.1 GCA_005881335.1 Chloroflexota bacterium
AACGGGCCCGAATCCTGCGCGATGTGGCGCTAGAACTGGCCCCGGACCTTGTGCTGGTCGATCACGAGCCCTTCGGCCACAGAAGCGAGTTTCGGGATGGCCTCTACGCCCTGAAAGCGCGGTACCCGAATACAAAGTTCATTCTAGGGCTGCGCGACATAATGGACGACGCCGGTCGCATCCGTGCGAAGTGGGAGGCGCTCGGGGTGTACAGCGCCCTCGAAAGCCTGTACGATGGCATAGCGGTGTACGGTTTGCCACACCTCTTCGATGTGGCGGAAGCCTACTCCATTCCGCCGTCCGTAAGATCCAAGCTCTACTACTGTGGGTACGTCGTTCGAGAGCGGGAGGCAGTCAATACGAATGAGATACGTCGCCTACACGGGCTGCCTCGAAACGGACGCCTCATCGTGGCGACCGTAGGTGGTGGTAAGGATGGGTATCCTGTGCTCGAGGCCGCTGAGGTGGCCGTCGCCCGGTTGCAGTCGAGGCTTCCCGATCTATGCGCAGTTTTCGTGACGGGACCGTTCATGCCTGAGGAGCAACGGGCGAGACTGCACGCGCACTCCCCTCCCGCGAGTCGCGTACTGTCGACGGCCGACAATTTCCAACTCGTTGCTGCTGCGGACGCCGTAGTTGGTATGGGTGGCTACAACAGCGTTTGGGAGGCCCTCTCGCAAGGGCGACCCCTGGTGATTGTGCCGCGGGCCACTTACAAGCGCGAGCAAACGATTCGTGCGGAAGTGTTGGCGTCGCATGGTTTGGCGAAATGGGTCCACCCGGGAGACCTGACGGGCGAGAGCCTCACTGAGGCATTGGAATGGGCACTGAACCTTGATCCGCGGGCTCAGGCCCAAAGAGTGCGCGAGATCGTGCCCTCCTTCGATGGGGCCACCCGCCTGACCGCGTACCTCAGTCGATGGCTTGGCAGCGAGGGCTTTCCCCATCCATCTCCCCGTGAGGAAATGACTTTGACAGGACGGGCCGCATGAATCCCATAACCACCCTGGAGCCGGAGGATACGTGGGCCGTTCTGAGGGGTGTACTACGTGAGGTGTGCGGTACGGACGCAAACCTTGAGCGATTGACTTCAGATGCCCAATTCACGGAGCATGGCAAGCAGCGGGTTGTGCGCTACGATCTCGAGGCTCGCGTCGCGGAGCTTCCCTACATCCAACGCTATCAGTGGGTGGGGAAGTACTACGAACGCGGAGATGACGCTCTTCGGGTCGCAGCGGTCCTGAGGGGCATCGGGGCCAGCGAAGGCTCCCGCGGCACTGGCCTGACCGTTCCGACCGTCCTTGCATATCACGCGCCGCTCCACCTTCTGCTTCTGACGTATGAATCGGGCGAGCCGGTGAGTTCCGCGATCGCCCGGGACACCGGGGCGATTCTCGCGGCGATGGGAGGCGCTCTGGCCGCCTTGCACGCTATGCCAGTATACACTCCCGCGATCACTTCGCCTGAGACCTTGCTCGCAGACCTCAGGCCGAGACTCGAGGACCTCAGTGCCTGGCGTCCTTGCGAGGCGCCAGGTTTGCGAACAGCCTTCGCTCAAATCATGGATGAGGCGCCACGACTCCCCTTGCATCTCTCGTTCGTGCACGGTGACTTCGGGCCCGCGAATCTTCTTTGGAGAGGAGGGGAAATCGTCGTGCTCGATTTTGACAAGTGTGCGCGAGGGGACCCAGCCCTGGATCTGGCTAACCTCCTCGTGCAACTGCGCCGAATCACGATCCGCAAGCCGTGGAAACTGAGGGACTTCGAGTCCGTGCGGCCAGCCCTCCTCGACGCCTACAGACGACGGTGCACCTCCGATCATAGCTGGGAGAATCGGGTGGCCTGGTACGAACGCGCTATCCTCTTGCGGAAGGTTCACCGGCTGCTTAACGAAGTTAGGAACAAGGACCCTGATGGCAGCGTTCAACGAAGCGCCGAAGCGGACCAGCTCATCAGAGTGTTCCTCAAGCCTTCGGCGCAGTGTGGGGTCGCCGCGGGTGGCCCGCCTCTATCACCCGTTGAGTCGATGGTCAGTGAGCGAGGACTCGACCAGAACGGGGGAGTCGGGTTTCCCGTGGACCATGAAGTCCCACAGCTCTCGGTTGCGTCCAATCCGCAGTTCATGCTCGAGGTGTTCCGCCGCCATCTGAAGGCGGTCCCGGGGAAGGACTACAGGATCCACGACTGCGTGGCCTTTCGGTTTCGTTGCCGCCAGTCAGGTTCGCGGCACGTCCTGCAGTATACGCTACGCGTTGCAGAACCCAGTACGGGCCGTCGGTGGGACCAGTGGGTCACGGGCGTTCTTTATGCCGACGGTGAGGCCTCCAGGCGGTGGGAGGAGATGAAAGCCGAGGTCCCCGAAAGACGGATTCCCAAAAGCTGCCTCACCTTTGAGCCGGTGGGCTTCATCCCCAGCCTCCAGATGCTGGTGGAAGTCTATCCGTATGATCGAAAGCTTCGGACTCTGGGCTCTGTAGTAGGCGGAGCGGTTCAGGGTATCGAGCCCTCACTCCTGGGCCGACTCAGGCCGGGCGAATGGCGTGTCGAGCAGCGAACCATCGAGCCCACTCGATACCGGACCGAGTTTGGGGCGGCGCTCCGATACGTGATCCGCGCGCACGACGCAGTATCTGCGACAAGCGAAGAGGTGCGCTGCTACCTGAAGGTTTATCGAAACGATCGTGGCGCGGAGACTTTTCGGATTCTGCAATCGCTATCCGGGAGCGGGCCGGACGGAAAGCGCCCCTACTCGACGGTCAAGCCTATCGTCTACGTCGATGAGCTGCGCACCTTGGCGCTCGAGGAGGCACCGGGCGTTTCGCTGACGCAGATCTTAGCAACGAATCCGGACCCATCAGAAGAACTGAGGCTAGTTGCTCGCGCGGTTGCCGCGTTCAACCAGGCAATCCATGGCGACCTCAAGCCTGATCACATCTTCCTATCGAACGGGCACGTGACGTTCATAGATCTCGACTGGGCGGCCTTGGCGGATCCGCTGCTCGACCCGGCGCAGCTCTTCGCCTACATCACGGGGCGCGTAGGACTCGATTCGACCCCCATGACGCACACGAAGATCGCAGGAGCGACCTTCGTAGAGGAATACTTCCGCTTCGTCCCTAACTCCTGGAGGCGGCGATTCTCCTTGCATTGCGCTGGTGCGCTCCTCGAAGTGGCTGCGGGAATCTTCAGGCGGCAAGAATCGCGTTGGCCTGAGAAGATCACCAAGGTCATCGAGGCTGCCCAACACGAGATCTCCGAGGGATAGGGATGAGGGATGCGATGGATGAAAGTCGGACTACGGCGAGTGAGCTACCTGATGATCCGGCCCTACCCGGCCTCAGAAAGATCATGACACGAGGCCTTGCGCAGGTGATGTCAGAGCCAGAACTGGAATTGGCGACGCTCTGCATGCACAACTATGTCCCGGGTTCACGCGCAACTCTGGAGGCGAGGGTGGCAGATCGTCGATTCGTCATCAAGATCTACGCGGACGACCCCTCCGCCGAGGCCGAGGTTTACCGGCGACTCGCAGCCTTGGGTCTAGCTGGCGACTCCGGGCCTCGCGTACCACGCCTGCTCAGCTGGGATCGCGACCAGAAGATCCTCGTTCTGAGCTGGCTCGAAGGACCATCCGCGAGTCAATTAGTTAAGGATGGAAAAGGCAGGCGCGCGGGAGAACTTGCGGTAGCGTGGCTACGCGCGGCTTCAGGGGGAGATGTCAGG
>VBFV01000061.1 GCA_005881335.1 Chloroflexota bacterium
CACCTTCTGCTCGCGCTCGTGCGCGAGGACGAGGGCGTCGCCCGCACGCTTCTAGAGCGAACCGGCGCGTCCGTGCAGGCGCTGGAGCCGGCGCTCGTCTCGGCGATCGAGCGGTTTCCAAAGGTCAGCGGTGGCGGTCAGCCCTACCTCAGCGAAGCGCTCAGCAAGCACCTCGAGCAGGCGGAGCGCGAGGCCGAGCGCCTGAAGGACGAGTACATCTCGACCGAACACCTCCTGCTGGCCCTCACCGACCAGGCGATCCTCAAGGATTCAGGTGCGACACACGAGGGCCTTCTCAGAGCGCTCAGGCAGGTACGGGGCAACCAGCGCGTGACCGATCCGAACCCCGAGTCGAAATACCAGGCCCTCGAGAAGTACGGCCGTGACCTGACCAAGCTGGCCAAGGAAGGCAAGCTCGACCCGGTGATCGGCCGCGACGAAGAGATCCGCCGCGTCATCCAGGTCCTCTCCCGCCGGACCAAGAACAACCCGGTGCTCATCGGTGAGCCGGGTGTCGGCAAGACCGCGATCGCGGAAGGCTTGGCCCAGCGCATCGCGCAGGGCGACGTGCCCGAAGGCTTGAAGGGCAAGCGGGTCATCGCGCTCGACCTCGGCGCGCTCGTCGCCGGCACGAAATTCCGCGGCGAATTCGAGGATCGGCTGAAGGCGGTGCTCAAGGAGATCGAGGGATCCGATGGCCAGGTCGTCCTCTTCATCGACGAGCTGCACACGCTCGTGGGTGCGGGCGCCGCCGAAGGCGCCATCGACGCCGCCAACCTGCTCAAGCCCGCACTCGCCCGGGGCGAGCTGCGCGCCATCGGCGCGACCACGCTGGACGAGTACCGCAAGCACATCGAAAAGGACGCGGCCCTGGAGCGGCGGTTCCAGCCCGTGTTCGTCGACCAACCGTCGGTCGAGGACACGATCAGCATCCTGCGTGGACTCCGCGAGAGGTACGAGGTTCACCACGGCGTCCGGATCAAGGACACAGCCATCGTGGCAGCCGCCGTGCTCTCCAACCGCTACATCACCGACCGCTTCCTCCCCGACAAAGCCATCGACCTCATCGACGAAGCGGCGGCCCGTCTCCGCACTGAGATCGACTCCATGCCGGCGGAGCTCGACGAGCTCGAACGCCAGATCCGCCAGCTCGAGATCGAGCGGCAGGCGCTGAAGAAGGAGTCCGATCGAGCGTCGAAGGAGCGGCTGGCGGGGATCGAGAAGCAGCTCGCCGAGCTGGCCGAGCGGCGGACGGCGTTGCGGTCGCGATGGAACCAGGAGAAAGAGGTCATCGCCAAGATCCGAAGCCTCAAGGCCAAGCTCGAAGAGGTCCGGGCGGACGCGGAGCGTGCGGAGCGCGCCGCCGACTTCGCCAAGGCCGCCGAGCTGCGTTACGGCAAGGCTGTCGAGATCGAAAAGCAGCTGGCGGAAGCGAACTCGCGACTCGGCCAGCTGCAGGGGGGACACCCGCTGCTGAAGGAAGAGGTGAGCGAGGAGGACATCGCGCAGATCGTCGCCAAGTGGACCGGCATCCCCGTCTCGAAGTTGATGCAGGGCGAGGTCGCCAAGCTGATCCAGATGGAATCTCGGCTGCACGAGCGGGTCATCGGGCAGGATGAAGCCGTGACCGCGGTGGCCAATGCCGTCCGAAGGTCGCGCTCAGGCCTCGCGGACCCAAACCGCCCGGTCGGCTCGTTCATCTTTCTCGGTCCGACGGGTGTCGGAAAAACCGAGCTGGCGCGGGCGCTGGCCGAGTTCCTGTTCGACGACGAGCAGGCGCTGGTGCGGCTCGACATGTCCGAGTACCAGGAGAAGCACACCGTCGCCCGCATGCTGGGCGCGCCGCCCGGCTACGTCGGATACGACGAAGGCGGCCAGCTGACCGAAGCCGTCAGGCGGCGGCCCTACTCGGTCGTGCTGTTCGACGAGATCGAGAAAGCGCACCCGGACGTTTTCAACGTCCTGCTCCAGATTCTCGACGACGGGCGGCTGACTGACGGCCAGGGCCGGACGGTCGACTTCCGCAACACCGTGCTGATCATGACCTCCAACCTCGGCGGCCAGCTGATCCAGGACATGTCAAACCGACCGTTCGACGAGGTCAGCGAAGCCGTACTGGCTGTGCTGCGCGACCACTTCCGGCCCGAGTTCCTGAATCGTGTGGACGAGATCATCGTGTTCAAGTCGCTGACGCAGGAGCAGCTGGGCGCGATCGTCGACATCCAGCTCGCTCGACTGCAAAAGCGGCTGGACGAGCGCAAGATCGGCCTGGTCGTCACTCCGGCCGCCCGCAAGGTTCTCATCGAGCGCGGCTGGGACCCCGTGTACGGCGCGCGTCCGCTCAAGCGGGCGATTCAGCGCATGGTTCAGGACCCGCTCGCGATGTTGCTGCTCAGCGGCAAGTTCACCGAGGGCGACGTGGTCGAGGTCGACGCCAAGCGCGGTGAGCTCACCTTCGATAAGGCCAAGGCTCCAGCCGCCCAAACTGTCGCTTAGCTGCTGCAGACGGTCCCCGCGGCCGGGAGCTTGAGATCGATGAGATAGGCGTCCTCGGCCGCATGGGCGCAAGCGCTCGAGTCGTATGAAGTGTGGCCGTTACCGCGGCGCGTCAGCAGAATCGATCCGTCGATCTGCTTGTTGACTGAAAGGGACTCCGCGTAAGGAGTCGCTGGGTCGTTCGTGCCCCCGACGAGCAGGATAGGAGGCGCTCCCGTCACGGTCAGCGGTCCTTGGGTAGTTTTCGATTTCGCCGGCCAGTAACCGCACTGCAGATTGGCGTACTGGCTCCAGGGTCCGAAAAACGGAGAGGCCTTCGCATACTCGGGGCCAAGCCTGTCGTACGCCGCGATGTCCGATGGTGCGGGAAAGTCGAGACAGTAAGCGGAGTGGTACGCGCCGTTGAAGAGGTTCTTGTAGGTGCCGTCTGAATTTCGCTGGTTGTAGAGGTCGGCGATCAGCAGAAGGATCCGTCCATCACCACCGTCGGCCCCTGTGAGTCCCTGATCGAGCGGTCGCCAAAGACTCTGGCTGTACAGGGCCTGCAGCACCGCGGTCATCGCCAGCGAACGAGTCAGCTGTCGGCCGCCGACCTTCAAGGGCGCCGTGTCGAGGCGGCTCATGAGTGATGTCAGCTTGGTTCCAGGATCCCCGTTTTGACCGAAGAGGCAGGTCGACCTTGCCTTGCAATCGGCCAGGAACGCCTGAAGGTTTTGCTCGAAGCCGACAACCTGACTCAGCAGGCTGTCGTTGGCCGAGACCGTCGGATCAACTACACCGTCGAGTGACAGCGCGCGCACATGACTGGGGAACAGGTGCGCGTACCACTGCCCGATGTAGGTGCCGTACGAGAACCCGAGATAGGTCAGCTTGGCGTCGCCCAACGAGGCGCGGATCTGGTCCATGTCGCGCGCCGTGCTCGCTGAGTCCATGAACGGCAGCAGGTCTCCGCTCCGGCGCTGACACCCGGCGGCGAAGTCCTTGTCGGCCTGGATCGCGTCCTGTTTTTCCTGCGGGTCGTCGAGGACCGAGTCGATCGAGAGGTATGCATCCAGCTGAGGCCCGTCGACGCACGTCACGGGTGTGCTGCCGGCGACTCCGCGTGGATCCCAAGCCACGAGATCGAAACGCTGGTTGAGGTTCTTGAGCGATGAGATATCTGCCCGCAGGTATTCGATGCCCGACTCACCCGGGCCGCCCGGATTCACGAGCAACGAGCCGACCCGAGCTGCCTTGTCCTTGGCCTGGGTGCGGACCAGAGCAAGGCTGATCGTGCGTCCCTCCGGATGCGAGTAATCGAGGGGGACCGCGAGGGTGCCGCACTGAAACCCTCCGCTACAGTCGGTCCACGCGATCTTGCCTGGGTTGGGAGGGGTCGGTGTGTGCGTCGCGGTCGGCGTGTTCCTCGTACAAGCGACGAAGACGACCGTGACGAGCAGCATGACCTTTGCGACGCGACCCGTCACCTTTCGAGTGTAACGAGCGGCGCACAATACGAGCCTCGTGCAGGAATCGGCGCTCGCTCGCAAGTTGAAGCTCGAGCCTGGCGCGCGCTACCGGATCTTGAATGCACCCGCCGGCTACGTGCACAAGCCGGTCGATGGTGCTGAAGGCGCAGCTGACATAGTGCTGCTGTTCGCCTCGAACCGGGCCGAGCTGGAAACGAACGTGGCGGCCGCGCTCGAGGCGTTGAAGCCTGGCGGCTCCCTATGGATCGCATATCCGAATGAGGCGCTCGGGCGGTCAGACCTCAACCGCAACCACGGCGGGGGCGTCCTGAACAAAGCTGGCTTCATCGCCACGACGCACATCAGCCTGGACGATCAATGGGATGCAACACAGTTTCGGCCGGCGGCGGATGTGCCGCACGCTGCGATTCCAGCGGCCGACATGCTGCCTGTGGGCCGCCGCGCAACACCGACATTTCGAGTCGTGCGGTCTGTCGCGCGAGCTCTCTTTCACCTGCTCTTCCGATTTGATGTAAGCGGTCGGGAGCGGATTCCCGACAGCGCATTCGTGGTCATTGCCAATCACCTCGGGTGGATGGACGCGGTCAGCCTGCTGCTGCTGTTTCCGGCCGAGCCGCGTATCCATTTCCTGGCCGACCCGACATCGATGATGCGCAACCGTCCGCTCTGGGCGCTGGTCCGCGCAACTGGAGGCATAGTGCCCGTGGATCGCGCCAAGCACGGCGATCGTCTCCTGTTCCGTCATGTGGAGCGGTGCCTGGCGGACGGCGGCGCGATCGCACTGTTCCCCGAAGGCGACTTCGGTCCGAGAGAAGGAGAGCTGCTGCCGTTCAAGAAGGGCTTCGCGTATTTCGCCGTCGACTCCCAGGTGCCGGTCGTGCCGGTGGGTCTGTCGGGCATGAAAGAACTGTGGCTGGGCAAGCGACTGGTGGTGAGGATCGGCGAGCCGATTCCGGCGGCGGGTCAGACGGTGGAGCAGATGCTCGAGGCAGGGGAGAAGGCCGTGGCTGAGGTGGTGCCCCCCTATGTCGAGCCGTCGGGATCGAAGCCGCTGCGCCGCAAGCTGACGGGGCTCTTCTGAAGTGACCCGAGAGTCATCGTCAGATGGCGGGAAGGGAGGGACTCGAACCCTCGAGGGAGCTTTACACCCCCTACCCGCTTAGCAGGCGGGTGCTTTCGGCCACTCAGCCACCTCCCCGACAATTCGGGGCCGTCGTTCGATTCTATTCGACCCCAGGCTCTCTCCATACTTAGCACCCGATGGAAGCCCCCGGCGGACCAGGCGCGCCCCCGATGTGGGGGCCCGGACGCAAAATGGCGTTCGGAGCGGCGCCCGGATCCAGGAGCAAGCTCTGGTACACGCTGGCTGAGGGCACGCTCAGCGAGGTCTTCTTCCCCTTCCTCGACCACGTCGCGCTGCACGAACTACGTTTCTTCGCCTCCGCAGGCGGCGCGCCGCCCGTTGACGACTCGGCCGACGGGCAGCACAGCATCAGCTGGATCAGCCCCGGCGTCCCTGCGTTTCGTGTCGAGACGACTCATCACGAGTACCGGCTGACCAAGGAGTTCTTCTCCGACCCCGAGGAGAACGCGATGCTCATCGCGGCGACGTTCACACCAGAGCTTCCGGATCTTCGCCTCTACATGCAGGCTTCGGCCCACTGGCAGCCAGGTACCGAAGGCAACTTCGCGAACGTCATCGACACCCATCCGCCCGCGCTGCTGCTTCAGCAGCAAGACATCTGGATCTGCCTGGTCGGCCCGTTCAGCCGCGCCACGGTGGGCTACTTTCGGAGCTCCGACGTGCACATCGACCTGAGCGATGGGGACGGCCGGCTCACGTCCATGCACGAGCGCGCCGGTCCGGGCAACGTTTCTGTGGGCGCCGAGATTGGAATCCGCGCCGGCGCGTTTCAGCTCGCGATCGGCTTCGCGCATTCGCGCGCCGACGCCGAAGAGGTCGCGCGCACCTCGCTGCAAAAGGGTGCGGGGGCGGTGCGCCAGTCATTCGAGCGCGCATGGCGCGCTCAGCCCGAGATTCCGCCCGCGCTCGGCAAAGTCAGCGGCGACGACGGGATGCTCGCGCGCGCGTCATTCGCGTTGCTGCACTGCCTCGAGGACAAATCGCACGCCGGCGCTTTCATCGCAGCGCCGGCCGCCCCGTGGGGCGAGCACAACCACGACGGCAACCACGTCTACCACCTCGTCTGGCCCCGAGACCTGTGCCGCATCGCGACCGCGCTGCTCGACGCCGGTGACAGCGATGCCGCGCTCCGCGCCTTTCGCCATCTCCAATCGAATCAGCGAAGCGATGGAGGCTGGTATCAGAACTGGACCCTCGACGGAGCCCCGCACTGGGTCTCGACCGAGCTCGACCAGGTCGCGCTCCCGATCCTCCTCGCGTGGCGGCTCGGGGTCGCGGGCTGCCTCGACCACGATCCTTACCCGACGATGGTGCGGCCCGCCGCGCAGTACATCATCCGCGAGGGGCCGCTGACGACTCTTGACCGTTGGGAGGATGCCGGCGGGCTGTCGCCGTCGACGCTTGCCGCCTGCATCGCCGCGCTCATCGTCGCGGCGGAGTTCGCTCACGACGCCGGCGAGCACGTGGCCGCGAACTACCTCCGGCTTGTGGCGGACTACTGGAACGACCGCGTCGAGGCGTGGTGCTCACTCCCTTCGGGCCAGTACGTGCGCCTCGGATCGAACCCGGATCAGCGACCGGCCGAAGGTGCAATCGCTCCCGAATTTCTCGAGCTGGTCCGCTATGGCTTGCGCCGCCCGAAGGACGACCGCGTCTTGCGCAGCCTGCAGGGCGTGGACACGTCGCTCAAGGTCAGCTTGCCTGCGGGCCCGAGCTGGAGGCGCTACGTGGGCGATCAATACGGCGAGCACGAGGACGGTTCGCCCTGGGATGGCACCGGGCGCGGACGTGCATGGCCGGTCCTGACCGGGGAGCGCGCGCGGCATTTCTTCTCGATGGGGCTGCCCGCGGCGGAGCTGGTGCGCACGCTCGAAGGCTTCGCCGGACAGGGTCTTGCGCTGGCCGAGCAGCTGTGGGATGGGCCCGACGTCCCTGACCGCGGCCTTCAGTTCGGCCGGCCGAACGGCTCGGCCTGTCCGTTGGGATGGGCGCATGCGGAATATCTCGAGCTGCTCGTCACGATCGCGCTCGCGGGGTTTCCGGACATCGTGATGCCGGCGCGGCGCCGCTACACGGAGGGAACCGCCTTGGAGCCCGCCTTCATCTGGTCACACAAGCATCAGATCACCCGGATCGCGGCGGGCCGGCGTCTTCGCGTTCAGCTGGCGCGGCCCGGCGCGGTGCACTACACCTTCGACAACTGGGCGACATTCACGGAGGTCGACGCGGTCGATACAACGCTGGGTTTGTGGACCGCCGAGGTGCCCTGCCACAAGCTGCCCCCGGGGACGGAGTTTTCGTGGACGGCGCATTACATGACCGGCTGGGAGGGAAGGAACTTCTCACTCACGGTCGACTGACTACCGCTCTTCAGGCGGCTCTAGGTCGTCGAGCCTCAGCCCGTTGGTCGTGTCCTCGTCGAACTGGCTGTGCAGCTCACCGCAGTCGGCGCACCTGTAGTACTCGCCGACGAACCCCTTGTGCCAGACGGCGTAGCTGACCACGCCGGGTTCCTCGACGAGGATCTCCTGCTCGAGCCGGTAGATGACCTGCTCCCAGCCGCCCGCCTCGACGTCCTCGTCGAGCACAACCACGCAATAGGGATGCGGCTCGCCCCAGACCATGACCACCTCGCCGCGGCGTTCGTCGTCGGTATTGACGATCGACCACGCCTCGGCCGCCTGGCCCCGGCTGCTGCGGACCAGGCGCAGCTGCGCCCAGAAACGTTCAGCCGACTCGCGCTCGGCCTTGTCGTGCTCGGCCTGCGCCTCCTGGAACGCGCTCCACATGCGCAGCAGGTGGTTGCGAAAGCGGTGATAGGTCGGCAGCAGCTTGGGTTGCTGCTTCGGCGATCCGATGAGCTTCTCGAACGCGTGCTCGAAGGCGGCCTCCACGCGCTCCTGGCGATCGGCGACGTCCGGTGCCCAGCTTTCGTCTTCCGACAGCCGCATGCTCTCGTTGAGGACCACCTCGAAGTCCAGCCAGTCGTCGCCGAACTCGGGCACGAAAACCGACTCCACGAGGTCGGCCAGGCGATGCTCCTCGAGCAGCGCTGGGGTGACCTTGCCGCGGGCGTCGGGCCAGCCCTTCCATCCCATCACGTTGTGGATCCAGTAGTCGAAGACGGTGACGGCGTATTGGAGCGCGGCGGGGGAGGTCCAGATGCCTGTCGGCCAGGTCCGCTTGCCAGTCCGCACCTTGTTGTAGAGGGCGATGACCTGCTCTTCGTCGAGGTATTCAGTTTCCATGCTGCCCTCCAACTATAGGAATAACCCCCAAAGCACCCTGGGTATAGTCCATACAGGCAGATGACCCAGAACCGAACCTTCACCCCCGACCAGGTCGCCCGCTACGCGCGGCACCTGATCCTGCCCGAGGTAGGGGGCGCGGGGCAGCGCAAGCTGCTCAACTCGAGCGTGCTCCTCCTGGGCGCCGGCGGGCTTGGCTCGCCCGCGGCCATGTACCTGGCGGCGGCCGGCGTCGGCAAGGTCGGAATCGTCGACTTCGATATCGTCGACGCCTCGAACCTTCAGCGCCAGCTGCTGCACGGCCACGACGACATCGGCCGGCCCAAGGTCGAGTCGGCGGCCGAGACGCTCCGCAACCTCAATCCCGACGTCGAGGTCGTCGCGATCAACGAGCACCTCAACTCGGAGACCGCCCTGCGCATCTTCTCCCCCTACGACGTCATCGTGGACGGGACCGATAACTTCCCGACTCGCTACCTGGCGAACGACGCCGCGCACTTCCTGGCCAAGCCGCTGGTGCACGGGAGCATCTTCCGTTTCGAAGGGCGCCTCGCACTTTTCGATTCCGCCAAGGGCACCGGCTGCTACCGCTGCCTGTTCCCGGAGCCGCCGCCGCCCGGCAGCGTGCAGAGCTGCGCCGAGGCCGGCGTGTTCGGCGTGCTGCCCGGGATCATCGGCAGCATGATGGCCTTCGAAACGATCAAGTACCTGCTGGACATCGGGCGGCCGATGGTCGGGCGCTACCTTCTCTTCGAAGGCGAGGACATGAGCTTCCGCGAGCTCAAGCTGCGTCAGAACAAGGCCTGCCCGCTGTGCGGCGAAAACCCCACAGTCGATTCGCTGATCGACTACGAGGCGTGGTGCGGCACTCCGGCGATGGAACCCTCCGAGGCCCGCGCCAGCTAATCTCGTGCTGGAGTGATCCAGCTCGACGCGTTCGACGCGACTCGACTGAAAACCGCGCGTGAGATCGTGCACGAGCTCGGTTCGGTGCTGGTCGCGTACTCGGGGGGAGTCGACTCGACCCTGCTCTTGAAACTTGCGATGGACGAGCTGGGCGAAGGCGCGGTCGCGGTGCTCGCGAGCTCGCCCGCTTATCCGGAGTCGGAACAAGAGGAGGCGAGGTCCCTCGCGCGCGCGATGGGCGCGCGTCTGGTCGAGGTCAACACCAACGAGGTTGAGCTCGAGGCCTACGCCCGCAATAACCCTGACCGCTGCTTTCACTGCAAAGAGGAGCTCTTCGACACGCTGACGCCAGTGCAGCAGGAGCTCGGGCTGGCGCACCTTGCGTACGGGGCGACCGCGGATGACGCGGGTGACCACCGTCCCGGGCACGCCTCGGCCGTCCGCCGCGGCGTCCGCTTCCCGCTCCTCGAAGCCGGCATGCCCAAATCGGAGATACGCGCCGCAGCACGGACCTTGGGTCTCGCCAACTGGAACAAGCCGTCGTTCGCGTGCCTCTCGTCACGGATCCCGCATGGCACGACCGTCACGGTGGCGGCGTTGCGCCAGATCGAATCCGCCGAAGCGGCATTGAAGTCCCTGGGCTTCCACCAGGTGCGCGTGCGGCATCACGATGACGTGGCCCGGATCGAAGTCGACGCGGCCGAAATTCCGCGGCTGATCGCGGAGCGCGAGCGCGTGGCTGCGGCCGTGCGCGAAGCGGGCTACAAATTCGTGTCGGCGGACCTCGAGGGGTACTCGACCGGAAGCCTGAACCGCACCTGGAAGCCGGAAACATCAGCGAAGTCGTCTTAAGCCTCGACGAGGGCACGACCGGCGCGACCGCAATCGCTGTTGGTCTGGACGGTGAGATTCAAGGCAAGGGCTACGAGGAGATCACCCAGCGGTACCCGCGTCCGGGTTGGGTCGAGCACGATCCCAACGAGATCTGGTCCGCCGTGCAGGCGAGCGCACGGCGCGCCCTCGAAGCTGCCAACGCAAAACCAAGCGACGTGCGAGCGGTAGGCATCACCAACCAGCGCGAGACGCTGGTGCTCTGGGACCGCCGGACTCTGCAGCCGGTCGCACCCGCAATCGTCTGGCAGGATCGCCGCACGGCCGACCAATGCGCGAGGCTGCGCGAGGCTGGCCATGAGGCGCGCGTCCGAGAGATCACCGGACTCGTGCTCGATCCGTACTTCACGGCCACCAAACTTGCTTGGGCGCTCGAGCACGTCGACGGAGCCAAAGACGCGGCGGCCGGCACTGTCGACTCGTGGTTGGTCGCCAAGCTCTCCGAGGGACGCGACCACGTGACCGACGCCTCCAACGCATCGCGCACGCTGCTCTTCGACATCGAACGCGGGGTCTGGAGCGAAGAGATGGCCGAACTCTTTCATGTCTCGCTCGCCAACTTGCCCCGCGTGGCCGACTCCAGCGGTCCGATCTCGAGATCGTTCGGCGAGATCGCCGCGCCCATCACAGGGATCGCGGGCGACCAGCAAGCTGCGTTGTTCGGCCAGGCATGCACGGCCGACGGGATGGCCAAGAACACGTACGGCACCGGCTCGTTCGTGTTGATGCAGACCGGCGCGCGTCGTGTAGCTTCGAGCTCCGGCATGCTGACCACGGTGGCCTGGAGGCGCGACGGCGCCCTGAGCTACGCGCTGGAAGGCGCCATCTTCGTCACCGGCGCCGCTCTGCAGTGGCTGCGCGACGGTCTCGGCATCATCGGCAGCGCAAGCGAGGCCGGACCGCTCGCCGCGTCCGTACCGGATGCGGCCGGGGTCTTCCTGGTGCCCGCCTTTGTCGGTCTAGGCGCGCCGCACTGGGATCCCTACGCCCGCGGCACGATCGTCGGCCTCACGCGAGGAACCACGCGAGCGCACCTGGTCCGCGCCGCGGTCGAGGCCATGGCCTTCCAGACGCGCGACGTGGTGGAGGCGATGCAGAGCGACACCGGCAGGCCGCTCACCGAATTGCGGGTGGACGGCGGCGCGGCGGTGATGGACGTGCTCTGCCAGCTCCAGGCGGACCTGCTCGGCATCCCCGTCCGCCGGCCGCGTCACACCGAGACCACAGCCCTGGGCGCCGCGTTCCTGGCCGGACTC
>VBFV01000193.1 GCA_005881335.1 Chloroflexota bacterium
GAGCGCTGGAACACCATCTGTCGCGAGGCGGCGATGCTCGCTCGCCGGCTCCGTGTTCCGGAGGTTTCGGCGGCGTCGTCCGTGGAAGCGGTGATCGGAGCGGTGGACACCGCGGTGCTGCTCTCTCGCGACGCGTCGGTGCGTCTCGCCGATTTGCATGAACCGCGCGACGTCACGCTGTTGGTCGGGCCCGAGGGCGGATGGACCGGGCGCGAGCTGGAGCTGGCGGCGGAAACGGCGACCCTCGGACCGCGCAACCTGCGGGCCGAGACCGCGGCGCTGGTGGGGCTGGCGATCGCGCTGAGCGTCCGCGGGGAATAGCGCCGACAGCTAATGCCGGATAGTCCGGACTATCCGAGGTTCTCGTTACGGAATTGGTTGGTTAGTCCGGACTATCCGAGGTCAGCCCTTAGCGCTTGTTGCCGCGCGCGGTTTCGACTTCGCCGGCGATCGCCACCATCGACCCGACGCCGAACGTGATGGCGCCGACGACCAAGAGGCCCGCGCCCAGCGGAAGCAGCCATTCTGTCGCTGCGAGGCCGAGGCACAGCAGCCCGACCGCCAGCACCAGGACGGCGTAGATCCTGAAGCCGCACTTCGACGCGGCGAAGCCCGGCGGCAGGGTACCCAGGTAACGCGACGTGACTCGCCTCATGACATAGTCGCCGGCGCCGAAAAGGTTCAGCAGCAGGACCAAACCGGCGCCAGAGATCGCCAGACCGATCGCAAGCACCACCGCCACGTGGGTATTCTCGCGGACATGGCGGTGACGACCAAGCAGGCCCTGGTGCGGAACTTCTGCATCATCGCCCACATCGACCACGGCAAATCGACGCTGGCCGACCGCCTGCTCGAGCACACCGGCTCGATCAGCCAGCGCGAGATGCAGGACCAGGTCCTCGACACCATGGACCTGGAGCGCGAACGCGGGATCACGATCAAGCTGCAGGCCGTGCGCATGACCTACCCCGCGCATGACGGCAATACCTATGAGCTGAACCTGATCGACACGCCCGGCCACGTCGACTTCGCGTACGAGGTCTCGCGCTCGCTGGCGGCGTGCGAGGGCGCGATCCTGGTCGTCGACGCGGCGCAGGGCATCGAGGCGCAGACGCTGGCCAATCTCTACCAGGCGGTCGAGGCCGGCCTGACGATCGTGCCGGTGGTCAACAAGATCGACCTCGACGCGGCGCAGCCCGAGATGGTCGCGGAGGAGATCGCGGACGTGACCGGCATCTCCCGCGACCAGGTCATCTTCGCGTCAGCCAAGCTCGGCATCGGCACCGAGGCGATCCTGGAATCAGTTGTGAATCGCGTGCCGCCGCCGCGCGGCGATCCGTCGAAGCCGCTGCGCGCTCTCATCTTCGACTCGCACTACGACCCTTACCGCGGCGTGATCACCTACGTGCGCGTGGTCGACGGGGAGATCGTCCCCCGGGCGCGGATCCGGATGATGAACACCGGCAAGGTCCACGAGGTCGACGAGGTGGGCTGGTTCGCCCCGCGACCGCGGCCGGCGGAAAAGCTGACCGCCGGCGAGGTCGGCTACGTGACGGCGGCGATCAAAAACGTCGTCGACGCGCGCGTCGGAGACACCATCAGCACCGCCGAACACGGCGCGACGACGCCTTTGCCCGGTTACCGGCAGGTCAAGCCGATGGTCTTCGCGGGCCTTTTTCCGACCGACTCCGACCAGTTCACCGACCTCAAGGAAGCTCTGGAGAAGCTGCAGCTCAACGACGCCGCGCTGTCCTACGAGCCCGAGAACTCCGCCGCGCTGGGGTTCGGTTTTCGGTGCGGCTTCCTCGGCCTGCTCCACCTCGAGATCGTGCAGGAGCGCCTGGAGCGGGAGTTCGAGCTCGACCTGATCACGACGGCGCCCACCGTCGAGTACCAGGTCACCCTGAGGCGCGGCGAGGTGATCGCCGTCGACAACCCCGCCCTCTTGCCGGATCCCACCCTGGTCGAGTCGATCGCCGAACCGTTCGTCAAGCTGTCGATCATCGTGCCCTCGGTGTATGTCGGGCCGATGATGGAGCTCTGCCAGGAGCGCCGCGGCTCGTTCAAGCACCTCGAGCACCGTCCCGGAGACCGCGTCGTCCTCGAGTACGAGATCCCGCTGGGCGAGATCATCCACGACTTCTACGACCAGCTGAAATCGCGCTCCAAGGGGTACGCCTCGATGGACTACGAGATGATCGGGTTCCGCGAGGGCGAGCTGGTGAAGCTCGACGTCCTGGTCGCTGGCGAGCCGGTCGACGCCCTTTCGCTGATCACGCACCGCAGCAAGGCGCAGGTGCAGGGGCGGCGGCTGGTGGAGAAGCTGAAGGCCATCATCCCTCGCCAGATGTACGAGGTCCCCATCCAGGCCGCGATCGGCGGCAAGATCGTCGCGCGTGAAACGATCCCGGCGATGCGCAAGGACGTGATTGCCAAATGCTATGGCGGCGACGTGACCCGGAAACGCAAACTGTTGGAGAAGCAGAAGGAAGGCAAGAGGCGAATGAAGCGCGTCGGCTCGATCGAGATCCCACAGGAGGCGTTCATGGCGGTGCTGAAGCTTGACTAGAGCGACGAGGCTGATCGCCGCCGGGGCGATTCTTGCGCTTTCGCTCGTCGCTTGCGGGCGAGCGAGCACCAGCTCCGGCCCAAGCGTGGCAAGCGTCTACTCGGGACGGGTCGTGCTCAACGACCTGAACCCCGTCGTGCGCGACCTGCCCAGCTGGTGGGACGGCCCGCCGACATTTGACGTGAAGCCGCTCAACAGCGCCACCCGCCCGGACTTCGAGCGCTTCGCCGTGGTCGTCCGCTTCGCGCACGCCGGCACCGGCGAACAGATTCGACTTCGATACCAGGTGTTCGGTACCACGTCGTATGCAACTGCCCTGATGAGTGCCGAACAGACCGCGCTTGGCACGTCGCTCTCGGGCCCGAAGGCCGGCGACCAGGTCCTCTACTACAACCAGAACGCCGGCGGCGGAGCCGCGCCGTACATCAGCGAGGCGTTGGTACGGGTCGGCGAGACGGTGATCGTCGTCGTGTGGGCTCGCGTCGACGCATATGCCAGCACGTCGTCTCTGGGCAAGGTGGCGGCCACCGCCGCGACCCGACTCAAGTCCTCGACGTCTGGCAAGCTGCACGTCTCGCCGGCTCCGTCCCCGGAGCCGGCACTTGTCGCCAACGCCGACACGCGCATGGAGATCCTGACGGCGGGGTTCACTTTCTCGAGTCCGACCGGGTCCAAGGACTGGATCACCGCTTTTTACGGCGGCAGCAGCGGCCTGTCGCAGGGCGTCTATCTCAACTTCGAAAGCGACACGGGCCAGTACGTAGGCGCCTTCGGCAACGGGACCCGCGGAGTCCTGGTCGTGTGCAGATCCTCCGCGCCGGGTGAGCAGGCGGGACGCTCTTGCGAGAGCAGCCTGGTCCGCGTGATCGACGGCTGGAGGGCTTCGCTCGCAGGTTAGACGCTCGTCGCGCGCGCGACGCTGCCCCGAGCTTCCTGGAACCACTCCCACTGCCGGCTCAGTCCGTCGCGAAGCGATACGCGAGGCTCCCAGCCAAGGCGCTCGCGCGCGAGGTTGATTGACGCTCCGGTGTGGCGAGGGTCCCCTGGCGCGGCGGGAAGGTGAAGCCGCCGGACCTTGATCCGGCTGATGTCTTCCAGGGTGTCGAGCACGCGGTTCACCGTGACTCGGCTGCCGCCGCCGAGGTTGATGATCTGGCCGACCACGTCGGCGGAGGCCGCCTTCACCGTGCCGTCGACGGCATCCGAGACGTAGGTGAACTCGCGTGTTTGCTCACCGTCCCCGAAGATCTCGATCTCCTCGTTGTCGACGAGCGCCTCCATGAAACGGCAGAACGCCATGTCGGGGCGCTGCCGCG
The DNA here is from genome assembly GCA_005881335.1 of Chloroflexota bacterium. Classification (GTDB taxonomy): domain Bacteria; phylum Chloroflexota; class Dormibacteria; order Dormibacterales; family Dormibacteraceae; genus 40CM-4-65-16. The sequence continues at coordinate 3,886 of VBFV01000193.1, forward strand.
GCCCGTACACAGTGAAGTAGCGCAGCGACGTCGCCGGGATGCCGAAGTTGCGCATGTACACAAAAGTCAGGTGTTCGGCCGCGAGCTTGGTCATCCCGTACGGGGAGACCGGTCGCGGCAATGCGCTTTCCTTGGTCGGAAACATCTCCGCGTCCCCATACACGGAAGAGCTCGAGGCAAAGACGAGCTTTTGCAGCTGAGATTCGCGCAGCGATTCGAGGAGCCTCTGGGTGGCCACGATGTTGTCGTGGACGTAGCGGTCGAAATGGCCGCCCCAGCTCGGACGCACGCCCGGTTGGCCCGCGAGGTGGAAGACGACGGTGGCGCCGTCCAGGATCCGCGCCAGGTCGGCGTCGACGAGGTCTACAACTTCGAGCGTGAAGTTCGGCTGCGCCCGCGCTGCGCCCAGGTTTTGCTCTTTGCGCTCCCGCTCGTAGTAGTCGCTGAAAGAATCGATGCCCACGACCTCGTGACCGTCTGCGAGCAGCCGCTCGCACAGGTGCGACCCGATGAACCCCGCCGCGCCGGTCACGACAACCCTGGTTGGAGACCTGAGCATGTGGGGTCAAGAGTGCAGTCCGCGGCCCGCGGTTTGCAACTCGCCCCTATCCTCAAATGCCGTGAATCGCTTCGAGTCTTGGCTGGCCACGACTGACTTCGGAGTCGCGGTCAAGGAGTTTCCGCAAGGCACCCGCACTGCCGGCGACGCCGCCCGCGCCGTCGGCTGCGAGGTCGGGCAGATCGTGAAGTCGCTCGTTTTCGTCGCGGGGGGCAGGCCGGTCGTGGCCCTGGTCAGCGGCGCCAACCGGCTCGATGAGAAGCGCCTGGCCGCCGTGGCGGGGGAACCTGTGGCCAAGGCGGACGCCGAGACGGCGCGCATCGCCACGGGCTACGCGATCGGCGGCGTCCCGCCCTTCGGGCATGCCACCGACCTGCCTGTCTTCATGGACCGTGACCTGCTCGGCTATCCGGTCGTCTGGGCGGCCGCGGGCCGGCCGGACTCGGTCTTCGAGATTGAGCCCGGGCGTTTGCGGGAACTGAGTAATGCGGTGGTGCTGGACCTCAAATGAGCAGCTTGTTGATCTTCTGCCGCGAGTGCGGCAAGCAGGTGCCGAGCTCGCAGACCAGGAACGGTCTGTGCCTGGATTGCCAGGTGCGCCGCTCGGTCGCCGAGCTGCGCGACGAGCACGCGCGGCTGTGGCGGAAGCGCGAGCGATACCGCTCGCAGAACGCCAACGTCGAG
>VBFV01000062.1 GCA_005881335.1 Chloroflexota bacterium
CTTCCACAACGCCCTCGGCGACGAGATTGGCAAGGTACTGCGCGAGATCCGGTTGGGACGGCCCCGCATGGCGGCACTCGAGCACATGGCCGACGCGGCGGGCGTGCCGGACCTGCATCACCTCGTCGAGTCGATCGTGCAGTCCGACCAGATGGGCGTGCCGATCGCCCGCCTGCTGCGCGTGCAGGCGACCGAGATGAGGCGCCGTCAGCGCCAGGGCGCGCAGGAACGCGCCGCGCAGGCTTCGTCGCGGATGGTGTTTCCGATGGTCGGCTGCATCTTTCCCGTCCTCTGGGTCGTCCTGCTGGGACCGGCCATCATCCAGGTCCTGAAGTCCCTCAAATGACCACCAACAACCGCGGCCCGAGGGCACATCACCAGTCGTTCAGCGACCTCGACAAGCCGCTCTACACGATCAGCGTCGCGGCCGAGATCCTGGAGACGCACCCGCGCACCCTGATGCTCTACGAGGACGCTCAGCTCATCGAGCCGCACCGCACGAGCACGAACCGCCGTCGATACTCGCAGCGTGACATCAGCAAGGTGCAGGTCATCCAGAACCTGACGCGAGAGAAAGGCGTGACATTGGCCGGTGTGCGCCACATCCTCAGTTTGTTTGAGGTGATGAAGAAGCACCGGGTCGAACCACCGGCCGACCTGCGCGAAATCTTCGACCGCTACTCGCAACTTATATGAGAGGGAACCCAAATGGTTCCCTCTCATCGCGCGTGCGGCTTCGCCGCAGGCGCTGCTCTCCTTCCGGTATACGGTTGGGATTTCTTGAAAGCTACTCGAAGCCGCGCTCGGTAGCCTGAGAGACAAAGTCGCGGCCGGGATGAACCCGGCCGCCAAAGCTACGCCGGAAATCTGAATTCCACGCGGGTTTGCAAAAACCTTACGAGTCGCACAGCAATTTCTTGGCGAGTGCGCAGCAACGTCCGAGGGATGCGGTTCAGCTTTTCTTCCGTTCAGCCAACACTTCGATTATCCCTGTAGAGATCGTGTTTGGCGATGTACTCCTCGACCGCCGCGGGCAACCTCTCGCCCACCGGTTCTCCCCGCGCGATGGCTCGCCGCAGCGCGCTGCCTGAGATGTCCGGCGTCGGGCGCAGGCACAAGACCGTCCCACCCGGATCGAGGCCCGCGGCTTGCAATGCCGCGGCGTCCGGAGCGCCGCTGCCCGGCCGGCTGACCACCACCACCTGGGCGAGACGGCGGATCTCCTCAGGCTTGCGCCAGGTCGCGAACAACCTCGCTGCGTCCCAGCCCAGGATCAAGAACAGATCGTCTTGCGGATAAATCCGCCTTAGATCAAGGAGCGTTTCGGCCGTGTACGAGACGCCACCGCGGCGGACCTCCAAGTCAGAAACCTCCAGAGCGTGGTCCTCGCCGATCGCGAGCCTGCACATCTCCACGCGCTGCTCGGCATCGGCCACGGTGCCGCTTCGATGCGGAGGCTGTCCGGTCGGGATCAGCAGCACACGCTCGAGGCCGGCGCAGTCGATCGCGGCGCGCGCCGCCGCCAGGTGACCTGCGTGGATGGGGTCGAATGTGCCGCCGAGGATGCCGATCCTCACGGCTGGTACTCGAACTCCACCCCCGCGATGATGACGGTGTCGCCAGGCTTCACGCCCGCGGCTTCCAGCGCGGTGTTGACGCCCAACCGGTCAAGCTCGGCTTGGAACCTCGCGAGCCCGCCTTCGGAATCGAGGTTGGTCCGCTCGACCAGGCGCTCCACGCGTTCGCCGCGAACGGCAAAGCCCGATGGCTTTCGCTCCACGACCAGCTCGTCGGCTCGCCGCACCGACAGCCTGGTCACTTTCGCCGGCGCGGGCACGGGAGGTTCAGGCGCCGCAGCAACAACTTCTGCGATCGCGTCCATCAGGCGCGGCAGGCCTTCCCCGGTGAGGGCCGAGACGAAGTACACGCCTGCACGTCGCGAGCGCGCACGCAGCCGGCGGGCAGGTTCCAGGTCGACCTTGTTCACGGCGACGATGTGCGGGCGATTCGCGAGCCCGGCTGAGAACTGCGCGACCTCCTGCCGGACGGTCGCGAGGTCTTGCCATGGATCCGACGACGATCCATCCAGCACGTAGACCAGCGCCTTGGTCCGCTCGACATGGCGGAGGAATCGCTGCCCCAGCCCCGCGCCCTGCGCGGCACCCTCGATGAGTCCCGGGATGTCCGCAAGCACGACGCGTCCGGTATCGCTTTCGGCAACGCCCAGCTCGGGGTCCAGCGTCGTGAACGGATAGTCGGCGACCTTCGGATGGGCCGCGGTCAGCGCCCGCAGCACCGACGACTTGCCGGCGTTAGGCGGCCCGACCAGGCCCACGTCGGCGATCAGCTTGAGGTCGAGGAGAATCTCCAGCTCCTCACCTTTGAGCCCTGGCTCCGCGTAGTCGGGAGCGTGGCGCGTGGAGCTCTTGAAGTGGACGTTGCCTCGTCCGCCGGCGCCGCCACGCGCAGCCACCACACGCGCGCCGGGGCGATCGAGGTCGGCGATCAGCGACCCCTCGGAGTCGAGCGCGATGGTGCCGACGGGCACTTTGAGGACGAGGTCGGACGAGCTGCGGCCGGTCTTGCGCCCGCCGGCGCCGTCAGCGCCAGGCTCAGCGTTCCATCGCCTCCGCTGTGTGTACAGGGAAAGGTCACTGACGTCGTTGGTGGCTTCGAGGACTATCGATCCGCCGCGACCGCCGTCCCCGCCGTCGGGGCCGCCTCGCGGGGTGTATGGCTCACGGCGGAACGAAGCAGAGCCTTTGCCGCCATGACCGCCGCGCACGGCGATCCGGGCGGAGTCGACGAAATGCCTGCCGTCAGCTCTTTTCGGCGTTCTGCTGGATGGTGACGCGACGGCGGTCTTTGCCCACCCGCTCGTACTTGACGTGGCCACCGACGAGCGCAAACAGCGTGTCATCGCGCCCCACGCCAACGCCTGCTCCCGGCGCGATCTTGGTCCCGCGCTGGCGCACCAGGATGGCGCCGGCGGGGACAAGCTGTCCGCCGTAGATCTTGACCCCGAGCATCTGCGGGTTCGAGTCACGGCCGTTGCGGGACGAGCCACCGCCTTTCTTGTGTGCCAACTACTCCGACCCCTTCTTGGTCGTCCGGCCGCGCGTAGCCTTCTTCGGCTCGGCCTTGTCTTCGACAGCCTCAGCCTTCGGCGCGGTTGCCCTCTTCTTCGGCGCGGCCTTGGTGCGAGCTTTGGTTTTGGTCTTTGAAGCTTCCTCTTCCTTGACTTCGGTCTCGATGCCGATGCCGCCGACGGCGATGATCTCGAGCGCGGTCAGGTGCGACCGCCCACCGTGATGCACGCGCACGCGCTTTTTGGACTTGTAGCGAATGCTCTCGGTGCGCGGTCCGCGAGGATGCCCGATCACCTTGGCGTCGACGTCGAGTCCTTCCACTGCCGGGCTGCCCACCTTGAGCTCGTCGCCATGATTGAACAGCAGCACGCGGCCAAGCTTGACCGAGGAACCCGGCTCCGCGGCGAGCCGGTCGACCAGAATGCGGTCGCCGGGCGCCACGCGGTACTGCTTGCCGCCGCTGACGATGACGGCCGACAGCGAACTATCAGGCTTGGGCACGGCGAGTGATTGTACCAAGCAAAGACTCCTGCCCATTTATGGGGAGGGGCTCTTCGTGGACAACCCTGCGTCGTCGGACAGTAACGGACTGGACGATTCCCAGCCCGGCCAGCGTGGTGATCGTGGCCGAGCCGCCGTACGAGATCAGCGGCAGCGGGATGCCGGCGATCGGCAGCAGGCCGATGTTCATCCCGACGTTCTCGAGCAACTGGACCAGGATCATCGCGAACACGCCGCCGGCCAGCAGCTCGCCGAAGCGGTCCGAAGCGACGCCGGCCGAGCGCAGAACACGAATCAGCAGAGTCCCGAAAAGTGTCAGGAGGACGAGGCTGCCGAGCAAGCCGAACTCCTCGGCGAACGTCGCGAAAACGAAGTCGGTCGCTCGTTCCGGAATGAAGCCGAGCTGACCCTGCATCCCATGCAGCCAGCCGCGGCCGAACATCCCTCCGGATCCGACCGCGATCCGCGCCTGGATCAGGTTGTACCCGGCGCCGAGCGGGTCCAGGCTGGGGTTGAGGAAGACCTCGAGCCGCCGTTGCTGGTAACCACGTAGGAGGTTCGGCAGCGACGGGACCATCACCACCGCCGCGGTGAGGACGGACCCGAGCTGAACGGGTCGCGCGCCGCCGAGGAACAGCATGCCGAACGTCACGGCCGCCAGGACGAGCGTCGTGCCAAGGTCAGGCTGGGTCACCACGAGGCACGCGGGAGCCGCGGCGAGACCCAGGGCCCCGGCGAACGCACGCCATCCGATCCGATCGGTGCGCGCGAGATAAGCGCCCAACACAACGACGAGGACCAGCTTCGACAGCTCCGACGGCTCGAGCGGGAACCCGGACACGGCGAGCCATCGCCGCGCCCCCAGCGCGGTGTGACCGACCAGGTGCACGCCGACGAGCATCAGCATCATCCCGCCGTACAGCGCGGGCGCAACCGTGCGCAGCCGGCGGTAATCGAAGGTCGTGGCGGCGACGTAAATCGCCGCGCCCGCAATCACCCAGACGACCTGCCGCTGCCAGTCGGCGCGCGCGCTGAAGACTGTCATCACACCCAGCGACGCGAGCATCGCCGCCAGCACCACCTGGAGGCGGTCGAGGCGGCGGATCACTGCCTTCGGATCGAGCTCAGGTTGTCGCGGTAGAACTTGGTGATGTCGACGCCGATCGGCGCCGCTTGCACTTCCGACAGCTCGCCCCGCTCGACGAAAACCGAAAGAGCGATCTCCGGCTGAGCGTATGGCGCGAAGAAGACAAACCACGCGTGCGTCGGAAGGTCGAGGCCGCTCCCGCCCCACTGCGCGGTGCCGGTCTTGCCTCCCCCGTCCGCCGGCACGCCCGAGGCGCGGAACCAGTAATTCATGTGGTACGGCGGGTTGATCTCCTGGCGCATGCCCTCACGCACCGACTGGATGTTGCCCGCCGAGGCAGGCACGTCGGAGGTCACCTCGGCCTTCTGTGTCTGGACGACGCGGCCCGACGCATCGCGGACCTCGTGCACGAGCGTCGGGCGAAGCAGATGCCCGCCGTTCGCGAGCGTGGCGACGTACACCGCCTGGTTGAGCGGCGTCGTCAGCAGGTAGGACTGGCCGATGCCGAACGTGATTGTGTCGCCCTCGCTCCAACGGCATTCGTCCGAGTTGAGGTCCGGGACCCCGCATTGCAGCTGCTTCCAGATGCGGTCCGGGACCAGACCCGCCGTCACACCCGGCATCTCGATCGCCTTGGCCGTGCCGAACCCGTAAGCCCGTGCATAGCGGGCGAGCGTGACGTCGCCGACCATCGACGCGACCTGATAGAAGAACGTGTCGCACGAGGTCGCCAGCGCGCGCGCAACGTTCATGCGCCCGAGGCTGTAGCTCGCCCAGTTGTGATAGATCCAACCGTTGACGTTGATGTACGGCGGGCAGGCGAGCAGCGTCTCGGCGGTGATCTTTCCCTCCTGCAGACCCGCCGTCGCGGTCACCATCTTGAATGTCGACCCCGGCGCGTACTGGCCGGCGATCGCGCGGTTCAGCAGCGGCTTGTCGGGGTCGTTCAGCAGCCGGCTGAAGTCAGCCTGCGAGATGCCCCTCGTGAACAGGTTGGTGTCGTAGGCGGGCAGGCTGATCATCGCCAGCACCTCCCCCGTGCGGGGGTCGATGACCACCGAAGCGCCCGCGGTCTTGTGGTCGCGCGCGAGACCCGCGGCGAGCGACGCCGCGGTCGAGCGCTGGAGAGCCGCATCCAGGCTGAGGTACACCGCGTGTCCAGGCACCGCGGCCTGGGTCTCCAGCACTCTCTTGACCTGACCGCGCGCGTCCACCTCCACATCGGCCCAACCGTCCGTCCCGCGAAGGAGCTCTTCCAGTCCGGCCTCCACGCCAACCTTGCCGACCATCTCGTCCGCCTGATAGCCGGCCGCGCGCAAGCTCTTCACCTGCGATGGATCGATGGGGCCGACGTAACCGAGCACGTGGCCGAAGACCATCGGCTCGCCGTAGCGGCGGATGGAGCGCTGGGCGATGGATGCGCCGGGGAGCTCGGGCAGCCTTTCGTTGATCGCGAGCTCGTCCGCCTGCGACAGGTTGGCTTTCACGGTGGCCGGCGCGAACGGGTCGGCGTTGAGAAGTTGGGCCGCGAGCTTTTCCTCCGCCACTCCCGTCAGGCGCGCGAGCAGGACCAGCTCCTCCGCGCGATCCCGCGCCGCCGGCGTCAAGCCCGCGGGCACGACGACCAGGCTCCACACCGGGCTGTTCTCGACCAGCGGTGCGCCGTGGCGGTCGTAGATGATGCCGCGGTCCGCCTCGAGCACGAGATGTCGGATCGTGTTGGCCTGGGCCATGGCCGCCAGTCGCGAACCGTCAGTGACCTGCAGCTGCGCAAGCTTGACGGCGAGCAGCCCGATGACGAGCACGGCCAGTGTGGCCGCGGCCGTCAGACGCAGGGACCAGCGCGGCTGCGGAGCCACGCCGCCGAGCTGAAGAGGAAGTTCGCTCACGTGGGTTGCGGTCCCAGGCGCACCAACGTCTGCAACCTGCGCACGAGCTCGATCGCGATCGGCATCAAGAGCGCGTTGTAGACGGCGGCGGCGAACGCCAGCTGCGCGGCCACGCCTAAGGACGGCACGGGCATGCCGACGAGGTTGTCGGTGAGGACGAGCGAGGCAGAATACAGGGCCGTCGTCAGTGCGGCGCTCAGTGCGACATGGAGCGCGTTGGGGTGCTCGAGGTTGCGAATCCAGAAGCTGATGACATACACGCCTGGGAGAAGGGCGAGCGCGTGCGGCCCGATGGGGCCGGGCGCCGTCAGGTCGAGCAGCACGCCACCGACGCAGGCCCAGACCAACCCCGACCGCGCGCCGAGGGTCCAGGTCACGGCGACGACGGCGAGCAGGACAAGGTTGGGGAAGGCGCCGCCGACCTCCAACCTCGGCGCCCAGGTCACCTGCGCAAGCGCTGCGGCGACCAGAAGCATCGCACCGAATGCGCGCCTCATGAAGGCAAGAAGTCCGTGATCACGAGCACGAAGGTGAGGTTCGCGGGATCGTTGACCCACGCGATCTGCGCCTCGTCAGAGGTCGACGACTCGCGATGGGTGACGCTGGCGATCTCACCCACCACAAGCCCCCGCGGATAACCCCCTCCGACTCCGCTGGTCAGCGCCCACTCGCCATTCGATGCGGTGACCCCCAACGCGTGCTGGATCTCCATGGCGAGCGACGCCGGTCCACCCGACACGGTCCCCTGGAGATTTGACTTCGAGAGGTAGACGTTGACCCTGCTCTGGGGGTCACCCAGCGTCTGGACGATGGCGGCGTGCGGGCCCGCCTCGCGCACACGGCCCAGCAGGCCGGCGCCCGTCGCCACGACCATGCCCGGCTGGACGCCGTCCGCGGTACCCCGATCGATCTGCATCGTGCGGCTGAAGCTGTCGGGGCCGCGACCGATGATCTGCGCGGCCACCAGGCGGTGTCCCGAGGCCTTCTGGAAGTTGAGCGCCTGCCGGAGCGACGCGTTTTCCTTGGCCGCCGCGTTGAGCTCCACGATCTGCCGGCGCAGCTGCTCGTCGGCGGCGCGCAGGCGTTGGTTCTCGACGCGAAGGCTCGAGACGTCTCCGAAGACCGACGTCAGGCGATCGACCTGCGCGGCAAGCGATGTCATCGCGCCTTCCACCGGTGCCAGCGCGCTTTTGGCCGCACCCCTGGCGCCGGCCGCCCATGGCTGCTGGCTCGCCATCGCGAGCAGCAACATCGCGGCGCAGAGAGTGAGGAAGAGTCCCGTCGAGCGCGACTGGGCCCTCGCTCCGTACACGACAGCTCAGTAACGGAGGGCCCTGGCGCGGCGAGTCCGCAGCAGGACCCTATCCATGGTCTCGATCTCTTCCAGGACGATGCCGGTCCCGCGCACCACGCACGTCAGCGGATCGTCGGCGATGCGCACGGGCATGAGCGTCTCGTGCGCGAAAAGCTGGTCGAGGCCGGCAAGCAGCGCGCCGCCTCCGCACACCACGATCCCGCGCTCCATGATGTCCTCGACCAGCTCTGGAGGCGTCGCATCCAGCGTGGACTTCACCGCGCGGACGATGTCGATCAGGACGCCCGACAGCGCTTCGCGCACGTGCGCGTTCGTCATCTCGACGGTCTTGGGGAGCCCCGTGATCAGGTCGCGCCCGCGGACCAGGAACGAGCGCTCATCGGGCGTGGGGAACGCCGAGCCCATCGCGATCTTGATGTCCTCCGCGGTCCGCTCGCCGATGAGCAGGCCCATGGTTCGCCGCACGTACTGCACGATCGCGTCGTCCATCTCATCGCCCCCGACGCGCACGCAGGTCGCCGCGACCACACCGCCGAGCGAGATCACGGCGACCTCCGTCGTGCCGCCGCCGATGTCGACGATCATGGAGCCGCCGGCGGCCTGGATCGGCAGCCCCGCGCCGATCGCGGCCGCCATCGGCTCTTCCATGAGATGCGCCTCGCGGGCACCGGCCATCGTCGCGGCGTCGATCACCGCGCGCTTTTCGACCTCCGTCACGCCCGATGGCACGCCAAGCACGACCCGGGGATGAGTCACGTGCCACGCGCGGTTGTGAGCGCGCGCGATGAAGTGGCGAATCATCTGCTCGGTGTGCTCGAAGTCGGCGATCACGCCGCTGCGGAGGGGACGCATGGCCACGATGTCGGCGGGCGTTCGTCCCAGCATCCGGCGAGCCTCAGTGCCGACCGCGAGCACGTGCCCGGTGCGCTTGCTGACGGCGACCACCGACGGTTCGTTGACGACGATGCCACGCCCGCGGACGTGGACCAGCGTGTTGGCGGTTCCGAGGTCGATGCCGACATCGGCCGACCAGATCCCCAACACGGACGTCAACAGGTTCAAGACGTAGAGAAAACGTTGATCAAATTTTCGGTCGGGTCGCGCGGATCATACATCCGGGGACCCGAAATACGATCCGAGTTGACTAGCGCATGAAGATCGAAGTCACCACGACGATCGCCAGGACGAGCGCCGCAAATGGCGTCACCGCCCTCACGTATGTTCCGCGCACGACGGCCGCACCGCGTCTCTGCACGACGATGCCGGCCACGATCACAACGGCCGCAACGAGGAACGTCAGAGCGAAAAAGCGAACGGCTCCTGCAGCATCGTCCGCCGAAGGCGGAACGAAAAGCGTGGTGAACAGCCCGCAGTATGGAAACCATGTGAGGATGCGGCGCCCGTCCAACCTTTGCCTTCCCCGCCGTTCAGTCGGTGGCGCCAGCGGCCACAGTCGCAAGAGCGCGGGAAGACACAAGAGGTAAAGGAAGGCGCACGCGACTTTGACGGGGAGGAGGCCCGGCACCAAGACGTTGCCGAGCACCTGCGGGCGCAGGCTTTCGGGTTGGACGGCCGGCCCGAGGACGGCGAGGAGCCAGCAGAGCTGGATCACCAGGAGGAGGCCGGGTTCGGCCACGAACTCCACGGTGAGGGCGAGCTCGGCCCACACGGTGAAGGCGAGCCCGACCGAGGCGAGCACGATGCTGCGCTCCTCGCCGGGGACGGGGTTGAAAGGTGCGGCGAGCTGGACCGACGCCAGGAGCGCGCACAGCGCGATCGTGCCAAGCACCGGACTTGGGCGCCGCCGGGGAAGCTCAGGCCACTCTGACTCGCGCCGGCTCAGCCGCATCCAGGCGAGCTCGACCAGGATCCCGAACGCGATCATCGCGGCCAAGCCCGGATAAAGGAGAAGCGCCACGGAATGGGTCGCGATGCCGGCCAGGATCTGGATCACAGCCTGGCGGCCTCGAGGAGCGGCAGGGGGTAAAGCCCGACCGCGACGTTGAGCGCCAGGACCAGCGCCACGCCAAGCGCCTGGCGACCGCGCGGCACACCAAGGCTGCGACCAAGCCTCAACGATCCGGGCAGCCACAGCAGCATCCCCAGCGCAAGCACGAGGCCCAGCGGCCAGAACAGCTGGGTCGCGCCGCGGAGGAGCAGCACGCGGGCGGCGAACCCGGCAAAGGGCGCCGACCCCGCCAGCGCCGCCGCGACGACGAGGTTGACCGGTCGCTCCGTCACGGTCCTGGCGCGCTGCGACTGCGGGGACGCCAGGTAGAGGGGTAGGCGGCAGAGAACGATGCTGAACAGGACGAGCAGGGCGGCGCGGCGCCCATCGACGACCATGAGGCCGAAGCCGCACAACGCAAGGCCCCAGTCGGCGATGAACGAGTAGCGCCAGGCGGCGACGGTGCTCTCGGTCAGCCACGCGGCGACACCTCCCCACGCCACGTTGAGCAGGCCGACGCCGATGAGCATCGCCCCAAACACGCCACCGGCCTCCGCGGGGACGAGGCCCCGCGTGCCGGCCACCACCACCGCCAGGGCCGGGCCGATGAATGCCATCCACGCGATGGGCGATCCGGTGACCGCATCGTCAGGGTCGAACGGATGGAGGTAGGGCAGCAGGCCGATTCCCGCGGCGAGGCCGGCGACGAGTCCCACGGCGGCAAAGCGGTCGAGCACCTCAGGTCCCGCGGCCCGCGCCAGGACCAGCCCCAGCGCGAATACCGCCACCGCGAGGACAGGCGCCCTGAGACGAAGGGCAAACGGCTGCTTGCCGTCCACCGCAGCGTTCAGCACGCCAAGTGTCAGCAGGGTCAGCAGCACGAGCTCGAAGGTCGGGACCGCGACGATCGCGATGGTGCCCGCGAGTCCCGCACCACCTCGCCACAGAAGTGAGCGCCGTGGTGCGGCCGCAGGCGCAAAGACAAATGCGAATGCAAGGGCGAACGCGGCGAAGAAGACGAGCTCGGCCGATTCAGGCAGCATTCGGCGCCCTCACCGGAAGCCATCCGACGCCCGCGGCGACCAGCGCCGCAGCGACATACGGCCACGGGCCCTGCCACGCATCGCCCATGCCGGCAATGGCAGCGATTGCGAGCGCAAGCAGTCCCACAGAGGTCAGAAGGACGGAGCGCTCGTCACTGGAAAGAACCCTCGCGCCGCCCAGGCCCACCACTGTCATCACCGCAAACCGCAGCGCCGCCCCCGCGCCGGTCGTTACCGAAAACGCGATCCAGAGCGCTAGCAGGCCGGCCGCGATGCAGAGCACGAGTCGAGGCGTCGAACCCGGCGGCATGAGCTGCCAACCGACCGGACCGTCGGTGAGCCTCCGCACCACCATGACGGCACCGCCCAGGGCGAGCGCGCCGGCGTCAATCAAGCCCGCACCCTGGAAAACGACGAGCGCGACACCCGTTGTGGCGAGCGCCGCTCCAAGGGCGAGGCTTCGTCGACCGTCGGCGAGGACGATGAGTGACATGCCCAGCCAGGCGACCAACGCCGCGCCCGCTTCGAACACCTAACGCGTCACGGCGAAACCGAGGGCGACCAGCGCCGCGAGCCACAGGATGGGATTGCTTCGGGCGGCGGCGGCTTCCAGCTCCTTCAGGTCCAGGATCGAGCGGTACTGCTCGGGCACTCTCGCCGCGCGGATCACGGCACGGGCCCGCTCCAGGGCGGCGGCGGCCGGGACCTTGAAGAGCGCGGTCCGCGCTTGGGTCCGAATCGCCGCCATGTCAGTCAGTGAGTAAATCGCGACGCCGATCAGCAACAGCGGCACGAACAGCGTGACCACCGGCATGACGCTGGAGACCGTGACCACCGAGATCAGTCCTCCGGCCAACGATCCGGCCGAGGACGGCATCACCTCGGCGGCCACTGGATTCGCGAGACCGAACTGGGTCGCGGCGAGGGCAGGACCGGCGACCAGCGTCAGCCCGGCGATCAGCATGGACACACCGGCAAACGTCTCCGCGGTGGGACGGCCGCGACCTCCGGGCAGGCCGATGGCTCGCGCTCCGGCCACCATCCAGGTCACCCACGCCGCGGCGCCGGCCACGCCGATCAGGCCGAGGAAGTCGCCCGCCTCGAATGTCGCCTCGATGCCGATGACGCGGGCCCCGAACGCTAGTCCGGGCGGGAGCCCGACGGCGGCCGCGATGGTCACGAGCGGCGCGAGTCCTGCGCGGTCGGGCAACAACGCCATGCACGCGACCATCGCGGAAGCCGTGGCCAGCATGATGAGTCCGGCGACCAGGCCCAGCGGAGTTCCGAGCGCGATCGCGATGAGCGCGAATCCGCCGAAGCCGGGGATGACCTCGCCAAAAAACTCTCGACGAGTGATCGCTGCTTGCGCGCGCGCGGCGGCCCCAAATGCAGCTGCGATGCCGATCGAAGCGAGGACGACGTTGAACAGCGGATGCGGGTAGCGTCCATCGCCGAGCTCGTACGCGCGAACGAGCAGGTAGAAACCGAGAGGATAAAGGGTCGCGATGGTGATGGCCGCCGCCCGGAGCGAGGTACGCGCCCACAACCGCGAGAGCCACGTGCGCCAGGGGAATAGAGCAGTGGCGATCACGGCCGACACCGCGAGGACCACGAAAACAGGCCCCGTGACCGCCCCCACGGGCACAGCCGCGTAGACGGCGGTCCCGCCGCCTATCTGCAAGATCACGCCCACCCACGTGAGGCCGAGCCAACCAGAAAGCAGGAGAGCCCAGCTCGGCCGTGTGGCGCGGGGCTCCTCCGTGTCGAGCATGATGATGGCCAGCGTGGCCGCGGTGCCACCCGCGATGGCCGTCAGGACCACACCACCCGCTTCGAGTGAGGCCATCGCCGCAGTCAACGCGAGCATGGACAACGCAGCCTCGGGCCATGCGCGTGGCTGAAGCGTGAGAAGAACCGCGGCGGGCGCAGCGACAATCAGGCCGAAGGCAAAGGTGACGCCGTCGATCCGCAGGTCGAACGCGGAGCCGAATCCAAGCTGGCCGAGCGTCAGCTCGAGCGACGAGCGCACGGGCAGCCAGACCGCGAACAGCGCGACCACCGAACCCCAGGCGCCTGCCGCGGCAGCCATCCGCCCGAGGTCAATGCGCGCGAGCC
>VBFV01000063.1 GCA_005881335.1 Chloroflexota bacterium
AGGCGGCGTCCCATGGACTCGGCGAACAAATGAAAGAGCTGATCGTGCTGAAGCAGGTGCCGCTTTTCAACACGCTCACGCTCGAACAGCTGGCGAGCGTCGACCGAATGATGGTCACCAGGCACTACGCGAAGGGCGAGTCTTTGTTCCGAAGAGGCGACGTCGGCGGCGAGCTCTATGTGATCGTCGAAGGGGAGGTTCGTGTGCACCTCGACCACGGAGGCCGCGAAGTCACGCTGGCAAAACATCGCTCCGGGGCCGTCATGGGCGAGATGTCGGTCTTCGACGATCAGCCGCGATCGGCGAGCGCCGAAGCGGTGACGGACACAGTCGTTCGCGTGCTGAGGCGCGACCGCCTGCAAGCGATCGTGCACGAGCACCCTGAAGTGCTGCTGGAGTTCATCAAGAACCTGAGCCAGCGAATCCGCGCGATGGACGAGAAGCTGGGAGCGGCAGAACCCGTTACGCAGTAGGTTCGGTTTCGGCGCGGACCTCGATCTTCTTGCGGGCTTCATCCAGGCGCTGGACGCAGATTCGGAAGTACTTCTGCGCGTCCTCGGCCGCCTTGACGGCCTCGTCCAGCGAGAGCTTGTCCGACTCCATGCGCTTGAGCGTCTCTTCGAGCTTGTCCATGGCCTGCTCGTAGGTCAAGTCTTCCGTCACTGCGAGACCTCCTCGATGCGACCGGCGAGCTTTCCAGATCCAAGCTGGATCGTGACCCTCTGCTCCACCGCAGCTTCCGACGCGGACCGGAGGATCGCCCCGCTTTTGGCGTCGCGGGTGATGCTGTAGCCGCGGGTCAGCACCGACTCGGGACTCAGCGCGACGAGTCGCTGGTGCTGGCTCTGGAGCCTTCGTGCCTGCTCGGCGAACCGATTTGCCAGCGCGCGCTCGATCCGCTCCTCGCCGCGGGTGGCGTTCAACCTGGCCTGGCTCATCTGCAACCTCAACGTGAGCGCGCTGTGCAGCCGCCGCCGCTGCTCGCGCAGCGCCTGCTCGCGGCGCTCGATCTGGTGCACGGGGCTGAGCTTCGCGAGGTCGGCCTGGGCACGAGCGAGTCGCTCCGTAGGCCGCTGGATGAGTGTCGAGAGCCAACGCAGCAGTCGCATGCGAAGCGACCTCAACCGGTCGTCCTCCTGGCTGAACCGCTGCGCGATTTCGCGGTCGAGGCGCCGCCGCCGCTCGCGCAGCGATGTCAGCAGGTCCGCCTTTTTCGGCACGACGCGGGCTCCTGCTTCGGTCGGCGTGCGGCATTCGGCGTCACCGACGAGGTCGGCGACGGTTCGGTCGGACGTGTGGCCGAGAGCCGTCACGACCGGCAGCCGAGAGTCGAGGATCGCGCGCGCAACCAGCTCGGTGTTGAACGCGTACATCTCTTCGAAGCTGCCTCCACCTCGCGCCAGGACGATCACGTCCGCGCGCTTCTCGTCGTTGCAGCGGCGAAGGGCGCGCGCGACGCTCATCGCGGCGCCGGCGCCCTGGACCTGCACCGGATAGACGACGATGCCCATGTTGGGATAGCGGTCCCAGATCGTCTCCTGCAGGTCGTTGATCACCGCGCCCGTCGGCGACGTAAGGAGCGCGATGTTGTGAGGCAGAAACGGGAGTCGGCGCTTGCGCGCGGGGTCGAAGGCGCCCTCCAGCTCGAGGCGTCGCTTCAGCTCCTCCAGCCGCGCCCGCAGCTTGCCGACGTCGTCGAACTCGACCTGGTCGACGATGAAGGACAGCTTGCCGGTCTTGCCGAAGAAGTCGACGCGGCCGCGGAAGATGAAGACCTGCCCGTCCTCTGGCAGCGTGGTGACGCGCCGCGAGTCGTCCGCGAACAGCACGGCGTCGAGCCGGCTGACGCCGTCCTGGATCGAGAAGTTGTAGTGCCCGGCCGTGCCGCGCTTCATGCCGCTCACCTCGCCCTTGACAAGAAGCGCGGTCAGGGGGCGCAGCGAGCGCCGGATCTCGTTGGCCAGCTCGGTGACCGTGAACGGCCGCTGAGCTTCTTCGGGTTTTATCACGGGGATTAGCTTACGGTCGCCCCCACCCGCCGCTTCGCGGCGACCTCCCCACAAGGTGGGGAGGTTAAGTCGGCCCGCACCCGCCGCTTCGCGGCGACCTCCCCACAAGGTGGGGAGGTGAAGTCAGCCTCCGATCTGGGACATGCTCTTCGCGGGCTTGATGAATCCCGGCTGGTTGATCAGGTGCCCTTCCTCTTTGCGCCAGATCGCCGTTTCGATCACGCCGCCGAGGTGGTCATCCGAAACACCTGAGCGCATCAGGTCGCGCAGCGGGGTCTCGTGCAAGGAGAAGAGGCAGGTGCGCAAGCCTCCTTCCGCCGTCAGGCGGACCCGGTTGCACGTCGTGCAGAAGGCCTGGCTGACCGAGGAGATGAACCCGACCCCGCCCGGTGCACCGTCGACGAACCGGAAGCGTGTCGCGGGGCCGGGCCTGGTGTCCACGACCGGCTCCAGCGGGAAGAGGTCTTCGATCTGCTCCTGGATGCGGCGGCTGGGCACGACCTGCCCGTTGGTCCAGATGTTGTCGCCGTCGAGCGGCATGAACTCGATGAACCGGACCTCGTATCCCTCGCTGCGCGCAAGACGCGCGAAGTCGACCACCTCATCGTCGTTGTGGCCTTTCATGACGACCATGTTCAATTTGATCGGCCACAGGCCGGCCTCCCGCGCCGCGGTGATGCCATCCATGACGCGGTCGAACGCGTCGCTGCGCGCCATGTCCTTGAAGGTGTCCATGCGCAGCGTGTCGAGCGAGATGTTGATTCGCTTGAGCCCGGCATCTTTCAGCGCCTGCGCTTTCTGCCGCAGGAGCACGCCATTCGTGGTCATCGTGATGTCGAGGGTCGGGTCGATCGCGTTGATCATGCCGATGAGCTCTTCGAGCTTCACGCGCACGAGCGGCTCGCCGCCCGTGATGCGGATGGTGCGTACGCCGTAGCGCTCGACGAAGATCCGCGCCAGGCGCACGATCTCTTCGAACCGCAGGATGTCCTCGCGCGCGAGCCACTTCAGGCCTTCGGCGGGCATGCAGTAGATGCAGCGGAAGTTGCACCGGTCGGTGACCGAGATCCTCAGGTCATCCGCCACCCTGCCATAGGAGTCGATCAGCTTCGAATTCGGCATTTAGCCGATGATAGCCCCGATGGGATACGAGCACATTCTGGTCGAGATCGAGCCCCCGATCGCGACCGTGACGCTCAACCGACCCAAGGTTTTGAACGCCCTCAGCCCGGCGGTGATCGGTGAGGTGGCCGCCGCGCTGGGCGAGCTAGAAGCAGACGACAGCGTGCGTGCGGCGGTGCTCACCGGAGGCCCCAAGGTCTTCGCCGCGGGGGCCGACATCCAGGACATGGCCAAGCAGACAGCCGTCGATCAGCTGCTTCGCGACCAGACAGGTCGCTGGGCTCCCCTCGCCGGCTTCAAAAAGCCATTGATCGCGGCTGTCAACGGCTATGCGTTGGGCGGCGGCTGCGAGGTGGCGTTGATGTGCGACCTGATCGTCGCCGGCGACACTGCGCGCCTGGGCCAGCCGGAGGTCAACCTGGGCATCATCCCGGGCGCCGGGGGGACCCAGCGCTGGCCGCGCACCGCCGGCAAGCACGTCGCGATGGAGGTCATGCTGACGGGTGCCCCGGTCACCGCCCAGCGAGCCTACGAGCTCGGCATCGTCAACAAGGTCGTGCCGGCCGAGATGACGATCGAGGTGGCGAAACGAATTGCGCGTGAGCTCGCCGCCAAGCCACCGCTCGCGGTTCGCCTGGCCAAGGAGGCGGTGCTCAAGGCTTTCGAGGCGCCGCTGTCGGAAGGCCTGGCCGTGGAGCGCAAGAGCTTCTATTTCCTGTTTGCGACCGAAGATCAGAAGGAAGGCATGCACGCTTTCCTGGAGAAACGAAAAGGGGTGTTCAAAGGACGGTGAGACATGGCCACTGAAGTCGAACAGCACATAAACCTTGAGGTCGAGGGCGGCATCGGCTGGATTCGTTTCAACCGGCCCGAGAAGATGAACGCGATAGGCGCCCTCACCCGCACCCAGCTGGCGGAGGCGATCAAGCAGGCCGAGCGAGACGACGCGATGCGTGTCGTCGTGCTCACTGGGTCGGGACGGGCCTTCTGCTCTGGGGCTGATGTCACGGAGATGGCGCCCGGTGCGGGCATGCGAACGCCCGAGGACGTCGGCAACGTGCTGCGCAACGAGTACATGCCGATGCTGATGCGCCTTCGCACAATGCCCAAGCCTGTCATCGCGGCGATGAACGGCCCCGCCGTCGGCATCGGCGCGAGCTACGCGCTCGCCTGCGACATCCGAATCGCGACTCCCGAGGCGTACATCCTCGAGGCGTTCATCAACATCGGGCTCGCTCCAGACGGTGGCGTCAGCTGGCTGCTGCCGCGCCTCGCAGGCACGGGGATCGCCTACGAGATGTTCTTCACCGGCAAGCCTCTGCAGGCGGTCGATGCGCACCGCCTTGGCGTGATCAACCGGATCGTCCCCGCGGAGCGATTGGAGGAAGAGGCGCGCGACCTGGCCAACCAGCTCGCATCGCAGCCACGCCAGGCGGTGGCGGGCGCGAAGCGGGCTGTGCTCCACGCGCTCACGTCGACCTACGAGGAGGCGATGGAGTTCGAGTCGTACCTGCAGGAGGCGCAGGCCGCCAGCCCGGAGTTTGCCGAGGGCGTGCAGAACTTTCTCGCCAGGCGCGCTGCCAAGAAGTAGGCACATGCCGGAAGCAGTGATCGTGGCCACGGCGCGCACCCCCATGGGCCGTTACGGCGGACAGCTCAAGGACGTGAGACCGGACGACCTCGCGGCGATCGTCCTCAAGGAAGCCTGCGAACGAGCGCATGTCAATCCGGCGGAGGTCGAGGACGTCATCCTCGGCTGCGCCAACCAGGCCGGCGAGGACAACCGCAACGTCGCTCGGATGGCGCTGCTGCTCGCGGGCTTTCCAGTCGAAGTCCCCGGCCAGACCGTGAACCGTCTCTGCGGCTCAGGTATGCAGGCGACCATCGCCGCGGCCCGCGAGATCCAGTCGGGCGGCGCCGAGATCATGGTCGCGGGCGGCGTCGAGAGCATGACCCGCTCTCCCTGGGTCATGCCCAAGCCTGGCGCTGGTTTTGCACGCGGACCCCAGACCGTCTACGACACCGCGCTGGGTTGGCGCCTCGTCAATCCGAAGATGGCCGCGATGTACGGCACCCTGCAGATGGGGGAGACCGCCGAGCGAGTGGCCCAGAAGTACGAGGTTTCGCGCGAGGACCAGGACGCCTTCGCGGTTCGCAGCCACCAGCGGGCGATCGCCGCGCAAAAGTCTGGACGTCTTGCCGAAGAGATCGTCCCTGTGCAAGCAATCGCAGACGACGAAGGCCCGCGGCCCGACACGTCGCTGGAAGCGCTCGCCAAGCTGAAACCTGCTTTCGCGGAAAACGGATCGGTGACCGCCGGCAACGCATCGCCCCTGAACGACGGCGCGACAGCACTCGTGTTGATGTCGGATACGAAGGCGAAGCAACGAGGACTGAAGCCGCTCGCGCGGCTTGTGTCCGCGGCACCGGCCGGAGTGCATCCCGACTACATGGGGATCGGCCCTGTGCCATCGTCCCTCAAAGCACTCGAGAAGGCCGGCCTGCAACCATCCGATATGAAAGTCGTCGAGCTGAACGAGGCCTTCGCATCGCAATCGCTCGCGTGCATTCGTCTGCTGGGCCTGGACGAAGAGAAAGTCAATGTCAACGGCGGCGCGATCGCGCTCGGCCATCCACTTGGCAGCAGCGGCGCGCGACTGGTCAGCACGTTGGTGCGCGAGATGGGACATCGTGACGCGGAGTACGGACTGGCCACGATGTGCATCGGCGTGGGCCAGGGCATCGCGTCGATCTGGCAGCGGGTGTAAGGCTGGCTGAGCGCGATCCCCAGGCGGTGCGGTCGATGTTCGACCGAATCGCCCGCCGCTACGACCTGGTCAACACCGTTCTTTCCGCGGGCACCGACGCCGGCTGGCGCCGGCACGCGGCTCGTGAGACGCGTCTTTTGCCAGGCGGATCGGCGTTGGACGTCGCGTGCGGCTCAGGGAAGCTGACCGCGGAGCTCTCCAAAATCGCCGGGCCCCACGGCCGGGTTGTCGGCGTCGACTTCAGCCCGCAGATGCTCGAGGTCGCGCGTCGCGAGCATCCCGGGATCGAGTTCATCGAGGGCGATGCACTGAAGCTTCCGTTCGAGGACGCGAGCTTCGACGCGTCCACCATCGCTTTCGGCCTGCGCAACCTGGCCGATCCGATCCTCGGCTTGCGCGAGATGGCGCGGGTCACGAAGGGCAGGGCGGTGGTGCTCGAATTCGTGCGCCCGCCGCAGGGTGTCGTTGGCGTCACATACCGGCTCTACTTGAAGACGCTGCTACCTGCCATCGGCGGCCTGTTATCTGGAGCGCCGGCGGCGTATCGCTATCTGAGCGACACGGTCGACTCGTACCGGACACCGGACGAGCTGACCGCGATGGCCAAGCAGGCGGGATGGTCAGGTGTCCGTTTTCAGGGCATGGCGATGGGGACGGTCGGGCTTCTCTCCGGGTCGCGCTAAGAGATTCGGTCGACCGCGGCGCGCGCCAGACCGACGAGCGTCGGACGGAGCCCGTCCAGTTCCACCGCTTCGAGCTCGCGCACGGCCGCGTCGACAAGGTGCTGCGCTTCCTGGCGCACTCGCGGCAGCGCTCCACTCGAGGTCACCAGCTCCGCGACCCGGCCGACCTCGGCGTCGCCAAGCGCGCCGGCGAGCAGGCGCCGCACTTCGGGACCCACGACCCGATCCTCGGCGGCGTATATGAGCGGAAGCGAAAGCACGCGCTGCCGAATGTCGAGGCCGACAGGTTTGCCCGAGCTGGGGCTGAAGTCGACCATGTCGTCGGCCATCTGGAAGGCGGTGCCAAGGAGGTCGCCGAAGCGGCCGAGCGCCTGGACCACGTCCGGTGCGGCGCCGGAAAGAAGCGCGCCCGACTCACATGCGGCGGCGAAGAGCGACGCTGTTTTGCCGCGGATGACGCGCATATAGGAATCCCGGTCGCCCGGATACGAGCCGCGCATGGCGACATCGTCGATCTGCGAGGCGCAAACCGACTCCAGCGCTGCGGCGAGCGCTGACGTCACCCCGCCGTTGCCGATCTGTGCGATCAGCCGCGTCGCCTTCGCGAAGTAGTAGTCGCCGACGGCGATCGCCCGCTCCGGTCCTTCGGCCGCGGCGACGGTCGGCCGACCCCGGCGATGCGTGCTCTCGTCGACGTAGTCGTCGTGGATGAGCGTCGCAGGCGGCGCATCGGCGACGCGACGGGTTCGGGATCGACCATGAGCTGCCGCGCCAGCTCGAGCTCGACCAGCGCCTCGAGCGAAACTTTCTCATCGCGCCGGACGATCTCGCCGTCCAGCTGCAGCGCGACCTGCCGTTGACGCGGACCGTCGAGCTCGACCGCGAACAGGGACTGCCAGCGACCCAGGACCAGGTCGCCATCCTCGACCATCAGCGTGGCGAATGCGCTCAGCAGGAGCTGGCGGCAGTGAGCGTGCCCGTTCGCCGGTTCGTCGATCGGGATCTCGAAGCGCCGCGCGAAGTCGTCGTGCTCGTAGCCCGCGCCGGCCGGCGCGAGCCGGTCCAGAAGGCTCTCGAAATCGTGCAGCAGGAGCGGTTCGTTCTCGTTGATGGCGAGGCCGAGAGTCGTGTGCAGCGACTGCAGATGGACGCGCCCGTTGCGCAGACCCGCGCGGCGCACCTCGTCACGGATGCGGTCGGTGATGTCGACGAACTCGGTCGCCTGCGTCGTGGCGAAGTCGAGGCGGTGGCTCAACGCGTCGTGCCCAGTGACTGACGCAGCAGCTGGCGGAGAGCCGGCGCGGGTTGTTCGGCCGCGGCGGCGGACGATGCCGCCTCGATGGCCCGGGCGAATGCGACCTGCACAGGCAAAGGCGCATTGTCGGCGAGCAGCCGCGAGCCGCGGGCGAGGCAAAGGTCGCCGGTCAAAAGAGTGGTCGGGGGCGCGGCTCGACCGCCCAGGCCCTGGAGCCGCACACCGGACTCGATCAGGGCGGCCGCGAGGGCGAGCTTCGGCTGCACCTCGGGGTCGAAGTGGCCGACCGCGTCGAGGTAGGATTCGTACGTCTCCGCAAGGCCGTCCGACCAGAGGCCTTCGAGGCGGTCTAGCTCGCGGTCGAGCAGCTGGACGGTCACTCGACGGTCTCGATCACGCTGCCCGCCAGCTGGCGAAAAGCGGACAGGGCCAGCAGGCAGGACTCGTCGTCTCGGGTGACGACGTAATAGAGCCCGAAGCCGAGCACGGTGTTGAGCACCAGCGGGACCAGGACGTCGCGCGGCACGGTGAGGCGAATCCGCCCGTCGTCCTCCAGGCGGTCGAGCTGCTCCTGGATCACCTCGCGGTAGCGCGTGAACAGCTCGGGGAGGTAAGCCCGCAGGCGCTCGGTGCGCGGCGCCTGGACCAGGAGGTCGAAGGCGGCGAGCTGGACGTCACCGAGCCGGCGCAGCGAGTCCCACAGCGATTCCACGCCGACCTCCAGGACCTCGAGCGGGTCGGTGAGCTGGTTCAGCGTCCGGCGCAGCTCCTGGACCGAGGTCGCGGTGAGGTAGCGCCAAGCCTCGACCAGGAGCTCGGACTTGGTGGGGAACCAGTACTGGAGGTTGCCGATCGCCACGCCTGCCTTGGACGCGATCGACCTGACGCTCGTGCCGGAGTAGCCGCTTTCGAGCAAGGACTCGGCCGCCGCGCGGATGATCTGGTCGCGGGAGCTCTCAGTGGCGGTGGCCCCGGTCATACGTATGTACCAGCATACTCAGGCTCCGTTGGCCGGTGGGGTGGAGGCCCTCCCCAGCCTGGTAGTGGGTGCCACAGCCCCTTCGACTAATCTCAACCTGTCGATGCGGTCGATTGCCGAGGTCTTTCCCAACCGTCTTTGCGGTGTGCTGCGCACCGATAACGCCGACGCCGGCTTCCAGGCCTGCCTGACCGCCATGGAGGCGGGGGTGAACACGATCGAGATCACCAAGACCGTCCCTTCGTGCTTCGACATGATCAAGGGCCTGATCGCGACGACCATGGGTCGTTACCCGGTCGGGGTGGGCACGGTCTGGGACCCCGGCGCGGTCAAAGAAGCCAAGCAGGCAGGCGCTTCCTTTGTCGTGACGCCGGTCCTTCTGCCCGAGGTCGCCGACGCATGCCGGCAGGAAGACATCCTCTGTGTGCTGGGCGCGCTGACCCCGACCGAGATCTACCAGGCCCGGCTGGCGGGCGCGGCCCTCGTCAAGGTCTTCCCGATCACCCCGGTCGGCGGCCCGCGCTACATCCAGTCGCTGAACGGGCCGCTGGGAGGGGTGCCTTTCTGGGTCTCGGGCGGAGTGCCGATCGAAGACGTCGGCGCCTACCTGCGTCTGGGGGTGAAGGCGGTCGGGCTGACCAATGCGCTGTTCCCGCCCGAAGCGCTGGCCAAGAAGGACATGGAGCTGATCGCGCAGAACGCAGAGCGGGCGGCCAGGGCAGCGGCAGAGGCGATAGGCGACTGAGCGGAGGCCCCTCCGGCGGGCATTCGCGACCTCCCCATAAATGGGGAGGAGTTTTAGTTTCTAGATCAGCACCCTACGTGGTAGTTGCACATCGTCGCCGTGATGTTCGAGTACAGGTTCAGGAGCTGACCGCCCGTCGCGATCAACGCGATGAGCACGATCAGTGCAACCAGAGCAAGGATGAGCGCGTACTCAACCATTCCCTGGCCCTTTTGGATGAAAGGATGATGAATCAACGGGATCCGACCTGAAAGCTTAACCGTCGAGGCCGGGCTGCTGGTCGCTTGCTCGTGCAAGAGCTTGCTCGACCACCACGCGGACCATCCTTTTGCGCCAGAAGTGGCTGAGATCGGCATTGTCCAGTGGCTTGGCGGGCCTCGAAGCGATCTCCGCAGCTTCGCGGATCACGTCCTCTTGCAAGCGTCTGCCTTTCAGGAATTCTTCAGCCGCCTTCGCCTCGAGCGGATAAGAAGCGACCGCGGAGAGGACGATCCGGCAGCTCTCGACGCGATCACCGTCGAGCTCGACGGCGACGGCCGCGCCCGCGATTGGAAAATCAATCGAGCCCCGGCGGCGCAACTTCACGTACGCGCTCCGTGTGTTGGGAGATCTGCGCAGGCGCAGACCGGTCACAACCTCGTCGGGCTGCTTGGCCATGTACCGGTCACCGTCGTCGCGATAGAGCGCGGTGACGGGGAGCTCCCGTTCTCCACTGGCGCCGACAAGTGTCACCACGCCGCCGAGCGCGATCGCCATCGGCGCGGTGTCGGAAGATGAGACCGCCCAGCAGCGGGGGCTGCTCGGCGCGACCAGGCAGATGTCGCCGTCCTTCTTCAAACAGAACCCCGCCGCCTTCCGCCACTCGTACGTCATGTCGTAGTAGTTGCAGCGTGTGTCGACGCAAAGATTTCCTCCGATGGTTCCCGCATTGCGCAGCGGAGGAGATGAAACATGGCCGGCGGCTTCCGCGTAGCCGCTGAATCGCTCGTTCAGATGCGGGTCATGTGAGGCGTGCGCGAGCGTGACGCCCGCATCGATGACGCACTCATCCGATCCATTGCGAATTGCGCGCGGTAGGAAATCGAGACCGATCAAGCTGTCGACCTCGAACTGTCTGCGCTTCAACTTTGGGAAAAGGTCGGTCCCGCCGGCGACGAACATCGCGCGCGGGCCAAGTTCCGCGGCCATGCGTGCGGCCTCGTGAGCGGTCGCCGGGCGGAGATAGTTAAATCGCGGTAATCGCAGCATCTTTGGGTGGCGGTTCCACCTTGATGGTCGGTGGATAAGGGATCGGCGGAAAACGTTGTGGTCCGTAGCGGGGCGGCTCGCCCTTCTCCTTACGGCGCAGGGCCTCGATCACCTTCTCTGGCGTGACAGGTATCTCGTCGATCCACACTCCGAGCGCGTCGTGCACCGCGGCGCACACCGCGGGCGGCACCGGCAGCAGGGGGCCCTGGCCCGCCTCCTTGGCCCCGTATGGGCCTTCGGGGTCGATCGTCTCGACGATGAACGTCTCGACCTCCGGCATGTCGAGAAAAGTCGGCGACTTGTACTCGAGCATCGACGGCCACTTGTGCAGGCCTTTGCGAAACGCCTGCTCCTCCATGAGCGCTTCGCCGAGGCCCATGTACACGCTGCCTTCGACCTGGCCCTCCACGAGCAGGGGGTTGATCGCGCGTCCGACGTCGTGCGCGATCCAGACCTTGTTGACGCGAATCAAGCCGGTGCGCGCGTCGGCGTCGACGTCGACGACGCACGCCGAGTAGCTGTAGGCGGGGCTTGGTCCGACGCCGGAGCCCTTGTAGGGTCCGGCGATCTTCGGCGGCGTGTAGCTGCCCGCGGTCGTCAGGGTGCCGAACCGCGCCTCAGCCAGCACGCTGGCCTCTTCGAAGGTGACGTCATCGAACCCGCGGCCGCTTGCTTCTACCGCTTCGACCAACAGCGCGCGCATCTTGCGTGCCGCTTCCAGGGCGGCGTTGCCGGCCATGAAGGTGACCCGGGACGAGTAAGAGCCAAGGTCGATCGGGGTCGTGTCGGTGTCGGCTGTCACCAGCCTGATGTCCGAGGGCTGCAGCCCGAGCTCTTCGGCGACGATGGTCGCGAGCACCGAATCGGAGCCCTGGCCGATTTCCATCGCTCCGCAGTACGCGGTGACGCCGCCGCGGTCGACCTTGATCTGCACCTCGGAATGGGGCATGTCGTTCCAGTAGATCGCGGTGCCCGCACCGGAGAGATAGCTGGAGATCGCAAACCCCATGCCGTGCCCCGGCCGCCTCTCGCGGTCGTGGAATCGCGATGCGTCGATGACTCGGTCCGTGCACTCCTCGAGGCCACATGAGGTGACCCGAAGCCAGTTCACGGTCCGCGTGTTCGGCTGGACGAAGTTGCGCCGCTTCAGCTCCACAGGGTCGAGCCCGATATCGTGGGCGATCTTTTCCAGGTGCAGCTCGAGCGCGAATCTCGGTTGGGGCGTGCCGTGGCCACGCTTGGGCCCGCACGGCGGCTTGTTGGTGAACACGCGGCACCCCTCGAACCGATACGCGGGGATGTCGTACGTCACGGTCTGCAGCGCGCCGGTGTAGAAGGTCGAAGCCACGCCGTACGAGCCGTACGCGCCACCGTCGAGTGCGCTCCGGAAGTGCATGGCCGTGATGCGGCCGTCGCGGGTCACGCCGGTGCGGACCCACATGAGCACGGGATGCCGGCCGCGGTGCGCGTAGAAGACCTCTTCGCGAGTCAGGGTGCACTTGACCGGACGGCCCGTGATCATGGAGAGCTTGCACACGATGATCTCGTGCGCGAACGGATCGGTCTTGCCTCCGAATCCACCACCGTGCGCGGCGCCGATCACCCTGATTCGATTCATTGGAAGCTCGAGCACCTTGCTCAAGGCGCGGTGGACGTAATGCACCACCTGCGTTGACGACCAGAGCGTGACCTTCCCGTCGACATAGGTCGCGATCGCGCTGTGCTGCTCCATCGGCAGGTGCGTGTTGCCCTGGAAAAAGAAGACGTCTTCGCGAACGTGGTCCGCTCGCGAGAACCCAGCGTCGACGTCACCGAACTCCAGCGCCACGAACTTGTGGACGTTGTTGGGGCCCCCGTAGTCCTGGATGCGCTCGTCCTTCGGGGTTTGGAGGGCGGCCTCGATCGACATCACCGGCTCGAGCACCTCGTATTCGACCGCGATCGCGTCGCAAGCGGCCGCGGCGATTTCCTCTTCGGTCGCCGCGACCGCCGCTATCGGGTCGCCCACGTAGCGGACCTTCTCGTGTTCCAGCGCGCGCTCGTCCTGCGTCACCGGCAGGATCCCGAACTTGATCGGGAGGTCCAGGCCGGTGATCACGGCCAGCACGCCCGGGATGCGTTTGGCGGCCGAGGTGTCGATCGAGAGGATGCGCGCGTGAGGATGCGGGCTGCGCAGGATCTTGCAGTGCAGCGTGCGCGGGAGCGCGATGTCGTCGGCGTAGAGAGCACGTCCCGTCACCTTGGCCGCGGCGTCGACCTTGGGGAGTGGCTTGCCGACGACCCTCATCGCAAGCGGTCCGCCGCCAGCTCGACGGCCTGCAGGATCTTGGTGTACCCGGTGCACCGGCACAGGTTGCCCGCGAGGGCCTCACGGATCTCATCTCGCGCCGGCCGCGGATTCTCCTCGAGCAGCGACCTCGCGGCAAGCAGGATGCCCGGCGTGCAGTATCCGCACTGCGCCGCGCCGAGCTCCGCAAACGCGACCTGGAGCGGATGCAGGTCCGAACCGTTCGCCATCCCTTCGATCGTCGTGATCGCTCGGCCCTGAAGCTGAATCGGCAGCAGCAGACAGCTCAATTGCGGCTTGCCGTCGATCAGCACCGTGCACGTCCCACATTCACCGAGCTCGCATCCGTGCTTGGTGCCGGTGAGCTGCATGTCCTCGCGCAGCACTTCGAGCAGCGTCTTGTGCGAGGGCACCAAGAGCTGTCGCGCCTCTCCATTGACGTCGAGCGTGAGCACCACACGTTCGACGTCTCGCAAGGCTTCGCGATGCAATTGGTTCACGTCCTTGTTTGACAGTGTAAAGACAGCGTTTGCATACAAAGACCTTTTCGAATTGGCGGGTAGATCACGGTTTCCGCTGCGTTCTCATTTTCGTGGAGCTCCGTCTCCACGGGGGGAACGTGCAACGCCGGGCGGTGGAGCGGGTGATGAACATCACACTGCTCGGTCGGGCCGCCGTCATCCGCATTGCTCCGCCCGATCGGAGCGGAGTCGTCGACGCGTGGTGACGGTGGCCTCCACCAATGAATCCATGTTCTAGCCGGCCATCTCTCTGATCGCGCGGGCGCAGGCCCACAAGTCCGGCGCGGTCGCGTGCGCCCGGCTCGCGGCCGGTTTGGGATCGTCGGGATAGACGAGGATCGTCCGCATCCCCAGAGCGAGTGCGGGCTCGATGTCGTTCTCCTCGCGATTCCCGATCACGACGCAGCGCTCAGCCGGAACGTCGGCCCATCGCATCGCCATCTCGAACACCGCGGGATGGGGCTTCAGGTGCCCCGCATCGACGGAGGTGATGATCCCGTCGACATGCTCCGCCATGCCGAGGAGGCGGAAGTCCTCCCAGTAGCTGTCCGCGTCACGCCAGTAGGTGTTGCTGGCGATCACGTTGCGCATGCCGAGGTCGCGGATCTCGGCCAGCAGCTCGACGGCGCCGGGCAGCGGCCTCATGCGGTCGGAGACCGGGATCGACATGGCCCGCCGGATGCGCCGGATGGTGTCCGCATCAGCCGGCAGTCCGCAGCGGCTGAGACACCCGGTGATGAGCATCTCGGCCGGCGAGTTGATCGAGACCTTGTTTTCGGTCGAGATGGCGCGGGCCTCGTCGCCCGGCCGGCTGCTTTCAATCAGGTCATCTGCCAGCGCGTCGACGGTCGCCGGCTCGATTCCTGGCATCGCGGCGCGGATCCGGAGGCGGCGGCCCGCGGCGTCTGCCTTGCGGATCGGCCAGGAATTCGGCCACAGCGTCCCGCCGACGTCGATGAGCGCCACCTGAAGGGCTCTCGGCACTGGGCTCTATCATCGCCTGCATGCTCAGGTGGCTGACTTCCGGGGAGTCGCACGGACCCCAGCTCACGGTCGTGATCGAAGGCTTGCCTTCCGGTCTCGAGATCTCCGAAGAGGATCTTCGTCGCGACCTCGCCCGGAGGCAAGGCGGCCACGGGCGCGGTGGCCGACAGAAGATCGAGACCGACGTCGCCCGAATCGTCAGCGGCGTGCGCGGCGGCTTCACCATCGGCAGCCCCGTCACGCTGGTGCTCGAGAACAAGGACCACGTGAACTGGACCGCCCAGATGACGGCGGCCAAGGAGGGCTTCGAGCCCAAGGTCGTGACGCGGTTGCGGCCGGGTCACGCCGACCTGGCGGGGGCCCTGAAGTACGGCCACACCGACATCCGCAACGTGCTCGAGCGGTCGTCGGCGCGTGAGACGGCGACACGCGTGGCCGCCGGTGGGGTCGCAAAGAAGTTGCTGGGTCACTTCGGGATCAATGTCCTGAGCTTCACGCAGTCCATCGGCACGATCGACATCGGGTTCGAGGGGATCGATCCGGACATTCTCGACGTCGAGGACATCGAGGCTTCGCCTGTCCGCTGCCCTGACCCTGACGCGTCGAAGCGCATGGTGGCCGCAATCGATGAGGTGGCCGAGGCAGGTGACACTCTCGGCGGCACCTTTCGGATCGTCGCCCGCGGCGTTCCGCCGGGACTCGGCAGCTACGTGCATTGGGACCGCAAGCTAGACGGCAAGCTGGCCCAAGCCGTGATGTCGATCAATGCGATCAAAGGCGTGGAGTTCGGTGCGGGGTTTCAGGGTGCGGCGCGGCGCGGCTCCGAATTTCACGACCAGATCGATTACGAGGAGGGTCGTTTCCGACACCTTACGAATCGCGCTGGCGGCATCACGGGCGGCGTGACGAATGGCGAGTCGATCGACCTGCGGGTCGCGATCAAGCCGATCTCGACGATGAAGAAACCGATGCAGTCGATCGACCTCAAGACCAAAGAAAAGACCGAGGCCCACTACGAGCGCAGCGACGTGTGCGTGGTGCCGGCCGCCGGGGTCATCGGTGAAGCGGTGGTCGCGTTGACGCTCGCCGAGGCCTTTCTCGAGAAGTTCGGCGGCGACTCGATGCCGGAGCTGGAGCGAAACTACCGCTCGTACATGGAATCGATCGCGCAGTAGTGGCATGACGAAAGTCATGTCGATGGCGCAAGCCGTCGAACGATTCGTGCCCGATGGCGCAACCGTCGCGATGGGAACGGGGCTCGAGGCTTTGATCCCTTTCGCAGCAGGGCACGAGATGATCCGGCAGCGTCGCCGCGACCTCGAGCTTGTCGGACCGATCTCCGATTCGCTGTTCGACCAGCTCATCGGGGCGGGCTGCGTGCGGCGCGTGACCGCCGCGTGGGTGGGCAACGTGTCCGAAGGACTCGGCCACTGCTATCGCCGCGCCTCCGAGCAGCGCATCCCTGTACCCCTGGAAGTGCGCGACCACTCCAACTTCTCCATCTCGCTCGCGTTGTGGGCGGCGGCGTGGAACGTGCCGAGCCTGCCCACACGGACGCTGCTGGGCAGCGACATCCTCCGCACCAATCCCGATCTGTCGACCGGCGACGGGCTCGTCCACGTCAAGGCGGTGCGGCCTGACGTCGCCATCGTTCACGTGCAGCGCGCCGATGAGCACGGTCGGGCGCACGCGTGGGGACCGCTGGGCATCACGGAGGAGGCAGGATTGGCGGCCGATCGCGTGGTCGTGAGCTGCGAGGAGCTGGTCGGCCCCGACGTGACGCTGAGCGACCCGAACCGGATCCTGTTTCCGGAAACGAAGGTGGTCGCGGTGGTGCACGAGCCGGGCGGCGCGCATCCGTCCCCGGTCCAGGGCCACTTCAAAAGGGACCACGCCGCTTACCGCGACTACGCGGAGCAGTCGCGGTCCGTCGAGGGATTCGAGCAATGGTTGCGACACCAGGTGCTCGAGGTGCCGGATCGCGCGTCCTATATGAAGGGGGTCGACCTGGAAGCGATCCGGATCACGCACCACCGGCCTTCGGTCCCCGCCGACTTTGGCCATGAGTAGCTACACGCCGCAAGAATTGATGGTCGCGGTCGCCTCGCGTGAGATCCGCGACGGCGACCTCGTCTTCGTCGGCATGCGGCTGCCGATCCTCGCTTATGCGGTCGCGCGCAACGCGCACGCGCCCACCGCGCGCGGCCTGTTCGAGGTGGGACTCATGCGCGACCAGCCGGCCTCCGGGTTTCTCGGCACCATGGGCGATCCGCCGAACGTCGCCGGCGCGCTGTGGGCGACGCGCATGTCCAACGCCATGGCCTTGATGGCGCAGGGCAACGTCGACCTGGGCTTCATCGGTGGCGCCGAGGTCGATCGCTTCGGCAACCTCAATACCTCCTATGTCGGCGACCCGCGAAAGCCGAGCGTGAAGCTGCCGGGGAGCGGGGGAGGGGCGGACATCGCGATCCTGAGCCGGCGCTGGGTGACGTTGATGAGCCACGAGCGTCGGCGTCTGGTCGACCGCGTCTCGTTCATCACCTCCCCGGGATATGGCGATGGGACCCCGGGTTGGCGCAAGCGGAACGGCCTGCTGGGAGGGGGACCCGTTTCGACAGAGCCGACAAAGTCCGAGCTCGAGGCGATTCGGCATTTCGACCCGGACGGTTTCTGGACACGCGGCTAGTTACAGAAACCTGACCCGGACGCAACCGGCGTCTGACAGCGTCGCGCCATTCTCGACCTCACAAATCTCGTCTGAGGAGAGAACGAATGACTCCGTTTGCAGCAGTCGCCGTCAAGACCCTGAGCGCGGCCGGCGTCGCCGCGCTGCTCAGCGTGGGCGCGGTGAGCGCCCTCGCCGCGAGCCCCTCGCCAAATCCGACCCCGACCGCGGCCGGCACGCAGCAGCCCGCCGGCGACAGGCACGCGGACCGCAAAGCGATCCGGCGCGCCGTGGTCGAAGCCGAGGCTGACCTGCTCGGCATCAAGCCGGAGCAACTGATCAAAGACCTGAAGGCGGGCCAGAAGGTCTCCGACCTGGCGAAGGACAAGGGCATGACCAAGGAACAGTTCGAGACGAAGCTGGTCGCCAACCTGAAGCCGCGGCTGGAAGTCCTCGTCGACCACAAGACGATCACGCAGGCCCAGGCGGACGGGGTCCTCGACCGGATCGCGAAGGGCCACGTCCCGTTCTGGGACGGAATTCACCGCCGGAAGTAACGTTCCCTGACGCGGTTCGCGACCGCGATCTGCCTCCACCTTCGACGCTCGTCTGCTTGAAGGCGAGCGTCGCTTCGCACTGCGACCGCGCGGAGCTCGCGCTGCAGCTTGTGGTAGCTGTGGAAACGCCCGCGCTCCAGACTGCCGTCCGCCAGCGCAGCCTTGATCGCGCAACCGGGCTCGGAGACATGCGAGCAGTCGCCGAATCTGCAACGCAACGCGAGCTCCTCGATATCTTCGAAGACGTTGGCGAGGGCGTCTTCGCCTTCCCACAGCTGGGCTTCACGCAGGCCGGGCGTGTCGATGATCATGCCGCCGCTGGGAAGCTGAACCAGCTGGCGGTGGCTCGTCATATGTCGTCCCTCGCCAGAGCGACGGACCTCCCGCGTGCGCATGACGTCCTCACCGACGATGCGATTGATCAGGGTGGACTTGCCCGCTCCTGACGGGCCGAGCAATATCCCGGTCTTCGCCGGCTGAAGCAGGCGTGCGATCTCGTCGAGGCCTTCGCCGGTGACGGCGCTGGTAACGACCACAGGTATTCTCGCCGACGCGCCCTCGAGCTCCTGGCGCAGATGGTCGGTCGAGCCGACGACATCGGCCTTGGTCAGGACCACGACCGGCGCCGCTCCGCTCTGCCAGGCGATGGTCAGATAGCGTTCAATTCGTCGCACGTTGACGTCGGTCGCTGCTGCGATCACGAACGCGATGTCGACGTTGGCCGCCAGGACCTGTTCCCTGGTTTCCGCTCCGGCGGCTTTGCGCGAGAACACCGTGTGGCGCGGAAGGACTTCGACGATGAAGTTGCCCTCGAGGAGGACCCAGTCCCCGACTACCGGGTCGCAGCGCCGCGCGGCGGCGCGCCTGACGGCGGCGCCGTCCTGGACGAGATACTCCGCGCCGAAATCGGCGATGACGCGGGGAGTGCCCAAACCAAATCCTCCGGTTGCACACGCATGGGCGATATCGGTCCGCCCGACGGAGGATTAGCTAGTAAGAAACTCCGGAGGCAGCCGACGGCCGGGAACGGTCACAACAACTTCAGCCATTCAAACGCCACCTCCTGCTTTGAATTTCGAGGCGCCAGCGTAGCACTACTTGCTCTTGAAGTCTGGCTTGCGCTTTTCGGTGAACGCTTTGATGCCTTCCTCCGCGTCCTCAGTCACGAAGACGCGGCCGATCGCCTCGCGCTCGATGGCCAAACCAAGGTCGAGTGGCCCGCCATAGCCCTGCGTGATCGCGAGCTTGGCGTGGCCGATGGCAACTCCCGGACCGGCCGCGAGCTTGGCCGCGTACTCGATCGCGCCGGCGCGGCAGGCGGCGGCGTCCGGAAACAGCCGGTCGACGATGCCGGCGTCTTTGGCCTCGGCCGGTTTCAGCGTGGTGGCGTTTGCGATGAGGTCCAGGCCCTTGGCGAGCCCAACCAGGCGAGGCAGCCTCTGAGTGCCGCCGGATCCGGGAAACAGCCCCAGGTTGACCTCTGGCAGACCGATCTGATAACCGCCCTCGGCCGCAAACCGCAAGTCACAGGCCAGCGCGAGCTCCAGCCCGCCACCAAGGCAATGGCCCGCGATCGCCGCGATGAAAACCAGCGGTGTGTTCTCCATCTTGCGAAACGCCTCATGCGCCATGAGGGCAGTCATGAAACGCGATCTGGGGCTGCCCGCGGCGAACGCACCCACGTCGGCGCCGGCCGAGAAGAACTTCTCTGACGCGCTCGTCACCACGACGGCCGACTTGATGCTCAGGTCGATGCGCGCGTCGTCGATCGCACCCGCAAATGCCCGCAGGAAGTCGTAGTCATAGCTGTTGGCCGGAGGCCGGTCGAGCACGATGATGCCGACTCCGCCGTCCTTTTCCAACCTGACCGGCATATCCCGATAACCTTATCGAAGTACTGAACAGCGAACTGAAGAGGGGTGCCCAATGGCGACGATGATCATCGAGGGAGACCGGACCAAGGCGGCGTCCGGCAAGACGTACGAGGTCCGGAACCCAGCCACCGGCGAAGTCGTCGACGAAGTTCCGGCCGGCGGGCCCGCCGACGTGGACAAGGCCGCGCAGGCGGCCGCGAAAGCATTCACGACGTGGTCGAAGCTGCCCGCGAACCAGCGCCGCGAGATCTTGCACAAGGCTTCGCAGCACATGCTGTCGAAGGTCGAGGAGATTGCGCCCGTCCTGACCAAGGAGCAGGGCAAGACGCTGCTCGAGTCGCGACTGGAGGCTCGCCGTTTCGGAGAGAACATCGGATGGTTCGCCGACCTGGCGGACAAGATCCACGGCCAGTACGTCAGGCTTCCAGACCTCACGACGTACGGGCTCGTGGTGCGAAGGCCCATCGGCGTGTGCGGCGCCATCGTGCCCTGGAACTTTCCCCTCACCCTCGCGGCGAACAAGGTCGCGCCTGCGATCGCCGCGGGCAACACGGTGGTCCTGAAGCCGGCCAGCACGACGCCGCTGGCCACGCTCCTGTGCATCGAGGCGCTCATCGAAGGCGGCCTGCCCGAGGGAGTCGTCAACGTCGTCCTGGGCCAGGCGACCGGTGAGGCCATCGTCGCGCACCCGCTGATCCGGAAGATCGCGCTCACCGGCTCGACGCCGACCGGCAAGCGCGTGATGGCGAAGGCATCCGAGAATTTGAAGAAAGTCACGCTCGAGCTCGGCGGCAGCGACCCGTGCATCGTTCTCGACGACGCCGACCTCGAGGGCGCCGCGCGGGCGATCTCGGTCGGGCGGTTCTTCAACTGCGGCCAGCAGTGTCTCTCCACCAAGCGCCTCTACGTGCAGGAAGGCGCGTACGACGCTTTGATGGAAAAGCTGGTTGCGCGCGCCGCCAAGCTCAAGCCCGGCAACGGACTCGACAAGGACAGCCGCATGGGACCGATGCACACAGAAACGCAGCGCGCGGAGGTCGAGGCGCAGTTGAAGGACGCGGTCGATCGCGGCGCGAAAGTGGTTTTCGGCGGCGGCCGGCCCGAGGGCTCGGAGTACGAGCGCGGTTGGTTCATCGAGCCGACGATCGTCGAAAACGTGCCCGATGGCGCTCGGATGTGGACGGAAGAGGTCTTCGGGCCGGCGCTCCCGGTGCGCAAGATCAAAGATCTCGACGAAGGCCTGCGCCTGGCCAACGACACGCAGTTTGGTCTCGGCTCCTCGATCTGGACCGCCAACATGGCGGCCGCGCACCGCGCAGTGCAGGAGCTCGAGGCGGGCTACACCTGGGTCAACTCGATCGTCATCGCCCACGACGAGCTGCCCTTCGGCGGCACCAAGCAGTCCGGATTCGGCAAGGAGCACGGGGTGGAGGCGTTCCTGCAGTACACCGAGGAGAAGTCGGTCGTGTACGGAGGGGTGTGAGGGGCGGGCTCGCGGTCGTCGGCGCGATCATCCTGCTCGCGGGCGCGGTTTTCGCCGGGCAGGGGCTCGGTTACATCCCGGGCAGCTACATGAGCGGCGACATCAAGTGGTTCTGGATCGGGTCGGGGATGGTCATCGTGGGGTTGGCGCTGGGCGCTGGCGCGTGGCGGGCCGGCAGGGGACGCAGTCAGTCGAGCGTCTGAAGAGACCTCCGGTTAGTCCGGACATAGCGAAGTGAAGTCCTTGGCAAACCCCGGATAGTCCGGACTATCCGGGACACCGACGGCTTCCGGCGCTACAAGAGTTAGGCGGTTCTTCCGTTGAGTCTGTCCCAGTGGGCCTGGCATTCGACGCAGCGCGTTGCCGCCGGCTGGTACTTCAGCCGGGCTTCCGGTATGCGCCGGCCGCAGCCTTCGCAGATCCCGTAGGCGCCTTCGCGCAGCCGCTCCAGGGCGCGCTCGACCTGCTCCCGGTTCTGGTCGAGCAGGTGGACGAGCAAGTCCGTCGTCTCCGGGTCGGACAGCGCCTGGGCGAGGTCGGTGTCCTCTGGAATCCCCGTGATCACGCCGCCGGTCACGTCGTTCAACGGGCGGTGCAGGCCGGCCTCCTCGCCGCACTGCGCGGCCAGGAGCTCCAGCCGTCTCCTGTCAGCTTCGAGCCTCTCCGCCGGAGCGTTTTCCGTCTTCTTCCGAACTGCCATTGCGTAAACCCCCCTCCAAACTCATTACCCGGAACGGCAACGTTTGGATTCCGAGAGTCAGAACGCCTGCACCGACATGCGTACCCGCTCCCGCACAATTAGTCGCCGATGCCGTCCCCGCTGCCATTCCCCCGGAAACTCCTGGTCGCGATCGCGATCCTGGCCGCGGTGGTCGGTTGCCAGCCGAGTGGCCCGCGTCCGGTGCCGAGCGTACCTCAGATCGGCGGCAATCTCAAGTGCGCGCAGGGCGACCACGGCTACGAGGATCTGCAGGCGGGCTGGGCCTTCTGCTACCCCGGTAGCTGGAAGTACATCGAGCGCTCCCAGGCGATCCAGAGCCCGTCCGGCCTGGACCTGACCTTCGACATCACAAACGTGCCCTGTACCACTCCCCCGTCAGGCCAGCCCCAGTGCTCGCCCGACGCCGGCCTGTTCGCGGTCATGATCATCTCGACCTACCAGCGGGAGGGCTCGGCGGACCTCGCCCATTGGGTGGAGGTGAACATCAAGCCCGTGCCGGACCTGCAGACGATCTCGTGGGGCAACGCGGTCGAGGCCGTGAAGCTGCCGGACGGGCGGCGCATCGCCCTCACGCCGCATCACGTCGTGATCATGGACCTGCACTCGGGCCCGCTGAACCTGGAAAAGGAGATGTCCTCCAGGCTGAGCACCTGGAAGTTCAATCTCTAGGCGCTTAGTTCGGCCTCCGGAACATCGACTGCATCTTGATCGCCAGCCCCATGTCGCCTTTGATCTTCAGCTTGCCCTGCATGAACGCGGCGGTCGCGTCCATCTCGCCGGTCATGATCTTGACCCAGTCGTGGGCGTCCGCCAGCAGGGTCAGGTTCGCGGGCTCGCCCGGGTCGCCCTTGCCGGACTCGGCCTTGCCGTCGTGGATTCGCACCCACCACTTGCCGCCCGCGTCGCCGCTGAGGTCGAACTGGATCGTCGCCTTGGTGGTCGTGGCCTTTTCGGGGATGAGGTAGTTCGGCATGGCATCGACGATCTGGTCGGGGGTCATCTGGACTTCAGACATCGGCTCCTCCAATGCAGCAATCGGTTTCGTTTTTAGTACGGTCGAGTACGGCCTGGTACTCATCTTAGCCGGGTCATGGACAATGCCGGGGTGGCGATTGAACTCGCGCTGAGCGAGGTTGCGGCGGGCGTGTTCGAGCTCCGCCTGCCGATCCCGTTCGAGGACGGGCTCGTCAACGTCTTCGTGTTTCCGGACGGCCGCGAGGCGGACCTGCTGGATTGCGGCATGAACTCCGACGAGTCGGTCGAAGCCATCCAGAGGGCGTTGAGGCAGCTCGGCGCCCACCGCTTGCGCCGCCTCGTGGTGACGCACATCCACCCCGACCACTACGGCGCGGCGGGCACGTTCGCGGGCGATGGCCTCGCCGACCTCTACATCCATCGACTCGAAGTCCCGCTCGTGCATCCGCGCTACGTCGAGCTCGAGCATCTCGTCGAAGAGGTCCTGCATTACCTGCTCGTGAACGGAGTGCCCGCAGACGAAGCCGAGGTCTTGAGCAACTCGCAACGCGCGCTGAGCCAGGTCGTGAAGACGGCCGAGCCGTCGGTGCAGCTCGACGGCGCCGAATCGATCGAGATGGGAAGCCGACGGCTCCGTGTCGAGTGGACGCCAGGCCACTCGCCGGGCCATATCTGCCTCTACGACAGCGCTGATGGATTGCTATTCGCCGGCGATCACGTCCTGCCCGAGCTCTCGCCGAACATCGGACTGCATCCGCAGAGCACGCCTGATCCGCTCCATGAATATCTCGAAGGGCTGAGACGAATGGCGGCTCACAAACCAAAGCTGGTGCTGCCGGCGCACGGCCGCCCCTTCTCCGACATTGCGAGTCGTGTCGACGCGCTGATCTCACACCACCAGCGCCGGATGGATCAAATCGTGGAGATCATCGGTCGCGAAGAAAAGTCCGGCTGGCAGGTGGCGCTCGACCTATGGGGTCCGCGCGACAACTTTTATGAGAAGCGGCTCGCTCTCCAGGAGGGGCTGGCCCACCTGCAGGCCCTCGCCGTCGAAGGTCGCGTGAGCAAGTCGGTCACCCCCGGGTCTGTGCGCTGGCGACACGCTTGAGGCCGAGCGGCAGCAAATCGGCTGGGTAGCACCCGACTCCGACCACGCCGGGTCCGGCGTGAGCGCCGACCACCGGGCCGAGCGGCTGGATCATCAGAGTCTCGGCGACCGGTTCGAGCTCCCGCGCCACGCGCTCGGCATCCGCCTCGGCGTCGGCGTGCCCGACGATCACACACAGTCCCTGGCCGCGATCCAACGCGCGCGTCATTTCAATGACACGGTTGAGTGCGCGGTCGAAAGTGCGCACCCGCTCGAGCGGGGTGACGAGGCCGTCTCGGATGCAGAGCACCGGCTTCACCTGCAGCACCGACCCGAGCAGCGCGCTCGCGCGGCCGATGCGGCCACCACGCCTCAGGAACTCGAGAGTGGCGACCGAGAAATACGTCTGCACGTGCTCGCGCATGTCGTTCACCTTGGCCACGACCGCTTCCGCCGCGGCGCCCTGCGCGACGAGCTCGGAGGCGGCGAGTGTCAGCAACCCGAGCGACATCGAAGCGAGCTGCGAGTCGATCACGTGCACACGCTTCGCGTCGGTCAGCTCCGCGCCCTGCACAGCGGATGCATAGGTGCCGCTCAGCCTCTCCGAGATGTGGATCGAGACGATCGCGTCGTGAGTGTTCAACAGCTCC
Source organism: Chloroflexota bacterium (assembly GCA_005881335.1). Taxonomy (GTDB): domain Bacteria; phylum Chloroflexota; class Dormibacteria; order Dormibacterales; family Dormibacteraceae; genus 40CM-4-65-16. The sequence goes on from VBFV01000063.1 coordinate 24,614, forward strand.
GCGTACGTTTCGGCAAAACGTCCCGGCGCGGGCTGCGACGTTGTCGGGTGGGTCGTCGCGTTCGGCAATTTGCGGTAGAACTCAGTCGGCCTGATGTCGACGCCGTCGAGCAGCGAGCGCCCTTCGAAGTTGAGAGTCAGTGGAACGATGGTGATGCGTCGAGACCTGGCGAGCTGCGCCGGTAGGTCCGACGTCGAGTCGGTGACGATCGCGACCTTGCCAGGGGTCACGGCGGCTCGGGCGGGTGCGGGTCGGTGAGCCGCCTGTTTCTACGGTTCTTGATGAAGCGCTCTTCAAGCGGCTTGATCGAAACCAGCGTGACGATGACCATGAGGCCAGCGATCACTGCGACGGTGTAATAGCCAAAGCCGACGGCCATCCCGAGCGAGGCAACGACCCAGATCATCGCCGCCGTGGTGAGGCCGCGAACGTCTTCGCCCTGTCTGAGAATGCTGCCCGCCCCCAGGAAGCCAACACCGGTGACGATCTGGGCCGCGATCCGGGTCGGGTCGACGGTCTTGCCGAAAATCGGGATCAGACCCAGCCCGGTGAACAAGCACGAGCCGGCCCCGATGAGCGCCATCGTGCGCATCCCGGCCGCGTGGCCGCTGATCTCGCGCTCAGTGCCGAGCGCGAGGCCGATCACAAGCGCAACGAAAACCCGAAAGGCGAGGTCAAACTCGCCCGAGAGCGGCGTGTTGTCAGCCCCGGCCGGGACGACCTCCGGGCCTGTCCTGCGCGCCGGGCTCGTCCTTCGTGCCTGGCTCGTCGGGAAGCTCGGGGAGGTCCAGGCTGTTCACGAAGTCGCGGAACACGGCGAGCCGCTCCTCGTCGACGACAGTCTCCACCTTGTCCTTGTCGCCTTCGGCCTCGTCGGCCTCGGGGATGATGCCGGCGGTCTCCATGACCTCGGAGGCGACGAAGATCGGGCATTCGACTCGGACGGCGAGCGCGATGGCGTCAGACGGCCGCGCGTCGAAGTCCAGGTCGCGCCCGTTCTGCTTCACATAGAGGCGGGCGTAGAACACCTGGTCGGCAAGGCGCGTGACGACGATGCGCCGGATGCTGATGCCCAGGTCGCCGAACGCTGTCGCCATCAGGTCATGGGTCAGCGGGCGCCCAAGGGTGTTGCCTGAGATCTTGGTGGCGATGGCCTGAGCCTCGAACGAACCGATCCAGATCGGCAGGTATCGGTCGGCTTCCTTTTCCTTGAGGATCACGAGGTGCTGGGCAGTCGGCATGTGGATGCGGATGCTGTCCACGGACACCTCGATGAGGTTTTTCATCCTCGGGTCCATTCTACCCTTCGGTCCTCGCCATCCCTCCTATTTGAACGCGCCAACCCCGCTCGGGGTGTCGCTCCGGACGTACGTAAAATCCGAACGTGGCGAAGGGGAGAAAAGGGCGCCTGATATTGATCGACGCCCACAGCCTGATCTATCGAGCTTTCTTCGCCCTGCCGCCGATGAGCACCTCGGACGGCCGGGTGACCAACGCCGTCTACGGCTTCACCTCGATGCTGGCGATCGTGCTGGCGTCACGTCCTGAGTACGCCATCGCGGCGTTCGATCTTGGCAAACCCACATTCCGCTCCCAGGAGTACGAGCAGTACAAGGCCGGAAGGCGCGCGATGCCCGAAGACCTCCGTCCGCAGATCGAAATGGTCCGCGAGCTGCTCGGCGCGTTGTCGATCCCCATCTATGGAGTCGAGGGTTTCGAGGCCGACGACGTCATCGGCACGCTCGCCCGCATCGCCGAGGAGCGCGGGCATTCGGTCACCATCGTCTCGGGCGACCTCGACTGCTTGCAGCTCGTGACCGAGTCGGTGGAGGCCCTGGTGCCGCGCCGCGGCATCACCGACACGTTCCTGTACGGGCCGGACCAGGTGCGCCAGCGCTACGGCTTCGAGCCGCCGCAGCTCATCGACTTCAAGGCTTTGCGCGGCGACACCTCGGACAACATTCCGGGGGTCCCCGGCGTCGGCGACAAGACCGCCGCCAAGCTGGTGCAGGACTACGTCACCGTCGACGCGCTGCTGGAGCGGGTCGATGAGCTTCCCGAAGGCCGGCTGAAGACCGCACTCCAGGCGAACGCCGACAAAGTGCGGCTGGGCAAGCGGATGGTGACCATCGTCCGCGACGTGCCGGTCGAGCTCGAGCTGGAGCGTGCGCGCTGGACGCGTTACGACTACGACAAGGCACGACGGGTCTTCGACCACCTCGAGTTTCGCCAGCTGCTGAGCCGTTTCCCGCCGCCGGACCAGGTGCCTGTCCAACCGAGCCTGGCCCTGGAGCCGGCGCCTCGAGCAGCCGGCCTGACGATCGTCCAGGATCCCGCCGAGGCCGCGAGCCTGGTGGACGGCTCCGAAGACGTCGGGGTCTTCGCGTTCACCGAAGGCACCGGTCGAGGCTGTCGCATCCTCGGCCTCGGCGTCTCGATGGGGGGCAAGACCTTTTACGTCACCGAGCCGGAGGCGATGGACGCGGTGGCAAGCACGCTGTCGGGGCGGCCGATCTCCGGACACGACGCGAAAGAAACAGAGCTGGCGCTGCGCTCGCTCGGAGGCGGCAAGCGGGATTGGGCCTTCAGCACGTTCCTGGCGGCATACCTTCTTGGCGCGGGATCACGTGATCCGCGGTTGGAGGATCTCGCGCGAGAGTTCCTCGCAATGGAGCTGGTGAGCACCGAGCAGCTGCTCGGCACGGGCCGCGCCGCGCGCAAACCGTCGGCGGTGGGTGAGAACGAAGCCGCCGAGTTCGCTGCTCGCCGCGCGGAAGCGATCCTCAACCTGCGGCCCCGACTCGAGGCCGAGATGCGCAATCTCGGAGTCGACTACCTGTTCCACGAGATCGAGCTGCCGCTCGCCGGCGTGCTCGCCGACATGGAGTCGGAGGGCGTCGCGATCGACGTGTCGTATCTCAAAGAGATGCAGGAAGAGCTCGCCGGGCAGCTGGCCGCGATCGAGACGGAGGTGGAGGAGGTCGCGGGCCAGAAGTTCAACCTCAACGCTCCGCAACAGCTGGCGAAAGTCCTGTTCGAGGACCTGCGCCTTCCGGTCGGCAAGCGGACCAAGACCGGCTACTCGACCGATGCGGACACGCTCGAGGCGCTGCGCGAGAAGCACCCGATCATCGGCCTGATCCTCGAGCACCGCCAGCTTTCGAAGTTGAAATCGACGTACGTCGACGCGCTGCCGCAGCTGGTCGACCCCATGAGCGGTCGCGTCCACACGTCGTTCGGGCAGGCGAGCACCGCGACCGGCCGGCTCGCCTCGTCCAACCCGAACCTGATGAACATCCCGATCCGGACCGAGCTCGGGCAGCGCATCCGGCGCGCCTTCAAGGCGGGACGACCGGACCACGTGATGGTCTCCGCGGACTACGCTCAGATCGAGCTGCGCATCGCGGCGCACCTGAGCGGCGATCCGATGCTGCTCGATGCGTTCAAGGCGGGCCAGGACATCCACACGGCCACCGCGGCCGCGGTCTTCAAGGTTCCGATCGAGCAGGTCGATCCCAGCCAGCGCCGCCTCGCCAAGATCGCAAACTTCGGCTCCATCTACGGCCAGGGCGAGTACGGCCTGTCGCAGCAGCTGGGGATCACGGGGGATGTGGCGCGCGAGTTCCTCGGCCAGTACTGGTCAACCTACTCGAAGCTGCGCGAGTTCCTAGACGA
>VBFV01000064.1 GCA_005881335.1 Chloroflexota bacterium
CGAGATCGGCCCGTTGCAGGACGAGACCCCGTTGGCCTCCCAGCGCACGGCGGTTACCTCCACCGAGTACGTACCCGTCCCAAGGCCGCTGGTGCCGGTCGAGCTCAACGTGAACGAGCTGCTGCACGTTCCACTCAGGTCCCAGAACTGCTTCAACGCCCGGACGGTGAGAAGCGATCCACTGGGGATGGTTCCAACCACGTCCTGCCTGGTGATGCTGAGCGTGGTCGCCCCCGCGCTCGCATTTGCGCTGACCGTGAACGGCTGCGCCTGACCGCCGCCCCATAGGAACACGAGTGAGCCTTGTGGCACGGCACCGGGCAAGGCGTTGACGGCGATCGACGTTTGCCTTGCCCCCGTCAGGTCGGCACGCAGCGTCGTCATGTTCGGCTGCCCCGCCGCGGCCATGTTGGGCTCGTCGGGCGGCCTGAGCTCGTTGCTTATGAAGCCGCCATTCTGGGTGAAACCGGCTTTGAAGTCGTACACACCACCGGCCAGGAAATAGCAGCCGGAGCCGCCGACAAGAGCTGGATCGACCGTGTACGACCCCGGCTGCTCCACGCTGCCGCTGGCGGCGTTCCAGGTCCGGTTACTGGAGTTGATGGGCGGACTCGGATAGCCAGGATCCGGCATGTTCCAACCGTTGACCTGTGCCCCGCTCACTGTCCAGGGAGTCGGCGTGTTGAGGGCCGGAGGCGCCCCGCAAACGTCGACGACGTTCCCGTTGACGGCCCCGCCGGCGGCGGCGCTCATATCCAGGATGCTGCCGTTCGACCACACGTCGCCAGTCACCTGGGTGGTCGAGTTGCCCTGGAAGGTCAATGACGCGGCTGTTCCGTTGCAGTTGCCGGGGCTAAGGGTCTGGATCGCAGCTCCATTGGTCCCCGTCCCGCGCGCCAGTGCGGTCGCAGTTGCGCCGATGGCCATCGTCGGCCCCGAGCCCAGCACCTGCATCATCGTGACGCCCACGTGATGGGTGGCCGTAGCGTTGAACGTGACGCCGGCGATCGAATGGTCGACGGCCGACAGTGTGAGGACCTGGTTCGTCTCGTCGCCGTACGAGCATGAGAGCGTGAGTGCCGTCGCTGTGCACGCGGGAGCGATGTACAGCCGTTCGTTGTTGGCGAACACGTCTCGACCCGCCAGCTCGGCGTGGCCGATGTTCGTGCTCGTCATGTAGTCGTACGCAGCCGCGAGCGAAGCCGCGTCAACCGCAGCCTGCATCTGCCGGCGGTCGAGATACCCGCGGCCACCGTCGATCGCAAGACCCACGAAGCCGAACAGAACCACAAGCAGCAGGGCGACCAAGACGATCGCCTGGCCGCGCTGCGCTCGAGACTGATCGTTTACCAACTCAGTACTCGGTCTTGTAGGTTGCGGACGCGCTGATGACGATGTGGTTGGCGGTCACCTGCTGGATCAGGGGCGTGAAGGGCACGAAGTTGTAGCGAATGGTCACCTGCAGCGGAGCGTGGTCGTGGGCTGGATTGGTCGCGCTGCAAGTTCCATTTGAGTTGCCCCACATCTGCCCACCCGGCGCGTTTTCGAGCGTTGGTGACAACACCTCGATGGCGGATGGCGCGTCGGGCTCGGTGATGTAGATCCATCCCTGGTTGGCGGGCGGCGTGGCGGTGGTGATGGGCCCGTTGGGGCATGGGTTCGCCAGCGAGACGTCGACCGCATGCTGCTTGACCGCGGTCTCGACGTCGTTGTTGGTCGGCAGCAGCGCGGAGGCGCGGATCGCAGACCGAGCCCCCTCGTTGACCCCCTGGTTGATGGTGGCGTAGACGTAAATGACCCTGCCGAAGTCCACCACGCCAAAAATCAGGAGCAAGAGAACCGGCGCCACGATCGCAAACTCGACGATCGCCTGGGACCTCTGATCGCTCTGTAACGCTCTTCGCACGTCAGTAACCGCCGATGACCATGTGCGTGTTGGCGACGATGTGGAGAGAGGTGCCAACCACGTCGGGCAGGAATCCGCCGGCAAATCCGTAGTTCATGACCAGGATTACGTTCACGTCCAGGCCCTTGTATGAGTTGTCGGTCGGTGCGGTCGCCAGGTCCAGTCCCGGTGTGTTCGCGTAGCAGATGTAAAGCAGCGGCTGGTTCGCGGCGCCGGGATATGTCGAGTCCAGATAGGGCGGGTTGTAAGTCGTGTTCCCGTCAGTAGGTGCCGGGCACGTCGTGGTCGGGTTCTGCAGGATCGACGACGGCAGGTGATATTTGTTGAGATTGCAGTCGACGGATTGCTTGATCCCGGGATTTGGGTTTGTGTCCCCGGTTGGATTTCCGCCAGGTTCATAAGGGCAGGGATCTTGCGACCAGCCGTCGGTGTCATAGAGGCTCGGATTCGTACCCGGCGATGCACTGCCCGACGGCGGGGGGACGAACCAGCTGGCGTGCCGCGCCGCCTCACGTGTCGCACCTGTCAGGCCCACGTCGAAATAGAACACTCGGCCCAGGTCGATCAAGCCAAACAGCAGGAGGACGAGAACGATCGCGGAGGCTCCGAACTCGACCGCGGACTGCCCTCGCTGCGAATTCCACATCTAACCGGCTCGCAGCAGTCGCATGGCGAGAATGGCGGCAGGCCCGAGCAGGATGACCCACAGGGTTGGAAAGATGCATCCGAGCATGGGGAACAGCATCTTCAGCGAAGCCCGCGCGCCGCGCTCTTGCGCCGTCACCAGGCGCTTCACGCGCATCTCGTCAGATTGGATGCGCAGGATGCGACTCACGCCCGATCCCAGCTGTTCCGACTGGATGATGGCCTGCACGAAGTGGTTGAGCTCCTCGACGCCCGTGCGCTGGCCCATGTCATTCAGGGCGTCCAGGCGCGGGCGGCCCAGTCGGACCTCCTGCATCACCCGGCCGAATTCACCGGCCAGGGCGTGGTCGTACTTTTCGACGACCTTCTCGACGGCGGCCTCGAAGGTGAGACCCGCCTCGACGCACACGACAAGCACGTCGATCACGTCGGGCAGGTCTGCCTGGATGTCTGAGCGGCGTTTCCTCACCTGGCTTCGAAGCCAGAAGATCGGACCGTACAGGCCGACGAGCGCTCCCATCGCGGCGAAGATGGCCAGCGCCAGCGGATTGTGGAGGAGCGTTCCGACAAATATTCCGAACAGGCACAGGACGGCGGTCAAGATGTAGCGCATGGCGATGAAGTCACCCGCTGACATGCCCCCAGGCCGGCCCGCGATATGGAGCCTGACGCTGATCGCCTGCCGCGCCTTGACGGGCGTCGATTGCTCGACGAAGTGGCCGAGCCGCTTGAGCGCCGGGCGGACGACACGGTCCCGGAACGGTTGTCTCAGCTCAATTTCCGCCAGCGTCAACGGGAGTCCTTTCTCGTAGATGCGAATGCGGCCTTCGACGAGGTCGGCATTGGTCGGCGGCTGCGGCATCACGCTCCACACGCTGGTGAACACGCCCACCGCGGCCAGCACTCCGAGAAGGGTCGCGACGTAAAGGAAGGCCACTCTTACACCTTGAAGTTGGTGATCCGGCGGACGAAAACGTTGCCGATGAAGATCGACACCCCGGCAAGCACAAGAAGGACCCGGCCGGCCGGCTCGGTGAACATGACTCGGAAATAGCTCGGCGTGATGATGTTCAGCACCGCGGCGACGATGAAAGGCAGGAGCGTGATGATCCATCCCGACGCCCGCATCTGCGCCGTCATGGCGCCGATCTGAGATTTGATTTGAATCCGCTGCCGGATCGTGTGCGAGATGCCATCGAGGATGCGCGCGAGATTGCCGCCGACTGACGATTGGATCCCGATCGCGGTCACGATCAGGTCGAGGTCTTCGCTCCCAACCCGACGCACCATGTTGGCGAGTGCGACAGGGGTAGCGCTCCCAAGCTTCATCTCGCGGATTACGCGCGACAGCTCGTCCGAGATCGGCGGCGAAGCGTTGTTGGCGACCGCTTCGATCGCCTGGGGCAGCGACAACCCCGCCTTCATCGCGTTGGAGAGCAGGCTCACGGTGTCGGGAAGCCGAGAGTTGAACGCCTTGAGCCTTCGCCGCTGCCGCCATCTGACATACCGCATCGGGACCAGGTACGCGAGCACCCCGGCAAGCACGAACTGCGGAGCGAGCCCGAATCGCCACAGCGCCAGCAGCGCGCCGGCCGCCAGGAACCCGACCTGGATCATCACGAACTCCGACGTGCGCAGCTTGAGGTCGGCGCGAGCGAGATGCTCGGCTATCGTCAGACCGCCGTTCAGGCGATGCTGCCGGTTCGAACGCTCGGCGAGAGCCTGGAACGGGAGGTTGATGCGATCGCGCAGCGAATTCCCGCGCGGAGAGGGAGCTTCCCAACGCGGCTTGTCGCGAGGTGCCGATTGGGCGGCGGGGATGGCGACAGCAATCCCGGCGAGCAACACGCCGGCCGCGGCGATCAGCGACAGGACGACGATTCCGGTCATCTCAACCTCGAGCCGCCCCGCTGAGCGCGGACGGCTCAAACACGGTCTGGGAAAGCGTTTCGCCTCGTTCGGCGAAGTGGCCGAGATGAATTGACTGATTCCCCGTGGCGGTGTGCAGGCCGACGGCATTGCCCTCGGTGTCAACGCCAGACTGCCGGAATTGAAACAGCTCGTGGAGCTGCGTCTCCCCGTTCACGAGCCCGGTGATCTCGGCGATGCTGACGATCTTGCGCGCACCCCCACGCACCCGTTCCGCCTGGACCACGACGTCGATCGCAGATGCGATTTGCTTCTGGATCGCTCGCGCCGGCAGATCGGCGCCGCCCATGAGCACCATCGTCTCCAGGCGACCGAAGGCATCGATTGGACTGTTGGCATGGACGGTGCTCATCGAGCCCTCGTGCCCGGTGTTCATGGCCTGGAGCATGTCGAGCGCCTCACCACCGCGACACTCGCCGACGATGATGCGGTCCGGCCGCATGCGCAGAGCGTTGCGGACGAGGTCGCGGATCTCGATCGCGCCTTTGCCTTCCACATTGGGCGGCCGCGACTCGAGGCGGATCACATGTTTCTGTCGCAGCTGCAGCTCAGCCGAGTCCTCGACGGTCACGATTCTCTCGTCCGCGGGAATGAAGCTCGACAGGATGTTGAGCAGGGTCGTCTTGCCCGACGACGTGCCGCCAGAGACCAGGATGCTGAGCCGGCTCCGGACCGCGATCCGAAGGAACTCGATCATCTCGGGGCTGGCGCTGCCGATCGTGAGCAGGTCGGCCGGGCGAAGCTTGTCGCGGGAGAACTTGCGGATGGTCATGCAGGGGCCATCCAGGGCCAACGGAGGCAGCACGACGTTGACACGAGAGCCGTCACGGAGCCTCGCGTCGACCATCGGAGAGCTCTCGTCGACGCGCCGGCCGACCGTGCTGACAATGCGGTCGATCACCTGCCGCAGCTGGGCCGCGCTCTCGAAGACGATCGGGCTCAAGCTCACGCGGCCTGCACGCTCGACATAGATCTGCTGAGGGTGGTTGATCATGATCTCGGTGGTCGCTGGATCCTCCAGCAAGGCCTGGAGCGGTCCAAGCCCCAGGACCTCGTCCAGGAGAGCGTCGACCAGGTGTCCGTAGTCGAGCCGGTTGAGCGCGATGCCCGTCGTCTTGACGTGCTCCTCGGCCAGGGTCGTGATGCGAGACCGCACCCCTTCGCGGTCGGTGATGTCGATCTCATCGGCGTGCCTCTCGACGAGCTGAGCGTGTATGGCGGCCTTTGCCGCGGCCAGCGTGGTCGTCAGCCCCGCCGATTTCGGAACCGCCTCCTCGCGCAGCGCCGGCGTCGGGGCTTTCGGCTCTTCACGCGCGCCGGCGAGCACGCTCAGCGTAGTGTCGACGAGGACGGGATGCCCTGCCTCAGGGCGCCGGCGCGCTTCGAGCCTGTCTTTAAGCGCCATTGGGCGAAGCCTCCACCGTCATCTTGGTCTCAGGCGGTAGAGCGCCTGCGCAGCTGCTTTGCGGACGCGAGCGTTGCGATCGATCTGGAGATACTTCAGATCGTCCTTCGCGGATTGCGCGCGAAGCGCGCCCAGCGCCTTCGCGGCCGACATCCTGATCTTCCAGTCGCGGTCGCCGAGAGCCCTGGTGATGATGGGGACGGCTGTCCCTGAGCCGATCCAGCCCAGCGCACGGCAGCCAATCACTCGCTCGCGGCGGCTGCCGCGCTCGAGCAGGCCGATCAAGGGGCCGACGGCGGTCTGCCGGCGACGCAGGCCTGCCGCGATCGCCAGAGCGGGCCGAACCGCAGGGCGCTGGGGCTCGGTCAGCGCCACTTCGACAAAGAGATCGGGGGCGGCTCGGGCGAGCTCCGCGACAAGCCTGCGGTTCAGTCCCCTTCGCTGGATCGCCAGCACGAGAGCGGTCGCGCTTCGTGCCCCGCCGATCTTGCCCAGCGCCCGTGCGGCCGCGTCCGAAACGGCCCGGTCGCGCGACCCGAGAAGGGCGGCCAGCCACGACACCGCCTCAGTCAGCTGGAGGGCACCGACCACCCGGGCGCTCCGAGCGCGCTGTTGCGGACTCTTCGCGGCCAGCCGTTCGACAACGCGGTCGGCCGTGCCGGACCGCTTGAATGCGAAGACCAGCCGCTGCACCGGCATGCTCTCCATAGGAAGGCGGTTGGTGATCTCCTCGATTGCCTCGCCCACATCCACGCCGGCCTGGTCGAGGTCAATCGACAAGGCGGTGCTTTTGCCGGCGGCCACCGATTGGAGCTGGCGACGAAGCGCAGAGCGCCTGATCCCGGCGGTGGCCTGGTGGATCACCCCCACCGGCGACCTCGACGGCATCAGTCTGCCTCTCCAACGCCGGCAAGCACGCTTTCACCCCCGGCAGGCGCTGCCGCCGGCTCGGGGCCGCGCTGCCTTCCGTGTTTCGAATCGAGCAACGCGGCCAGCGCCTCGCAGCCTTTGGCGATCTCGCTGCGCGGATTGGTGATGCTCAAGATCACGCCGTCCACTGCTGCCTGCTCGGGCCGCGAGCCGTCGAACTGAATCTGGACGTCGATATCGCGCTTCAGGCTTCGTTCGACGGCTGATTTGGTCACCGCCGGCTTGAACGAGCGGTTGTTGAGCACCACCGACAGACGGTCGTGAGGCGTGCCCAGCTGGACCAGGATGTCAATCGCGTCGGCCGCGCTCTTGACAGCGGAAAGCTCGGGGGCGGTGACGACAACCACATGCTGTGTCAGATCGAAAAGCGCGAGGGTGGAGTCGGTGATGGTGACGCCCAGGTCGACGACGATGTAGCTGAAGCTCTTGCGCAGAACGCTGATTGCTTTTGTGATCAGCTCGGGCGTTATCTCGTCCGCCTCTTCCGGACGCAAGGCGCCGGGCAGGATCATCGGCCCCTTGGGGTGGTAAAGAACGGCGCTCAGCAGAACCTCTTCAAACGATCCTTGTGGCACTGACGACATGCGGGCGAGACAGCTCGTGGGCACCAGTCCCGCGAGCAGGGCTGAATGCGAGTAGGGAAAATCGAGGTCGAGCAGCAGGACCTCGCCGGGGTAACGGCGCGCCAGTGCGCCGACCAGGTTGAGTGAAATGCACGTGCCGCCAGAACCGCCTTTGGGCGAGTAGACACCGACCACGGTCGCCTCCTGAAGCAGCAGGCCCCAGGTGGCCTGAACGCTCGTATCAGCAAAAGCCCTGAAGCGCTGGTCGGCGACCTGACGAAGCTCGTCCAGCGCCGGGTGCTCCCGACCGGCCATCGTGGTGTGCAACGCCTGCCTGTCGAGCGCCAGGAGATAGCAATCCGTCTGGGCGTATACAGATGCCTGCTGGGGCCTGTTCAGCAGGGTGGCCCCTTCGCCGAAGAAGTCGCCTTCAGACAGCAGGGCCACCGTTACGATGCTCGGTGGCTTTTCGACCACCATCCGGCAGCGGCCGCGTTCGATGATGAAGATCGTGTCTCCCGGCTCGCCTTGGAACACGATCATGTCGCCGGCGGAGACCTTTATTCTCCGCAGCCGCCTGGCCAGTGCCCTGAGCATTGCTTCCGGCAGGCTGAAGAAGACGGCTGCGCTCTCCAGCGTGGAGAGTCTGGAGACCATATCGTGAAACGACGGCCACGGCCGGTCGGGCCGCCTCGGCGCGTCGCGATGCTCGCCGGCGGTCAGCACAGGCCGGCCGGGCGCAGGCCCATCCCATCCGCCGGGGCGCGCGCGCGGCCTCATCGGCGTGAATGTCTCCCCAACCCAATCATCGCCCTAGAAGCCCCACCGGCCCTGGACCTGCGCCGGGCCGATGATTCCGGGGGCTGCCGTCGACGGGCATGCGGGGTCGGGCGGCGCCTGCTGCTTCGTGTAGTCGCGATAGGACAGGAGCGCGTATTTGAGTGTGGCGTTGCTCAGCAGCCAGTCCATGTACTGCGCGTCGCAAAGGCTCATCAGCACCGTGATGCTGCTTGACAGTCCCTGAGCCTGGCCCTGCCTTGGCACGACGGATTGCGGGCCGACTCGAAGGATGTAGACGCTTGTGAAGACCGTCCGGGTCACCTGGCGCGGACTGACTGGCGAGAACAGCTGCGTGTTGACCGTCGCGATCACATCGATGTAGTCGCCCTGGGCGATGAAGCCGGCCACGCCCTGCTGCTCGCTGGTGGGAAGGGTCAGGGCGATGTAGCCCTGAGGTATTGGAAGAAACGAGGAAGGCGTGATCTGGTCCGGATTGGAGGCGACGACGTTCCCGGTGACGGTCTGGCCTTTGTAGATCGCGACCAGCGCCGAAAAACCCGTGAGGTCGGCTGCGCGAAGAAAAGAATGCGGCGGCACGGCTGTGGAGGGGATGGCGGCGGTCGTGAGCATGTCCGGGGTGATCAGTTCGCGCGCGTCTATATCTTGTGCGGCAACCACGACTCGGACCTGGCTGCCTGTCTGGGAACGATTGGCGAAGATGATGCCGAACGCGAACATGACCAGGAACGCGATCAGGGCAAGCCCGACGCCGAGCATGAAAAGCGGGGTCCGTATGTTGGTGGTCGGAGCCGGTCTGGTCTGCCCGATCGCTGCCATCTCTATGACTTCTCCAGTGGTGGCACGGAGGCCACCCAACGCTTGCCGTCCCAGTGATCGCCGGGCTCGGTGGGAGCCTCCGGCCCGATCACGAAGTAGTTGACTTTCCTGAGCACCAGGGTTCCCGCCAGCAGGTCATGGAGCGCTTGCTTGCGCGGTGTAACGGCTGCCAGCACCCAGCCGATCCCACAGACGAGCCACGACACCGACTTCAGCGCGTTGCGGAAGACGGCCCGTCCAAACGTGATCGGATCGCCGTGCAGGTCGGCCACATAGAGGCCCAGCGCAACTTTGCCGAGCGTGCCGCGCGCCGGCGAGCTCTCCAGGACGGCGAAGTACGCCCAGCCGATCGCGACCGCGACGGGCACGATATTCGCCACCGCGTCGAGGTTGTCCGGCGCGAGCACATGCACCGTCGAGTAGAGGGCGAGCTCGACGCCTGCAAGCAGGGTCCCATCGATGAGGTAGGCGAGCAGGCGCCGCCAGAATCCCGCATACGCGATGTCGCTCTTTGCCACTCGAGGAAGGACTGCCGAAGCGCTTTGGATCATGGTTTCACCTCTGTTCTGTCGCGCCCTTTGGCGCGCGAAGCGCGCGGAAACGAACGGCGCGCGTCACACGCCAAAGTCGAAACGGACGCGACAGCACTTGCCGGCGTGCGATCACCTCCCACCTCTCCCGTGCAGGTTTGTGCCCACGTTAGTAAGGAACCGGTGCGACAACAAGGGGACATTTGTCCCTATTGCGGGCTTATTCGGCCGGGGTAGGACGAATGACCCATTGAGCGCGTCACCGCTGGCCGCTACGGTCGGGGCGCAGGGTTCCGGCAAGCCCGGCTTGGACGACGGCGATGCCGTTCGGCCGGGGAAGGGGGGGTCCGCCTTGCCGGAGGCGGCCCCCTTCCCTAAACGGTTAGAGAGTGCGCCTCAGGCGGTGACCAGACCCGCCCGCATCGCGTGCATCACCGCTTCGGTGCGGTTGGTCGCTCCGAGCTTGTTGAAGACCCGACTCAGATGGTTGCGGACCGTCTTCTCGCTGATCCCAAGCCGCCTCGCGATCTGTTTGTTGGACAGCCCGTCCGCAACTTGCCTGAGGACGTGCAGTTCGCGGTGCGAGAGTTTGGCCCGCACTCGCTTGAGCCCCGTGGCGCTCGCCGGCGCGATGCTGAGAATGCGGTCCAGGATGTCCTCGAAACTCACGTCTTTGTCGACGAAACCCACCGCTCCGCTCGCGAGGGCCTCTCCCACCATCGCCTTGTCGGCGTAGGCGCTGAGAGCCAGGACACGGAGTCCTGGAATTTCCTGGACCAACCTCCGGGTGGCTTCGACGCCCGTGACCCTTGGCATCTGCAGGTCCATCAGCACAACGTTTGGCTTGGCCGCAAGCGCCTGCTCGATCGCCTCCTCACCGTCGCGAGCCTGACCCACCACCTCAACTCGACGATCAGACGAGAGCATGCGAGCGAGTCCTGTCCGGAAAAGCGTCTGGTCATCGGCAACCAGGACTTTGACCAAATCGGCCGGCGCTCTCATCGGATCCGGTCCAGAGGCACGTGGATCTCGACCCTGGTTCCACCCGACTCCCTGGATTGCACGCCAAATGATCCGCCGAGGATGACCGCGCGTTCCCGCATTCCGATCATCCCAAATCCATACGGGGAATCGTCGATACCCGCGCCGTCGTCGAGCACGACAACGACCGCCTGATTGCTGGCGTCAACATCAAGGATCACGTCGATCCTGTGAGCCCGCCCGTGCCGCCAACCGTTGGCCGCAGCTTGCTGGGCTATCCGCAAGAGGTTGTATGCCGCCCACCCATTGATGCGGCGCGGCCAGCGCGACGAAACCTGGAGCTTCAGGTCATGGCCCGGCGGCACCGGAATTTCGTTCTTGAGCACCTGGATCAGGTTGATCCTGAGATCGTTCCGCTCGCGAAGGTCAACCATCATCTCGCGTGCCTGGCGCAGCACCTGACGCGCCGATTCTTCGAGCGCGGTGAGTTCCGCCGAGATGTCACGATCGCCGCCTGCTTCGACTCTGAGGCTTCGGATTTCGAGCATCAGGCCTATCAGTGGCTGAGCTACCTGGTCGTGGAGCTCGCGCGCGAAATGTCGTTGGAGCTCCTCGACGGTGGAGAGGTCGGCGCGGGCGCCGGCGTGGCTCGATCGATCGCCGACCGCCTGTGAAAACCCAAGGCCCACGCGCCTCCCTCCAACCTGGCTCTCTCGAGAACACCGGAAGCGGGCCGGTTTTTACCCGCGAGATTCCAAGTGTAGCCGCAAAAGGTTAGGTGCGCTTAATGACTTTGGCAACGTCAGATTAAGAACTCGGTCTTTTTGGCCGTCCGGTGCGGAAACCCATCCGTTCGCTTGGCGCAGGGCGTCCCATTGCCCTCACTGAACGGACGCAAAGAGGGTCAGCTGGATGCCGTCGAGACCTGTGACGCGGACGTTGCGATCGCCCCGGAGTGAGGACCGGACCGCCGAAAATCCTGGCACCGCGGCGGCCAGATCCCCGGCGACCTTTCGCAGTGCGCCACTTGAAAGCCACCCAGACCGGGCCGGCGACTCGCCGCCCCGCCTCAACCCGGTCGATCGCGCGGGCTTCTGCCTGGTCGAATATCTCGAGCGTCGCCCTCCCGGCATCGAGGAGCACCACACGACCGCAATCGTTCTCCCAGGCAGCGACCTGGGGTAAGCCCAGGGCATCTCGAAAAAACGCAGTCGCTCGGTCGAAGTCCTAGACGGTCAGCACCAGCCGCAGCTCTTTGGTTGCTCCAGTGAGCTCGTTAAGCGAGGCTTCAACCGCTCGTGGTCGGAGTGTCTGTATATATGAGTACAGCGTGAGCACCACCCCCAACGCGCTCGACAGCCCACGAGGGGCTCAAGTCCTCGCTGCAGTTGCCGACGCAACGGTGAACCTTTACAGCGAGGTGCTCGCCGTGCAAGCGAGGGTGGACATCGACGCCATCCTCACGACGGTCACATCCACCATCAGCAGACACGTGCCGGCCACGTGCGTCGCCGTCCAGATGAAGAGCGATCCCGACACCTCGCGGGTTGTTTTCGGGGATCACACCTACCCCGCGATGGTTCGTTACCTCGATGAATACGTAACAGCATTGCTGCGTCCGGGCGAAGCTCCGACCACCGGCAGCTTGTCCGAGCGCGTGATTGAGTCGAGTGCCCCGATTTTCATGCCAAAAATCTCGGCGGACCAGCTGCGGTTGATGGCTTCCGAATTCGGTCAGAACTACGTCCATGATCACCCGCTTCCAATCTCTGTGGAGGCTATCTCGGTGCTGGTCGTCCCGATGCGCTCAGGGCCTGCCGTCGTGGGAGCCCTCGGCTTGTTGATTGGAAGGGCGGCGGCGCCCTGAGCAGCGCCGACATCGACTGGATGCAGCGAG
>VBFV01000065.1 GCA_005881335.1 Chloroflexota bacterium
GCGGCGAGCACGAGCCTGTTGACCGCCTGCTCGCGGGTCAGGTCGAGAGCCGGCGGCCGGCCCGCGACGTAACCATGCTCGACCTTCAGGTACTCGCTGCCGCCCATATCGTTGTGGCTCGAGCCGATCAGGAGCACGAAGTCGCCTTCCGCACGCAAACCGGCGCCGAGCCGTCGGCCGTAGTCATCGATCACGCCGACCATGCCCACGACCGGGGTCGGATAGATGGCGGACTCGCCATTGGAGTCGTTGTACAGGCTCACGTTGCCGCTGACGATCGGCAGGTCCAGGGCGCGGCATGCGTACGCCAGGCCGGCGACCGTCTCCTCGAGCTCCCAGTACACCTCGGGGCGGTCAGGGTTGGCGAGGTTCAGGCAGTCGGTGACGGCCAGCGGCCTGGCGCCGGTGGCGATGATGTTTCGCGCCGCCTCGGCCACCGCGAGCTGGGCGCCGAGGTGCGGGTCGAGGTGGCAGTAGCGCGCGTTGCAGTCGGTGGTCATGGCGAGTCCAAGTCGTGTGCCCTTGATGCGCAGCACAGCGGCGTCGCCGCCGGGCGGAACCACGGTCGCGTCGCCGACCATGTGATCGTAGCGGCGGAACACGCCCCGTCGACTGGAAAGGTTGGGGCTTGCCAGCAGTCGAAGCAGCGTCGCACCCACGTCCGCCAGCGGGGGAAGCGCGTCGACATCGAGACCCAGCGGCGGGTCGGGTGCAATGCCGACGAGGCGGCGCATCGGAGCGCCGTCCGTCAGCAGCGTGACCGGCAGGCGAGCGACTTGGTCCCGTCCGTCGACCACTGTCAACTGGCCGTAGTCCGTGACCTCGCCGATGACGGCCGAAGCCAGATCCCACGCGTGGAAGATGGTCTCCACCTCGCGCTCGCGCCCCCGCTGAACGACGACCAGCATCCGTTCCTGGGATTCGGAAAGCATCACGTCGTAAGGCGTCATCTCGCGCTCGCGCCTTGGCACGAGGGAGACGTCGATGCGCGCACCGGCGTCGGGCACCCGGCCTGCGCATTCGGCCACCGCGGAAGTCAAGCCCGCGGCGCCGAGGTCCTGGATCGCGACCACCGCGTCGGTGTGCGAGAGGTCCATGCAGGCTTCCAGCAGGCACTTCTCGAGGAACGGATTGCCGACCTGGACCGCGGGTCGGCGCTCCGAGCTTTTCTCGTCGAGCTCGACGGAGGCGAACGATGCGCCATGAATTCCATCGCGTCCGGTGTCCGCCCCAACCAGCATCAGCCTGTTGCCCGTGCCTTCGGCGCGCGCGCGCATGAGCTGGTCGGTGCGAACGAGCCCGACGCACATCGCGTTGACGAGCGGGTTGTTCGCGTAGCAGTCCTCGAAGTAGATCTCGCCACCGACCGTCGGGATGCCGATGCAGTTGCCGTAGGCGCCGATGCCCGCGACCACGCCCTCGAAGTGGCGGCTCGACTCCGGCAGAGGCCCGAACCGCAGCGAGTCGAGGAGGGCGATGGGACGCGCGCCCATGGCGATGACGTCACGGATGATCCCGCCGACGCCGGTGGCAGCGCCCTGGTACGGCTCGATCGCGGAAGGATGGTTGTGCGACTCGATCTTGAAGACCGCGGCCCAGCCCTCCCCGATGCTCACCGCGCCGGCGTTCTCGCCCGGACCCTGGATCACGGCGGGCCCTGTCGAGGGCAGGCGGCGCAGGAGCGCCTTCGAGCTCTTGTACGAGCAGTGCTCCGACCAGAGCACGCCGAGCATGCCGAGCTCGACCTCGTTCGGGGCTCTTTTCAGCTGCTCGACGATGGCTTTGTACTCATCCGGGGTGAGCGCGACTTCTCGAAGCCTTCGCTCATCCACAGATTTGATGCTCAAGACACCAGGACCTTCAGCGCGTTCTCCGCCACGGAACGAAACAGTTTCAGGCCGTCGGTACCGCCGAGCTCGGCTTCCGAGCAGCGCTCGGGGTGCGGCATCATGCCGAGCACGTTGCCGCGAGCGCTGACGATGCCGGCGATGTTGTGCAGCGAGCCGTTCGGGTTCGCGGCCGGCACCACTCTGCCGCCGGGATCGCAGTATCGAAACACCACCTGGCCCCTCTGCTCCAGGCGGGAGAGTGTCGCAGGATCGGCGAAGTAGCTGCCTTCGCCGTGCGCGATGGGCACCCGCAGCACCTCGCGTTCCTCGCACCTCGACGTGAAGGGAAGGTCGGTCCGTTCGACCACCAGGTTCGTCCACTCGCAGCGAAACTCGAGCGATGCGTTGCGGATCAGCGCACCCGGCAGGAGTCCCGCCTCGCACAGGACCTGGAACCCGTTACAGATGCCCCAGACCAGGCCTCCCCGGTCGGCGAACTCGCCGATCTGCTCCATCACCGGCGCGAACCTGGCGATCGCACCGGTCCGCAGATAGTCGCCGTAGGCGAAGCCGCCGGGCAGGATCACGCAGTCGCAGCCTTTCAGGTCGGCGTCCTTGTGCCAGAGGTAGGTCAGCTCCGCGCCGAGCACCTGGTCGATGACCCACCCGCAGTCGCGGTCGGACCAAGTCCCGGGGAACACCACCACGCCGAACTTCATCGGCGCTTGTGCTCCGGCTCGATGTCGAATCGGAAGTCTTCGATCACGTGGTTGGCCAGCAGCTGGCGGCACATCGCCTCGACCCGCTGGCGCGCCTCGTGCTCGCTCGACCCCTCGAGGCTCACCTCGATGTACTTGCCGACTCGCACGTCGACGACCTCCCGAAAACCGAGCGATGCAAGTCCTTGCTTGACCGTGATGCCCTGGGGGTCGTTGACCACCGGCTTCGGCGTCACTATCACGCGGGCGATCATGTTTCGTTCCTCGGCTTGGGCGGGAAAAGCTGCTTGCCGACCAGGCGCTGGTACGCCGCCAGGTACCTCAGGCGCGTCTGCATGACCACGTCTTCGGGCAGTCGTGGCGGGTCCGATTCCTTGTCCCAGCCGGAGCGCGTCAACCAGTCGCGCACGAACTGCTTGTCGTAAGACTCCGGCGACGCGCCGGCCCGGTACGTCACCGCTTCCCAGTAGCGCGAGCTGTCGGGCGTCAGCACCTCGTCGATGAGGATCACCTCGTCGCCGACGGTGCCGAACTCGAACTTCGTGTCGGCGAGGATCAGCCCTCGCTTGCCGGCAAACTCGGACGCGTACTTGTACAGCTCCATGCTGGCGTCGCGCAGCTTGGTGGCGAGCTCGTCGCCGAGGTCCTTCTTCATCTGGTCGAAGGTGATGTTCTCGTCGTGCCCGGATTCCGCCTTGGTCGCCGGGGAGAAGATCGGAGAAGCGAGCCTTTCGCTTTCTCGCAGGCCGGGCGGCATCTTCTCCCCCGCCAGCGACTGCGATTCCTGGTATTCCTTCCAGGCGCTACCCGCGAGGTAGCCGCGTACCACGCATTCGAAATCGATGCGTTTGGCCTTGCGCACGATCATGAAGCGGCCGGCGAGCTCTTCTCGATAGCCCTTGAGCGCCGGTGGCAGGTCCGGGACCATGCCCGAGATCAGGTGGTTGGGCTGGAAGGTGTCGGTCTGCGAGAACCAGAAGATGGAGAGCTGGGTCAGCACCTTGCCCCGGTCGGGGATGCCGTTAGGGAGGATGTGGTCGAAGGCCGAGATGCGGTCGGTGGCGACCATCAGCAGCTGGTCCGGACCGAGCTCGTACGTATCGCGCACCTTGCCGCGTGCGAAAAGCTTCAACGGCAGCTCGATGCCGGTCATTGGCGGCCCCGCAATCAATTCGCGGGGACTCCCAATCCGAGGCGCTGGTAGGCGAGGTCCGTGTGTTCGAGGCCGGCCCACGGGTCGAAGACCTCATCGAGCCGCGGGCCGATGCGGTTGGTCACGTCTTCATTCTTCTCGAGCAGAGCTCTGAAACCATCGCCGGAATTCTCCATCGCTTGCATCGCCGTCTTCTGGACGACCAGGTAAGCATCCTCCCGCGACATGCCGCTCTCGACGAGCGCGAGCAGAACGCGCTGCGAGAAGACGACGCCGCCCGCGAACTGCAGGTTGGCAAGCATGCGCTCCGGCCGCACCTCGAGGCCGCCCAGGACCTTGCTCATCTCGATCGCCATGTAGTCGACCGCCGCGCAGGCGTCGGGAAAGACGACCCGCTCGGCGGAGGAATGGCTGATATCACGCTCGTGCCAGAGCGACGTGTTCTCCAGCGCCGTCAAGAGATTGCCGCGCACCACACGCGCGAGCCCGCAGACGCGCTCGGTCAGGACGGGATTGCGCTTGTGCGGCATCGCGGAGCTCCCCTTCTGCTCCTTGCCGAACGGCTCGAACGCCTCTCCGACCTCGGTCCGCTGGAGGTGACGGATCTCGATCGCGATCCGCTCCAGCGTCCCGGCGGCGATCGCGAGCGCCGACATGAAGCCGGCGTGGCGGTCGCGAGACACGACCTGGGTCGAAACTTCATCGACCTTCAGACCAAGCTCGCGGCAGACATGCTCCTCGACCCGCGGGTCGATGGTGGCGTGCGTTCCCACCGCACCGCTCACGCGGCCGACGGCGGCTTCGTCGGCCGCGCGCCGGAGGCGACCGACCGAGCGATCGAGCTCCGCCACCCAACCCGCGACCTTGAAGCCGAACGTGGTGGGCTCGGCGACGATGCCGTGGGTGCGACCCGCCATCAGAGTCTTGCGATGCCGGATCGCCAGCTCCGCCGACGCTTCGCGCGCCGCTGTCAGGTCGGCCACGATGAGGCGGGCCGACTCGACCATCTGCAGCGCCATCGCCGTGTCGTTGAGGTCCTGACTGGTCATGCCGAGGTGGACGTAGCGGGCCTCGGGCTGGCCGATGGATTCGTTGAGCACTGTCAGAAACGCGACCACGTCGTGGCCGACGCGTGACTCGACCTCGGCGATCTTCGTTGCATCAAACGTGCCCTTGCGGATCTTCGGCAGGGCGGACTCGGGGATCCGGCCGAGCGAGGCCCATGCCTCGCAAGCCAGCACCTCGATTCGCAGCCACAGCTCGTATTTGTGCTGGTCCGACCAGACCGCCCGCATCGCGGGCGGCGTGTATCGCTCGATCAAGGAGGGCGATTCCCAGTCAACACTAGGGGACGGCAGGAATTATAAGCTGCGCCGGGAGGCCAAGATTTAGTGATGGCGGGCTAGGCGGGCCCTAGATATCGTGGTCATAGGCGACGGCCGCAAGCTTTTAAGCGACTGGCTTGATAATCGATGGCTGCTCATGGGCTCGCCTCGTAACCACCTTCAAAGGCCTCCCGTTTGAACCGGCGCAGGCTGAACGGCCAATGAGCGACCCGTCACGCGACGAGGAGCGAGAGCTCGTCGAGCGCGCCAAGCGGGACCCACGCCAATTCGGGGCGCTCTATGACCGGCACTTTCAGCAGATCTACAGGTTCATTTATTCAAGAGTGAGGGAGCAAACCGCGGCAGAGGACGTCACTTCGGAAGTCTTCATGAAGGCTTTGAAGGCCATGCCCCGCTACCAGGACACGGGGCGGCCGTTTGCTGCCTGGCTTTACCAGATCGCAGTCAACGCGATCGCCGACCGCTACCGGACCCTGCGTCCCGCCCATCCGCTCGAGGACTTTCACGACCTGTCAGTCGCCGGCCCCGCATTGGAAGACCTGGCCGCCCACCGCGACGAGGTGCGCCGGATCTGGGCCCTGGTCGAAGGCCTTCCGCACCAGCAGCGGACGGCGCTGGTCCTGAAGTTCCAGGAAGACCTGAAGATCGAGGACATCGCCGTCGCCATGGGCAAGTCCGCCGGGGCGGTGAAGCTCTTGATTCACCGCGGCGTGACGAGGCTGCGCGAGGACGCGTCCACCTTGAGGCCGGTCGATTGAGCGCCAACCACGACCCCGAGCTCGACGACGTCCTCCAGGACGCCGACCTTCGGCGCATCGTCGCCGTGCTGACCTCCGCTGAGACCCCGGAGCCTCCGCTCGACGACGCGTACCGCACCGGCCTTCGCCGGCAGCTCATGCAGGAAGCCTGGGCGATGAGCGAAGGGCGCTACTCCTTGTGGCGCCGGGCGTTCGGGCCGCGGGGATTCGCGTGGGCGGGCGCCGCCGCGGGCCTTGTGCTCATCGCTTCTGTCGTCGTGTGGACCGCGCTGCAGCCGACTGGCGGGTTCAACACGGTCGTCATCCAGAGTCCCGTCGATGGCAAGAGCAGCGTTTCCCTCCAGCAGCCGATCCTGGTGTCGTTCAACCAGCCGATGGACCACCAGACCACGCAGGGCGCAACACAGATCACGCCCGCGACCACCGTGACGTACTCGTGGGATCAGAACAGCCGCACGCTGGCCGTCCAGCCCGCGAGCGGGAATCTTGCCCCGAACACCCAGTACCAGGTGACCATCGGTCCTGGCGCACGCACACAGGCGGGCCAACCCCTGGCCACGCCTCAGACCATCACCTTCGTAACTCAGCCACCGGCGCCGCCGACGCCGAGCCCGACCGCGCGCCCGACACCTTCCGCCAATGCGCTCGGCGAAAAGCAGCTGACCGGGCTGAACGGCGCGTCGTCGCCTTCCCTTCAGTGGTCCGCCGATTCATCGTCGATCTACTACGTGGACGGCAAAGGCGCCCTGGTCGTGGTGCCCGCAAAAGGCGGCGCCGTCACCGTGATCGCACCCGACGGGGCCTCAGCGCCATCGCTCTCGCCGTCGGGCGATCGCCTCGCGTACATCCGCGGCGGCAAGATCGAGGTCTTGACCTTCGCTTCGGGCAAGAGCGATGAGGTCAGCGCCACGCCGGCGCCGACGCTCGTCGGCTGGTCGAAGGACGGGCTCGTGTGGGCGGCCGTGGACGGGATCTACACCCAGGGTGCGAACGGCCCGAAACAGCTGGCCGCCCTTCCGACCACCGGCACGTCGGCGGTGCTGTCGATTGCTCCTGACGCGACGCACGTGATCTACCGTCAGGACAAGAACCTGTTCCTCCTGAACGTCGCCAGCGCGAAGAGCACACAGCTGGGCCAGGCGGGCGCCGGGTTCATCGCCTGGTCACCGGGTGGCGCGTATCTCCTCTACTCGACCAACGACGCAACCGTCGTTTCCGACGCGGATGGGGTGACCCAGTCGACGATCCCGTCAGGCGAGGCCAGCTGGTCGACGCAGGACGCGATCCTCGTGGGCGGCGATACGGCGCTCTATCAGGTGCGGTCCGACGGCACGGGCGGAACCCAGGTGTCCAGCGGCACCTACCACTCGCCGGTCTGGGCCCCCAACGGCTCGTCGTTCGCGTTCGTCCGGGGCAACGCGCTCTGGGTTGCCGTGGCGCCCGCCTTGCCGCCGGAGCCGACGCCAGTCGATGACGCAGGTCGCGCCGTGACCTCGTTCATGGATGCACGCTTGGCAGGGCACGCAAGCGAGGCGACCAGATTGCTCACCGACACCGGCAAGAAGGCGTATGGAGATGGCGGGCTGAACCTGCTGCTCACCGGCGAGCCGCGCTTCTCGCGCTACTACGTCCTCACACAGGAACTGGTGGCGACGCAACCGGACACAGTGAGGTTTGTCGTGCGCCTCGTGCTGACTCACGGCAAGATCGACGTGAGCAACTACGAGGAAACGTTGACCCTCGTGCGCGACTCGGGCAGCCGTGAGTTCCGCGTCAACCAGGCGAGTGGCGGCCTTCGCCGCGAGCTCGGCAAGGGTGCCGAGGTGGTGAGCGTCGAGGTGGCACGGGACAGCATCAAGGTCACGTTTGACAGCGACCTCGACCCAGGAACGGTCTCCGATGGCGTGGTGCTGCTCGATTCGAAGGGCAAGCAGGTCGAGACCACCGCGACCTATGCGAACCGTGCCGTCACCTTGAGCGGCCTCGACTTGAAGGAGGGCGCGCAGTATCGGCTGGTGGTTCTCACGACGGTGCGTGACGTGCTCGGCCACAACGTGGCGGCGGAGTACGACCTCGACGTGGTCGGGCCATCGCTGAAGAAGCACGGCAACCACAAGGACGCCGGATCCAGCTCGCCGTCTTCCTCGAGCCCGAGCCCGAGCGCGACCTCGGCCCCCTAGAGCAGTTTCAGGGCCCAGGCGGCGCGGCAGAGCGCGGTGACCGAACCGGAGTGCACGATCTCGCCTTCGAGCGCGGCATTCAACGCCTCGGCGAAGGGAAGTCGCAGGACCTCCATGTCCTGCTCGTAGGTCTCCGGATTGCGCGTCGACTCGGTCAGGCTTTCGGCGAGGAAGAGATGCGCGCGACCGGTCAGAAAGGCCGCGCCGTGCACCACACCCAGCGATCGATACCGCGCGGCGACCAGGCCGGTCTCCTCCGCGAGCTCACGGCGCGCGCATTCGAGCGGGTCCTCATCACCATCGAACGTCCCCGCCGGGACCTCCCACGACGACGTCTCCCAGGCGTGGCGCCACTGGCGGACCAGCATCGTGTCGCCGTTGTCGAATAACGGAACGACGAAGGCGGAATCGGGATTGGCGACCACCGTGTAGAGCGCTTCGGCGCCATCCGGGAACCGGATCAGGTCGTCGCGCAGCACGAAGTGCCCGGATGCGCCGCGCACGTTGGTACCGGAGATCTCGAACGGCCGGCCGCTCTTGGGATGCCTCAGCGGAGCTATCGGCGCACCATCGTGGCGACGGCAGCCGCCGCGGCGGCGACATGACGTGGGTCGGGTCCATAGTCGAAAGGCGACTGGTCGGCGGCAAAGACTCTCGCCTGTTCGACGAGCTGTGGATGATCGTCGATGAATCGCGTGCTCAGGTTGCCGGCTCGGAAGTCGGCGTTGTCGAGGATCGCGCGATGGTAGGGAATCGTCGTTGCCGGTCCGACCACCACGAATTCGCGCAAGGCGCGGCCCGCTCGCGCGATCGCTTCCGCACGGTCGCTGCCGTGGACGATGAGCTTGGCGATGAGGGAGTCGTAGTTCGGCGGCACGTCCGAGCCGGGCCCGAAGCCTGAATCGACGCGGACGCCCGGACCAGAAGGCGCGACCCAGCGCGAGATGCGCCGCGGGTTGGGGATGAACTTGCGCAGCGGGTCCTCGGCGTTGATGCGCATCTCGATCGCGTGTCCATTCCATTCGACGTCGCGCTGCTTGAAGCCGAGCTCGAGGCCCGCGGCGACGCGGATCTGCTCCTTGACGAGGTCGATGCCGGTCACGGCCTCGGTGATCGGATGCTCCACCTGCAGCCGCGCGTTGACCTCGAGGAAGTAGAAATGGCCGTCGGTGAAGATGAACTCGACCGTCCCCGCGTTGACGTATCCGGCCGCTCGCGCCGCGCGGATCGCGGCGTCGCCCATGGCCGCACGGATCTTCGGGGTGAGAGCAGGCGATGGCGTCTCTTCCATGATCTTCTGGTGCCGCCGCTGGATCGAACACTCGCGCTCGCCAAGGTGGACTGCGTTGCCGTGGCTGTCGCAGATCACCTGGATCTCGACGTGCCTCGGCTCGCGCACGAAGCGCTCCAGGTAGACGGTGGCGTCGCCGAACGCTGATCGGGCCGCCTGGCCGGTGCTCTCGATCGCCGAGGCAAGCTCCGCTTCCGATTCAACGACCTTCATCCCTATGCCCCCACCGCCGCCTGCGGGCTTGAGCATCACCGGAAAGCCGATCTTGCGAGCCGCCTCAAGCGCCGTACCAGCGTCGACCGCGCCGCTACCCGGCGTCACCGGTACGCCGTGCTTGGCGGCCAGCTGGCGCGCGGCAAGCTTGGAGCCGAGGGCGCGCATGGCCGACGCGGGCGGGCCGATGAACTTGATCCCGGCCGCATCGCAGGCTTCGGGAAACGCGGGCTTCTCCGCGAGGAACCCGTAACCCGGATGGATCGCGTCGGCGCCGCAGTCGTGAGCGACCTTGACGATGCGATCGAGCTGGAGATAGGAGTCGGAGGCGGCTGCGCCGCCGATGTGATGCGCCTCGTCGGCGTATCGGACGTGGATGGCGCCGCGGTCCGCGTCCGAGTAGACGGCCGCGGTCGCGATGCCCAACTCCCGGCACGCCCGCATCACGCGGATCGCGATCTCGCCCCGATTCGCGATCAGGACCTTGGCAAAGAGCTTTTTCTTCAACCGATCGCGAGCAGTGGCTGGTTCGGACTGACGACCTCGCCTTCCTTGACATAAACCGCAGCCACCTTGCCCGCGACCGTGGTCACGATGTCGTTCTGCATCTTCATCGCCTCGAGGACGGCGACCACATCGCCCAGCTTGACCATGTCGCCCGGCTTGACCGGCACCTTGACGATGAGCCCCTGCATGGGAGCAAGCACGGTGCCCTCGCCGATTTTGGGCGGAGCGGGCGCGGAGTTGGCGCCCGTGGGCGCTCCGCCCGGCGCCGCCGCCACGGAAAGGCCGGCGCCGCTCACGCGCACTTTGAAGATCTCCCCCTCAACCTCGACGTCGAACTCGGCCGACTGCGTGCCGGCGGCCACCGGCACCGGTTCTGGTGCAGGGGGCGGCGCGGTCGGAGGTGATGCCTCAGCCGGCTTCGATGCGGCCGCGGCCGGCTTCTCGCCGTCCTTTTGCTCAGGCTGCGGACCTCGCATGTACGCCGGCGCGAGATGCGGAAACATGAGGTGGATCAGGACGGTGTCGTCGCTGGGGTCGAAGCCGAGCTTCTTGACCTGCTGCCGGGCGCCCTCCACCTGCGGCTCGAGCAGGTCGGCCGGGCGGATGGTGATCGGCTCTTCGCGGCCGAGAACCAGTCGCCGCAGCTCGTGGTCGGCGGGGACCGGCGGCCTACCGTACAGGCCCTGCAGGTAATCCTTGAGCTCCTGCGTCACCGTCGCATAGCGCTCGCCGCCGATCACGTTGTTGACGGCCTGGGTGGCGATCATCTGGCGGATCGGCGCGACCAGGGGCGGGTAGCCGAGGTCCTGGCGGACGCGGTTGGCCTCCTCGAGCACCTCGCCCACGCGGTCCATGGCGTTGTGAGCACCGAGCTGGCGGTGGATGTCCTCGAGCATGAAACCCGGCATGCGGTAGCGCAGAATGCTTGCATCGACACGGTCGGCCACGGGGCTCAAGTGCTCGATGTGGCGGCGCTTCAGCTCCTCGACGTCATGCTGGACGTCCCACATCTTGTCGAGGTCGAGGCCGGTGTCGTACTCGCCGCCCTCCAGGGCGGCGACCACACTTTCCGCCGCCGGCTGCGAGGCACCCCAGGCGAGCGGAGAGATGGCCACGTCAAGGACCTCGGCGCCCGCCTCGACCGCGGCCATGTACGCCATCGGCGCCATGCCGCTGGAGCAGTGCGAATGGACGTCGATCGGAACCTTGACCATCGCTTTGAGCGCGGTGACCAGCTCCCACGTGGCCTGGGGGCTGAGCAACCCGGAGGTGTCTTTGATCACGATCTCGTGGCAGCCCAGCGGAGGTCGTTGAGCGGGTCGAAGATCCGAAACACGTCGACGCCGGCCTTGGCGGCATGCTTGATGAAGAGCTCGACAGCGTCATCGGCGAAGTTGCGCTTGGCGACGAGGTTTTGGCCACGTATCAACGCCTGGATCGGCGTGTTCGGCGTCGCCTTGTTCAGCTTGCGGAGAAAGTCCCATGGGTCCTCGTGGATCAGGAGCTGCGTTTCAAATGTCGCGCCGCCAAACGCTTCCATGGCGGCGAAGCCGATGGAGTCCATCTTGGCCGCGATCGGGACGATCTCATCGGTGCGCAGGTAGCCCCCGAGCAGCGACTGCTGAGCGTCGCGGAACGTCGTGTCGACCAGACGGACGCGAGCTTTCTTCTTCGCCACTAGGGGCTGGCCAGCGCCGCGCGCTTTTCGCTGTGGCGCTGCTCGACGCCGCCATCCTGCAGGCCGATGATTCGCGCCGCTAGCCAGGCCGCGTTCTTGGCGCCGGCCTCGCCGATGGCGACGGTCGCGACCGGAACTCCCGCCGGCATCTGCACGATGGAATACAGCGAGTCGACGCCTCCAAGGTGCTGTGTCGGCACCGGCACGCCGATCACCGGCAGGTCAGTCCACGCCGCCACGACTCCAGGCAGGTGGGCTGCACCGCCGGCGGCCGCGATCACCACTTTCAAGCCACGCGACCGTGCGCTCGTAGCCCACTCCATGACGCCTTTCGGATTCCGGTGCGCGGAGCAGATTTTGAGCTCGTGCGTCAATCCCAGGTCTTCGAGCACTTTGACGCACGACTCCATCAGCGGCAGGTCCGACTTGGAGCCGAGGATGACGCCGACGACTGGCTGCACTAAACCGCCTCCTCAGCGATATCGCTTCGAAAGAAAGCCCCTTCGAATCGTACCTGCCGGGCCCCGGCGAGGGCCGTCTCCCTCGCCTCCGCTACCGTGTCTCCCAACCCGACGGACGTTACGACCCGCCCGCCGTCGGTGACCAGCCCGACGCCGGGCTCGTACCGGGTTCCAGCGTGGAAGATGCGGACCCCGGGCGGCATCTCGGTGAGGCCTCGGATGCGGTGCCCGAATGTCATCGCGACATCGTCCGGATAGTGCGCGGAAGCAACCACAACGCCGACGCAGGCCTGCGGGTTCCAGCGCAAGTCGGGGTGCGTCGCCAGCCCACCCTTTGCCGCCGCGAGTGCCAGGGCCACGAAATCGCTCTCCAGGCGCGGCAGCACCACCTGCGCCTCGGGATCGCCGAAGCGCGCGTTGAACTCCAGCGTGCGGATGCCCTTCGGAGTGAGCATCAAGCCCGCATAGAGAACCCCACGAAACTCATTCCCAGACTCCGCCAGCGTCCGCACCGCCGGCCGCATGACGCAGTCGACGACCTCCTGGACGACTGCATCGTCGACGTCCTTGGGAGGCGAATAGGCGCCCATCCCGCCAGTGTTGGCCCCCACGTCGCCTTCGAGCGCGCGCTTGTAGTCGCGCGCCGGAGCCAGCGCGATGACGTCGGTGCCGTCCGTGACGCCGAGCAACGACAGCTCAGGCCCTTCGAGCCTTTCCTCGACCACGATCTTGGAGCCGCTCCGGCCGAAGCGCTGCTCAACCAGCATCGCGTCGACCGCGTCATCCGACTCCTCGACGCCGGCGCACACGATCACGCCCTTGCCGCGCGCCAGGCCGTCGGCTTTCACCGCGACACGACCGTCGTGCCGCCGCGCCCATTCCTTCGCCGGCGCCGGCTGGGTGAAGACCTCGAAGGCGGCGGTCGGGATCTCCGCGCGCTGCATCAACTCCTTGGCGAAGGACTTGCTCGACTCGATGCGACCCGCCCCGCGGTCGGGCCCGAACACGTTGAATCCGGCATGGCGGAGCGCGTCGCCGACGCCTGCATCGACCGCGGCCTCGGGTCCGAGCACGATCAGGCCGAGCCGTTCGCGCTTGGCAAAATCCACCAGCCGCACCACGTCCGCCGCGCCGATCGGGATGTTGCGAGCCATGCCGCCGGTGCCGCCGTTGCCGGGCGCGCAGTAGACGCGCTCGACCAGGTCCGACTGGACGCATTTCCAGACCAGGGCGTGCTCGCGCGCGCCAGAACCGATGACGAGGACTTTCACTGGAGCATGGCCAGGGCGGCCGCGGTTACGACCTCATGCGCGTCGCCCCAGTCCACCACCTCGAGGTTTGACTCGCCGCGCAGGCGCCAGTAACGCTGCCCTCCGGCACGCCAGGTCCCATCGTCGCGCCGGCGTTGCAGCAGCAGCTCCATCGCATCGTCTGCGCGCCGATCGGTCAGCAGGTCCAGCCTCGCGATCGCCCGCAGCCCGTGGAAGAAGTCGTAGTGCCAGTAGTGGGGCCAGTGGATGTTGAGCCATTCGGGATGGATCGCCTCTCCATCTGAGGTCCTCCGAAAGAGGCGATGCTCGAGCAGCAGCTCGGCAGCCCGTCGTGCGGCTCTTCGCGCGCGCCCCTCACCCGTGTTGCGGTGGTACTCGGCCAGGCCCCAGATCGGAGCCAGCGTTTCGTGAAACGAAGAGTGATGCGCATCTGGATTGGGGTCGCAGTTCCAACCGCCGTCAGGCCACTGCGAGCGCAGCAGCACCTCGACAAGCCGTCTGACGCGGAGGCTGTGCGCCATGCCGAGGTGACAGCAGACGGCAAGCGCGTTGCCTTCCATCGACGCGTGACGGCGTTCCTTGCCCGCCACGACCACCGGCTCAGACAGCGCCGCGATCCAGTTGAGCACAGTGTTGGCGGCGGCTCGGGCGGCACGGCTTCGACCCGGAACGCCGAGCTCCGCGAGCGAGACGAGCCGCCAGTGCGCGCCGGTCCACTTGGTGTAGGGATGGACGCCGAACGAGCCGTCAGCCCGCTGGCCTTCCAAAAGCCCTGCGATCATCCGCTCGCGCCAGGCCTGATCTAAGGCAGCGGCGACTACTCCCACTCGATCGTGCCCGGCGGTTTCGACGTGATGTCGAACACCACCCGGTTCACGCCCTTGACCTCGTTGACGATGCGGTTGCTGATCCGGGCCAGCACCTCATACGGCACTCGCGCCCAGTCCGCGGTCATCGCGTCCTCGCTCGTCACCACGCGCACCGCGACGACGTTGGCATACGTCCGGAAATCACCCATCACGCCAACCGTCTCGAGCGGCGTCAGCACCGCAAACGACTGCCACACCTGCCGGTAGAGCCCGTTGCGCTTGATCTCGTCGACGACCACCCAGTCGGCGTTGCGCAGGATCTCGAGGCGCTCTGCGGTCACCTCGCCCAGGCACCGGATCGAAAGGCCCGGACCCGGGAACGGCTGGCGGTAGACCATCTCCTCGGGCATCCCGAGCTCGAGACCAACAGAGCGAACCTCGTCCTTGAACAGGTAGCGCAGCGGCTCGATCAGCTGAAAGCGGAGGCCCGGCGGCAGGCCGCCGACGTTGTGGTGCGTCTTGATCTTCGACGCCGTGGCGGCGACGTCCGGTGCAGTCGACTCGATGACGTCGGGGTAGAGCGTGCCCTGGGCGAGGAAGTCGATATGACCAAGGCTCGTGGCCTCTGCCTCGAAGACCGAGATGAATTCGCGGCCCACGATGCGCCGCTTCTGCTCTGGGTCGATCACACCTCGAAGCGCATCGAGAAAGCGGTCCGTCGCGTCGACATAGCGGATGTCCATGTCGAGGTTGCCGTGCATCACGTCGAGGACCCTCTCGGGCTCCTCCTTGCGCAGGAGGCCGTTGTTGACGAACACACACGTGAGCTGGTCGCCGATCGCGCGGTGCACCAGCGTCGCGGCCACGGCCGAGTCCACGCCGCCTGACAAGGCGCAGATCACTCGGCCCCCGCCGACCTGGGCCCGGATACTCTCGGTTGCCTCGGCGATGAACGACTGCTCGCGAGCATCTGGAAGCCGGGCGGCATCTCGCTGACATGGTCACCGTGGCTCATCCAGACCGGCAGCTCGCCGTGCAGGCCGCGGAAGAGCGCGTTCGGTTCGCGCACCGAGAGCAGCGCAGGTCCGTACTCGCGCGCGTGACCAGGATCGACTTTGCCCCCGAGGTGGTGGGCGATGAGCTGCATGCCGTAGCAGATGCCGAGCACCGGAACCCCTGCCCGCAGCGCGTCCGGGTCGACCTGCGGCGCCCCGGGGTCGTACACGCTCGCGGGCCCGCCGCTGAGGATCAGCCCGGCGGGATGGCGCTCCTTGAGCTCCGGCCACGGGGTCGTCCCGGGGACCAGCTCGCAGTACACCTTCGCTTCGCGCACGCGACGGGCGATGAGCTGGCTGAACTGGGAGCCGAAGTCGAGCACGAAAACGGTTTGCTGCCGCGCGCTTTTCTCGACCTCTTCCCGCCTTGCCGCGGCGGTCTGGTTCAGCTCTTGCCCATGCCCACATGCTGGGCCTGCTGGAACATCTTGCCCTCGGAGACGATCGAGGGCGCGATCACCATCTCGACGTGCTGGAACTCAGCGATGTCTTGCGCACCGCAAACCCCGAGCGCCGAACGCAACGCGCCGGCGAAGTTCTGCGACCCGTCGTCGACCCGGGCAGGACCGAGCAGGATCTCGCGCAGAGTCGCCTTGGTCCCGACATGGATTCGCGTCCCGCGCGGCAGGTTGGGGTCAGGCGTCGCCATGCCCCAGTTGAAGCCTTTCGAGGCTGACTCTTCCGACCCTGCAAGTGGCGTGCCGATCATGACCGCGTCGGCCCCTGCGGCGAAGGCCTTGCAGACGTCCGCGCCGATCCGCATCCCGCCGTCCGTGATGACGGCGACACGCATCCCACCGCGTCGCATGTGCTCGTCGCGGGCCGCGGCCACGTCGGCCGTGGCCGTGACCTGGGGCACGCCGACCCCGAGCACGCCGCGGGTAGTGCACGCCGCGCCGGGACCGACGCCGACGAGGATGCCGGCGATGCCGGTTTCCATGAGCTCCAGGGCCGTGTCGTATTGCACGCAGTTGCCGACGACGACTGGAATTTCGCACATGCGAACAAGGTCCTCGAACGAGAGTTGGTGGTAAGAGCGCGACGAGTGCCTCGCCGTCAGCACGGTGCCCTGGACGACGTAGATGTCAGCGCCCGCCTTCTGGACGATCTCGGCGCGCTCCTCGGCGCGTGCAGGCACGGTAGAAACGGCGCAAGGAACTCCCGCCGCCTTGATCGCTTTGATTCGTTCGCTGATCAGCCCGGGCTTGACCGGCTCGCGGTATGCCTCTTTGAGGACTGCGTTGAGCGTCGCCTTGTCCGCGTCGGCGATCTTCTTGATCACCGGCGCGGAATCCTCGTAGCGGGTATGCACGCCATCGAGGTTGAGCACGGCGACTCCGCCGAGCTTGCCCATCGCGATTGCGAAGTCGACGTCGACCACGCCATCCATCGCCGAACCCCAGAAGGGAAGAGGAAGCGTGAAGCGATCGCCCATCGAAAACGTGATGTCGACCTCGTCGGGATTGAGCGTCACGCCACCGGGCACGAGTGCGACCTCGTCGAAGCCATACGCCCGGCGCGCGCGCCGCCCGATCCCGATCTCGAGGCCAGACTGCTCCCCGGGAATCGCTTCTCGGGTCTGGATCCGGCTCTGGTTCAGGGTGTGTTTACTCCATTGAATGGGGCGGGTTCGCTGAATTATAGACGACCTCTATCCTTAGGTCGGTGTATCGCACGCTCGAGTACCTGAGCGGAATCTCGGACGACGACGTGCGCCGCCTGCGCGCCGTCGGGATCCATCACACCAACCAATTCCTGCATCGCGCTTCGCTCGACATCGATCGCCGGCGCCTCTTCAAGAAGACCGGCATCAGCACGGAGCGGCTGATCGAGTTCGCGCACCAGTGCACGCTGCTCGAGGTGTCGGGCATGGAGCGATGGGTGCCCCTCGTGCGAAGGCTAGGCATCAACTCGATGCAGGATCTGCGCGCGCAAGACGCCGGCGATCTACACCGGAAGCTGATCGAAGCGATCGGCCTCGCCGGCGCTCCGAGCCTGACCGACGTCCAGTACTGGATCAGCCAGGCGACCGCGCTCGACATCGTGGAGGAACCGGAGCCGGCGAGACCAGTTCCGATCATCGAATAGAGAAGGGGCGGGCTTGCGCCCGCCCTTAATCCCAGCCGGTTCTTTCGCGCAACCGGCGAACTGCAGCGCGTGCCGCAACCCGCACGACTGTCTTAAAAGGCGGGGCGGGTATCAACCCGAGTCGAAAACCTACGGAGGCGACGGTCGTTCTGCTACTGCCAGCAAATCTTTCCGCCGGGGGTTAGAAGAAGACACCTCGTCGCAGCTTCAGGTTCTCGTAGATGCCACGCTGGATCGTGTCGCGGACGTCGTCCGCCAGGGTCATCACCAGGTGCTGGTCTTCGGCGGCCTTGGGCGGCAGGTGAGCGACCTCCACCGGCGGATGGAACTGGATGCGCCACTTGCTCGGCAACGGGATCATGCCGAGCGGGCCCAGCCACGGCCAGAACGGCGTGACCGGGAAGTAGGGCAGGCCGAACAGGCGGGCCAGCGGGGTGAGGTCGCCGACCATCGGGTAGATCTCCTCTGACCCGACCACGGAGACCGGGATGATGGGCGCCTGGGCTCGTATCGCGGTCGCCACGAACCCGCCCCGACCAAACCGGCGCAAACGGTATCGATCTCGGAAGCTCTTGCCCGTGCCACGCGTGCCCTCCGGAAAAACCAGGACGAGCTCATCGCGCTCGAGCAGGCGGCGAGTGTCGTCCGGATGGCCGACCGCCTGCCCCGTGCGGCGCAGGAACCAGCTCATCACAGGCATGCCCATGAACTGGCTCGCCACCAGCGCTCGAACGTGGCGTGGGTGAGGATGTTCGACGAAAACCGCGGTCTTGATCATCGTCCCGTCCCAAGGCAGTACACCCGCGTGGTTGGCGACGAGGAGCGCGCGTCCGGTTGCAGGCACGTGTTCGACCCCGGTGGTTTCGACCCTCCAGTAGTCGTGATACAGCGACTTGAAGACGGTGAGGAACGACTCGGTCCACTGCGGATCGAAGCCGAAATCGTCGACCGCGTAGTTCGAACCTCGCCGCGCGAGCTCGCGCTGCTGGTAGATGAACTGGACCACCTCCATGATCCGGCCCAGATCGATCACATCGCGGCCGGTCAGCTCGCGCAGCCGGACCGAAAGCGCGCTGACCGCCTGCAGCGCGTACATCGGTGCCTGGCGCTGGAGGCGGCGGATGGGCTTCGGCAGGCGGAAACCGGTCGGAGGCGCGACAACCTTCGCTTTCTGGCTGTTCCGCTTCCGCTCGACGCTGGTGCTCTCCGCTATCAATTGCTCAGCTGGCGCTCGCGGCGTCGCCTCTGCTGCAGATAAACCTGCAGCTCGTATTCCTGCGGCGGTGATGGCGCTTCGATCAGCTCGGCCTGCTTGCCGCGGGCAAGCGCGTCCATCGTCGCCCGCGAGCCGTAAACCGGACGCCACCCGAATTCCGCCGCCAGTCGTGAGCAGTCCATAACTGAACCGAACGCGATGATGTCCGCCAGGTGTGCGGGCAGGTCGAGGCCGGCGAACATCCTCAACCCAAGCCTCGAAAACCACCGCCCGTAGGGAGGCAGGATGGGAGCCGGCCTACCGCCCATGATGTCGATCGCCTGGCTCAGCAGCACGACGCCATCGCCCGCGACGTTGAAGGCGCCGGCGTGGTCACCGACGGTCGCGCGGACGATCACGTCGGCCGCGTCGTCTTCGTGCAGGAGCTGGAGGCGCGGATCGAAACCGGCGAAAGTCGGCACGACGGGAAGCGAAAGGTACCGGGCAAGGCTCGTGTCGTCGCTGACCCGCGACCCGAGGCGCAGCACGGTCACGCCACACAGCTCGGTGCGCAGGGCGAATTCGCTCACCAGCTGCTCCATCTCGAGAAGATCGCGCGTGAGACCGGACGCAGCCTTGTCCCAGTTGATCATCTCCTCGGAGAAGAACGACGGGTCGGTGGGCGCCGCGCCATAGATCGCCTGGCTCGATTTCACGACCAGCCTTCTGACTGGGCTGGACGGCGCCGCGCAGCCGACGAGGACGTTCATCGTGCCGATCACGTCGGTCTCGTGCACCGACCGTTCTCCGTGCGCCGCGTCCACCATCACCGCCAGGTGCACGACAGTGTCGATGTGCAGCTGGCGGATGAGCTTGCCGATCACGGAAAGGCGCGTGTCCGCATGGACGAAGTCCATCGCCTCGATCGCGCTGACAGGGTCCGCGACGTCGCAGCCAAAGAGCAGCGGCACCTGCGGCGCGAGCCGGCGTGCGACTTCGGCGCCGAGTGGGTTAGAGACGCCGGTGACGAGGACGCGGTGAGGCCGGAAGGGAGTCATCAGCTCCCGATTATGGATATATCCCCCGAACGGTGGTCGCGTTGGCGACCCGCTGCACCGCGAGCGCGTACGCGGCGGCGCGCATGTCGACCCGCTTGTTGACCGAGGTGTGCAGGATCTCGTAGAAGGCTCGCGTGATCACGTGGTGCAGCTTGGTGTTGATCTCCTCCTCTTCCCAGAAGAAGGCCTGCAGGTCCTGCACCCACTCGAAGTACGACACGATCACGCCGCCTGAGTTGGCGAGTATGTCGGGGACGACGAAGATTCCTCGTTCGTGCAGGATCGGGTCGGCCTCTGGGGTCACGGCCGCGTTGGCGCCCTCTGTGATCAGGCGAGCCCGAATCCGGCCGGCGTTGTGTTCGGTGATCTGGTCCTGCACCGCCGCGGGCACCAGCACGGTCACGGGCAGCTCGAGCAGCTCGGCGTTCGTCACCGCGTCGGCTTTCTTGAAACCGCTCACGCCTCCGCGCACCTGGCGGTGCTCCTCGAGCGCAGCCAGGTCGAGACCTTTCGGGTTGTAGATGCCGCCTTTGGAGTCGCTGACAGCCACCACGCGAAGCCCCGCTTCGGTCAGCAGTCGGGTCGCCGAACGTCCGACCTGCCCGTAGCCCTGCACCGCGACCGTCGGCGTCTCCTCGTCGATATGGAGGTACTTGAGCGCTTCCAGCGTCAGGTAGGTCGCGCCGCGTCCGGGCGCCTCGACACGACCTTCCGATCCACCCACGTCGACCGGCTTGCCCGTGACGGACGCCGTCACGGAGTGGCCCTGGTGCATCGAGACCGTGTCCATGATCCAGGCCATGATCTGGGGGCTCGTCCCCATGTCCGGCGCGGGGATGTCTTTTTCCGGGCCGATGAGGATCGAGATCTCTGTCGCGTACCGCCGGGTCAGATGCTCCAGCTCGTTCGATGAGAGCCGGTGGGGATCGACGGCGACCGCCCCCTTCGAGCCGCCGTACGGGATGCCGACGGCGGCGCACTTCCATGTCATCAGCATCGCGAGCGCTTTGACCAGGTCGAGGTTGACGTCAGGGTGATACCGGATGCCGCCTTTGGCGGGGCCGCGGCTGATGTTGTGCTGCACCCGCCACCCGGTGAACACGTGCACCGAGCCGCCGTCCATGCGGACCGGGAAGTGGACGGTCAGCTCGCGCTTGACCTCGCGGAGCCCTTGCCGTGCGTCTTCGGAAAGACCGATGACGTCAGCCGCGGCATCGAAACGCCGCTGTGCGGTCTGGAAGGCTGAGGAGCGAATTTCGACCGCCATATGGCGACTTCCGATAGTAACTCCCGGCCTTCGCGGTTGGTCAATGCAGAATTGCCTCAATGACGCGACCCCACGTCGCCACGTTCGCGCTGATCGCGCTCGTCGCCCTGGCCACCGGGTTCGTGCTCGCGGGCCAGATCCGGGCGCAGCTGCTCACGCCCTCCAACCAGCTCGCCCGCTACCAGGCCCTGGTTCGCAACGTCCAGGAGCTCGAAGCGACCAACGCCGACGACCGCAGGCAGATTGCATCGCTCCGGGTGCAGATCGACGGGCTCGAATCCGAAGCCGCGGCCCGCTCGGCGGCCACCCAGGCGTTGAAGAGCCAGCTCAGCGACCTGCGCGCCCACGCAGGCCTGGTCGCCATGCACGGGCCCGGCCTCGAGGTGAGCTTGCGCAACGGCGTGCCGGGTCCGGACACCGGGGGCAAGGCCGGCTACCTGATCAACTTCCAGGACGTGCAGGACGTCGTCAACCTGCTGTTCGCTTGACGATCCGTCCGCGCTGCCGGACATTCGCGCCCGGCAGGTTCAGTTTCAGGTCCACCTGACTTTCGAGGGCAGCCCCGACGTCTCCCTGCCTGCATACGACTCGAGCCTCCAGATTCCTCATGTCAGCTCGACCTAGGACCGCCCGGCGGGCGTCCCGCGCGCGAGGGATCAGCGTTTGGCTGATCGCGCTGCTGGTCGCGCTTGTGGCGACGGTCCAGATCCGCAGCGAGGCCGAGGTCGAGCGCAGCCTGGTCGGCATCGACTCGACCTCGCTCGCGTTTCTGATCGACGACCTCCACCGCGCCAACGAGTCCCTCGATGCCGAGAAGGCAGCCCTGGTTCGCCTGCGTGCCCAGCTGCAGTCCGGTCAGAGCGGGGCGGCCGACCAGGTCCTGACGGATGAGGCCAACCGCCTCCGCGCGCTGGAGGGACTGGTCCCGGTCCAGGGACCCGGCGTCGTGATGGTGATCGACGCGAGCGGTCTGCAGGCGCTCGACCTGCAGGACGCGCTGAACAACCTCGCCGCCGCCGGCGCCGAAGCAATCGACGTCAACCAGCGCCGCGTGGTGACCGGCGTCCCAGTGACTCAGACGAGGGATGGCGTCGCGATCGACGGGGTCGTCGTCGTCCCGCCCTGGAAGATCTCAGTCATCGGCGACGTGAATCGACTCGCCGCCGTCGCCGACCTGATGGCTCAGCAGCTGCGCGCGGACAGGAGGGTCCGTGAGGCGACCTACCGAATCGACTCTGACGTTGTGATCCGATCGGTGATCAGCGAGAGGCCTTTCGTTTACGCGGTCGCGTCGTAGCTCCGTCGGAAGCGCCTGCCTTCTTCAACTGCGCCGAGATTCGATCCAGCCTCTCGTTGATGCGGTCGATGTCATGACGCGTCGGGATGCGCAGCCTTCGCAGCGCGCGCTCGATCGCGTCGTCCGCCATGCTCTCGAGGCCTTCGCGGCGGCGCTCGACCTGGCTGCGCAGGTCTGCGGGCACGTTCAGTGTCTTTCTCACGTAATCGAGCAGCGCCTGCCCACGATCATGCAGCATCTCGCCGCCCGCGTCGATCACCCGCGCCGGTCCACGTTTCTCTTCTGACAGGACAATCTGCGACAGCGTCACCTGGGTCAGGTTGTTTCCGTTGTCGCGGTCGACGACTTCGATCTCGTGTCCCTCGCGCACGAGCTGCGCGATTCCTTCGAGTGTGATGTAGCGGCTGGTGCGAGTGTCGTACAGCTTGCGGTTTGCGTACTTCTTGATAAGGTGTCTTGCGGGGGCTACTGGCACAGGCAGGCCCATTCTAACGCGGTGCGTCAAGCGCTCCGCGCGGCATCGTCATGGAGGTCATGCATGGCAAAAAGGAAGCGCACGTCAAGACGATCCGGTCTCGTGGGACGAGCGGTGAGCGCAGGCCGGCGCGCCCTCAAGGAGGCGGAGAACCGAGTCCCGCCTGACCTGCGACGCCAGCTGGAGCGGCGGCTCAAAGACGCAGACAAGACGGCGCGAGTCGCGATCAAGCAACTTCAGACGCAGGTCAAGAAGGCCAGCACCCGGGCGGACGTCAACAGCGTGCTCAAGCGCATCGACGGCCTGACCAAGCAAGCGCGCCAGATCGCCCGGGGCGCCGGCACGCGGGCGACGTCGACGCGGCGGCGCGCCACCACTACGACCAAACGGGCGGCGAGCCGACCGAGGAAGGCGGCCGCAACAGCGCGGCGCAAGGTGGCCTCTCGAGCCGCTCCGACCCGACGCGCCGCCTCGACCCCACGCGCCGCCTCGACCCCACGCGCTGCTGCACCTCGCCGGACCACGACCCGCCGTGCGCCGTCGAGGCGGTCGCGGCCCGCTCCGACAAGCGCGCCCGTCATGCCCGAGACGCCTTTGTTCAGTCCGGAACCCGGCGGCGGGATGGGATCGGGCGAGGGCTTCCAGGGCTAGAAGGCCCCTACAGCGAACCGAACACTCTCACTCCGCCCAGGAGAACGGCTCTTGGGCGGAGCTCCTCCCAGGCCACGTCCCCATCGCCCTCCAACGGATCCTCGTTGTAGACCTGCAGATCGGCCAGCATCCCCGGCTCGAGCGTGCCCTTGACGTCTTCCTCGAAGCTGGCGTAAGCGCCGCCGGCGGTGTAGGCACGCAGCGAGGCGAGCAGGCTGACCCCGTTGACCTGGTCCTCCACCGCGACGCGAATCCCGGGCCAAGGGTTGGGGTCCGGGATCACGGGCAGGTCTGAGCTGAAGGCCACCCGAACGCCCGCCCGCATCAGACCGCGGTGCGCCGCGAGGTCTTTGCGGTCGCGGACCGGAAAGAAGATCGACGATGCGACGCGCCCGAAGCGAGCGGCGATCGGCTGCATCACTGCAACCATGCCGAGGCTGGCGAGCCGTGCCTGCAGGTCGGGCGGGCAGATCGTGCAGTGCTCGACGCGATGACGAAGGTGAGTGGCTCCGGCAGCCTCGACCGCGTCGCACATCGCCTCGATCGCGGCGTCCCCAATGGCGTGGGCGGCGACCTGCAGCCCGGCCGACGATGCCCTGGCCACCAAATCGCGGAGCTCCTCTCGCGTCGTGCGCCACACGCCGCCGCCCCCACGCATCGCCACGCGCTCCGCGCCGCCGTCGACAAAGACCTTGATCGGGCCGGCGCGCACCATCGGACCTCCAAAACCGGTTCGAATGCCGAGGTCCGAGGCCGCTTCGAGCAGCTCCCACGAGAGGAACTCGTTGACGCGGACGCGGAGCCCGCCGTCACACGCCAGACGTTCGTAAGCACGAAGGTCGTCGGCGAATCCGCGGTTGACCGCCGCACCCACCGACGTGATCCCGCGCGAGACGAGCAGCTCCTGCGCTGACACGATTCCTTCGATGCGGCGCTTCAGGCTAGGCGGCGGCTGCACGTCGGCCACCATCCGCATCGCCGACTCCAGCAGCAAGCCGTTCGGCAAGCGGTTCATGTCCCGGCCGATGCGGCCTCCAGGCGGATTTTGGGTGTCGCCTGAGATGCCGGCCGCCGCCAGGGCCGCCGAGTTGGCGACGCGGGCGTGACCACCACGCTCGTCGATGTAGGCCGGCCGGTCCCCAGTCACGCGGTCGAGCTCCGTCCGGTGCGGCTGGCGGAGCTCGGTCAGCTCGTCGGTCCGGTAGCCCATGCCCTGCTGCCACTCACCCGGCTTCAGGCCTTTGGAATGCTCCTGCAGGCGCTCGAGGATTTCGTCGACGCCGCGCACGCCGCTCAGATCGGCGGCGAAGCGCGTCAGCCCGTAGTAGACGACGTGCGCATGCGCGTCGTTGAAGCCAGGCAGGACGGCCGAGCCGCCCAGGTCGACCACGCGGGTGCGTGGACCTCGGAGGCCCATGACCTCGCGGCCGCCGGAGGCGAGGACCTTGCCGCCGGCGATCGCCAGGTGGCTCTGGGGGTTG
Organism: Chloroflexota bacterium; assembly: GCA_005881335.1. Lineage (GTDB taxonomy): Bacteria > Chloroflexota > Dormibacteria > Dormibacterales > Dormibacteraceae > 40CM-4-65-16. Next base: position 24,783 of record VBFV01000065.1, read on the forward strand.
AGACCAGCGCGTCCCAGCGTGCGGATGCGCCCGCGCGCCAGGATCAATTCCGCTCTCACTCGGTCGTTAGATTAAGCGGGTGGCGGTGATCGACCTGCGCTCCGACACGGTGGCGATGCCCAGCCCGGAGATGCGCCAGGCCATGGTCACGGCTCCGCTGGGCGACGACGTCTTCGGCGACGACCCCACCACGAACAAGCTGCTGGAGGTCGCGGCGGCGCGGATGGGCAAGGCGGCGGCCATGTTCGTACCGAGCGGCACGATGGGCAACCTGATCGGCATCGCGGTCAGCGCGCGCAGCGGCGAGGAGCTGATTGCCGACGCCGATTCGCATGCCTTCTACTACGAGACCGCCGGGGCGGCGGCGGTTTGCGGGGTGCAGATCAGACCCGTGCCGACCGATGCCGGTGTCATGTCCCCGAGGCAAGTGGAAGAGGCGGTCCGGCCGCGGGACGATCCCCATGAGCCGATCACATCGGCGATCACGTTTGAAAACACGCACAACCGGCACGGCGGCATCGTCTGGCCGCTCGCTGACCTGCGCGCGGCGAGCGACGCGGCGCACTCGCAAGGCTTGCGGGTCCACCTGGACGGAGCTCGCATCTTCAACGCCGCCGTCGCCCTGAACGTGGAGGCGGCCGACATCGCGTCGTGCGCCGATACGGTGACGTTCTGCCTGTCGAAGGGGCTCGCGTGTCCGGTGGGGAGCATCTTCTGCGGCTCGGAGGAGGACGTCGAGCAGGCTCGCCGCTGGCGCAAGCGACTGGGCGGCGGCATGCGGCAGGTCGGTGTGCTCGCTGCCGCAGGCTTGATCGCGCTCGACCACATGGTCGACCGGCTGGCCGAGGACCACGCCCACGCGCGCACGCTGGCGGAGGGCCTGGCCGAGCTGCCGGGCGTGAAATGCGACCAGGGCCGCGTGCAGACCAACCTGGTCTATTTCGACCTGGACACGATGCCCGCGCCGGCGTTCACCGACGAATGCGCCAGGCGCGGCCTTCTGGGCGGTGCGGTCGGACCGCGGGGTATGCGCTTCGTCACGCACTACGGGGTCGATTCGGAGGACGTGCAGTCGGCACTGAAGATCTGCGAAGAGGTGCTCAGCTGAGGAGCGTGGCCAGAAGCGTCGGGTCGATGTTGCCGCCGCTCACCACGGCGACGGTCGTCGGGCCGGGCTGGAGCTGCTCGAGCGCGGCGTAGGCGAGAGCTCCCGCGCCTTCCGCGACGACCTTGGCGGTGGCGGCGATCTCGGGAATGGCGGCCTTCAGCCGCGGCTCGGGCACGATCAGCCAGCGGTCGACGACTTCTTTCAACAGCTCGAACATCCGCGGATCGAAGGGAGCGGTCGTGCCGTCGGCGATCGTGTCTGGCTTTGGCGCCACTGCGTCGCCGGCTTCAAAGGCCAGCTGCCACAGCGGGTAGCCGTCCGACTGCACGCCGACCACCTCCACTTCGGGGCGCATGCCCTTCAGTGCTGAAGCGATACCGCTGATCAGCCCTCCGCCACCGACCGGAACCACTACCCGCTCGAGGTTCGGCACGTCCTCCAGCAGCTCGAGCCCGATGCCGCCATGGCCGGCGATGACGTCCGGGTCGGCGAAACCGTGAATGAACGCCTCCGGCTCATGGCGCCACTGCTCGGTCGTCATCCACTCGATCAGCTCGTCGCGCGGCATGCCGATCACCGTTCCACCCAGCCGGCGCACGCCGTCCGACTTCGGCGGCGGTGCCGTGTCGTACATAAACACGCGGCACGGGACGCCGAGCTGCCTGGCGACGTAGGCGCAGGCCTGCGCGGCGTTGCCAGCGCTCACCGTGATCAGGCCACGACGCAGGCGATCCGGCGGCAGCGCCAGGGCGGCCGAGAAGAAACCGCGAACCTTGAAGCTGCCGGTCGGCTGCAGGCACTCGAGCTTGAGCTGGGCGCCCTCTATGGGAATCAACGGTGACCTGAGCACGTGCGGCCGGGCGCGTTCGGCGGCCGCGCGGACGCGATCGATCGGGATCACGCCGATAATCGTATTCGTGCCCATTTACGAGTACCGCTGCGAGGAGTGCGGCAAACGGTCGTCGGCGCTGCTGGGCAGCTACTCCTCGGCCGACCCCGCGTGCCCACACTGCGGCAAGCACGCGCTGCGCCGGCTCGTGTCCACCTTCGCCACGGTGAGCTCGAGCGAGGGCGGCGGCGGCGACCTGGGGGACGACTTTGGAGGCGGTGAGGGCGATTTCGGAGGCGGCGACGACGATTTCGGGGGCGGCGACGACGACTTCTAGCCGGTAAGTCCCAGGACTTCGTTGGCTGCCTTGATCAGCTCCCGCCGGTGCGTCTCGTCACGGGCGAAGATGCGAAACAGCGCCATGCGCACCGGCAGGCGCCGGAACAGGTCCAGCACCCGGCTCTGCCGGTAGCGGTCCTCGAGCGGCTCATAGAAAAGAATGTCCGACGTCTCGGTCATCGGGTTGAACGCGCGTGACTCCTGCGCCGCTACGTCGACTTCGAAGACGATGTCACGCAGGTTTGCGGGCAGGCGCGTGCGCAGCTCGGACGCAAACTGGTCGCGCGTCACCGAGAGCGCGGCGCTCGGAATGTCCCGCGCGTCGGTGTGTCCCTGGTAGATCAGCTTCCACTTCAGCTTTCGCGCCACCACGTCCGCCCACGCCTGGCCCAGCTCGCGCTGATTCGCATCGCCGTGGCCGTGCGCCCATCGATCGACGTCGGAAAGCAGCGACCACTCGGTCAGGGCCTGGTAGCGGTCCAGCCTCTCGAGCGGGTTGCCGCCGAGCAGCAGCTCGAGCGTCGGCCGGAACACCTCGCGCAGCTGCAAGTCGATGCGCCGCACCGTCCGGTGGAAGTACACCTGGTGATAGAGGTAGAGGCGCGAGTTGAGGAATATGTACAGCGCCTCGGCGGCGTGCGCGTGCAGCGTCAGGCCACGCTCGGAGACGAACGAGTAGTGGATGATCCGCTGCACGTCGACCGGGCCGGCCGACACGCCGCATATATAAGAGTCGCGAGGGACGTAATCCATGTTGTCGGCCGAGAACGCGCCCACCAGGGCGGGTCGCAACACCGCCAGCCATGGCGGTGGCTCGAAGCCCTCCAGGTCAGTCGACGAGATGAGAAACGCGACCCAGCGAGGATCGATCCGCTCGCCGCGTTCGAAGTCGGCGCCGGGTGAAGCGCCGACCTCCCCGATCAGGTCCGCCAGCGGGCCTGTGATCAGGGCACGCCCGATGACCTCGTGGTCGATGCCCCAGGTGTCGAGGTAGTTCTCGTCGAAGAAGTGACCGAACGGCCCGTGCCCAACGTCGTGCAGCAGGCCCGCCATGCGCATCGTCTCCTCCACGAGCTGCAATGACGGCGTATCGGGGCATGACACATGGAGCGAGGGATGGAGGTGGCGCGCCCATTCGCCGGCAAGGTGCATCGCGCCCAGCGCGTGCTGAAACCGGGAGTGCTCCGCCGTGGCGAAGACCCACCACGCGCTTTGCAGCTGATGGATGCGGCGCAAGCGCTGCAGCCACGCGGCATCCACCAGGTCCTGCTCCGCGGCCTGACCCGCGACGCCGCCCGGCCCGCCCTTCGTGATGCGAAGGTATCGGTAGATGGGATCGGCGGACAGGTTGACGCGCGAGTATTCGGAGCGGGCCTCATCCACCACCCGATTATTGCGGTGACGCCGCTCCTGGCGGAGGGGATCGAGCTTTTTAACCACGGTCGCTACTGGGATGCCCACGAGGTCTGGGAGCGCGAGTGGACGCCTGATCGCAAAGGCGCCGACTCTGGTTTCTACAAGGGCTTGATCCAGGTCGCGGCCGGCTGCCTCCACTATTCGCGGCACAACCGGCGCGGGGCGATCAACAAGTGGAGCAGCGGCGCCGGCTACCTCCGGCCGTACCTGCCCGTACACAAGGGCGTCAGGCTGGCGCCTCTGGTGGAAGCGGTCGACCGCTTTCTGGTGGCGATGGACGGACGCGGATGGCCGGAGCTCGAGATGCCGCGGATTGTTCAGGAGTAGGGAGGGAACCGCCTCCCGGCGCCGGCCTCGATCAATCCGCCGTGACCGAGCCGAAGCAGGTCGCCCGCATCCGCGCGGCCGTATGCGAACACGAAAGGCAGCAGCAGGTCGAGCGAGCTGTTGCGGCCGAAACCTGCGCACGACGCCACGCCGACGACCGCCGCTTCGTGCAGGCTTCCGAGCCAGAGCATGCTGCCGGGATGCATCGGCGCCCCCAGCTGCAGGACCCTTCCTCCGGCTTTGGCAAGCTCCGCATAGGCAGGATCGAGCGGGTCGATGGCGGATGCGCCCGCGAACAGCACGAGCTCGGCGCCACTCGCCACCGCCTCCCGGTACGCCGCGGCGACAGCCTCGCCGGTCCGCGCCACCTCGCGGACGGCCAGCACCTCCGCTCCGTACCACCCGAGCTTGGCCACGACCGCGTTGCGAAACAGCTCGCGCGCCTTCGGTTTGAGGCGCTCGGTCGCGACCACGAACGTCTTCAACGGCCGGAAGGAAAGGAGCTCGATCACCGGACCCGACTCCCGGCAGAGCTGCTCCGCCCGCTCGATCAGGTCGCCTGGCACGGCGACCGGGGTCACCTTGCAGCCGGCGACCTCCTCTCCTGCAGCCACTGCCTGGCCGTCCATCAACGTGAAGACGGAGATGTAGCCGAGGGAGTTGATCGCGTCGATGACGTCTCCCCGCACCCGTACGAGTCCGCGGTGACCCGCGACGACGCGCGCCTGGCTTTGCACCGGAGGCTTGGCCTCGAGGCCCGGCCCGGCGAGCGCCACGGCGAGCCTTCGCCCAGCCTCGTCCTCGTGCAGGTCGCCGGGCTCGAGCTCGACGACGTGGATCTCGCCGCTCTCCCGCAGGCGTGCGAGGTGCTTTTCGCCCAGGACTGTCCCCTTGCGCAGGTCAGGGCCGAGGTCGTGGACGAGCACGCGTCCTTCTATGTCTCCGGCGGCGGCGGAACGTCCGTCAAGGCGAAGTGCTTTCACCAATTGAGAGGATAGAAGCGGGATGAAGCTGTCTCAGGTCCGGCTCTACAGCACCCTGTCGCGGACCAAGGAGGAGGTGCAGCCGCTCCAGGAAGGGGTGGTGAGGATCTATTCCTGCGGTCCCACTGTCTACCGCTACGTCCACGTCGGGAATCTGCGTACGTTCATGCTGCCCGACATCCTGCGCCGCAGCCTCGAGTACCTCGGCTACAAGACCGAGCAGGTGATGAACGTCACCGACGTCGGCCACCTCACCGACGACACATTCGACCGCGGCGAAGACAAGATGCTCGTCGCGGCGCGACTGGAGAACAAGTCGACCGAGGACATCGCGGCGTACTACACGGGCGCGTTCCTGGACGACATCGGAAAGCTCAACATCAGGCCGGCGGAACACTATCCGCACGCCACGCGGTACATCGGGCAAATGCTCGAGCTGATCGAGAAGCTCATCGATGCCGGCAACGCGTACGAAATCGAGGGGACCGTCTACTACGACATCGCCAGCTTTCCCGCCTACGGCAGGCTGTCGCGCAACTCAGCCGCAAAGCTGATGGCGGGTCATCGGGGCGAACCTGATCCGCTCAAGCGCCACCCCGGCGACTTCACGCTCTGGAGAGCAGCGGGCCAAAATCGCCTCCAGACGTGGCCGAGCCAATGGGGCCCGGGATATCCCGGCTGGCACATCGAGCTCGCGGATGGCGAAATCGGCGGGCAACTTCTTCCGCATCACCGAGCTGGAGGAGCAAGGGTTCGACCCGCTCGCGTTTCGGTATCTCGCCCTGCAGGCGAAGTACCGGACCTCGCTCAACTTCAGCACGGAAGGCGTGGCCGGGGCGGACCGCGCCTTGCGGCAGCTGCGAGATCGAGTCGCGGAGTGGTCCTCGCAGCCGGACGAAGATGAAGCGCCTGCTTGGGAGCAGTGGGACTCGCGCTTCCGGGCGGCGATCGCCGACGACCTCGACCTGCCCGCCGCGATGGCGCTCGTGGCCGAGCTCGTGCACTCGTCTTCGGCGGCGCGGACGAAGGCCGACCTCCTCGAGTCTTGGGACCGGGTGCTCGGTCTCGACCTTCATCGAACGGCGGCCGAGCAGGAGCTGCCGCCGGGTGCAGCCGAGCTGCTGGCCGAGCGCGAGAAGGCGCGAGCCGCCAGGGACTTCGAGACGTCAGACCATCTCCGTGAACGGCTTGCCGCCATGGGGGTCAACGTGGCCGACACGACCGGAGGACAGCGCATCAAAAAGTAGGAGCCGAGCCTTGCGGCCCGGCCCCACGAGAGGAAGGGGTTTCGAAAGGAAAGCGCTTTACGGCAGAGGCGTGATCGACACCGGTGGATTCGCGCCCGCGGGGTCGATCGGTTCAGGCTCCAAGGTCGGCGGCGTTGTGGGTTCGCTCTTCGGGGTCGCGGGATGGCCTTTGGACTTGTCCTTGCCGTGCCCGTTCGCGTTGCCGTTCGAGCTGCCGCCGGCGGCGGGTGTGCTGCCAGTTGAATTGCCACCGCCTTCGGTGTGCGTGTTGCT
>VBFV01000066.1 GCA_005881335.1 Chloroflexota bacterium
ATGGTGCTGTGCCTGCTCATCCTCGGCGCCTTGCTGCCCTTCCACCAGCGCCTCAAGGCCAGGCTGCCGGACGGCGCGCTCGGACTGATCTACTTCGCGATCTACGGGACGGGACGCTTCTTCCTCAGCTTCGTCCGGACCGACCCCAGCGTCTTTCTCGGTCTGCGCCAGGCGCAGCTCGCGTCGGCGCTGATGGTTCTGGCTGCCATCATCGTCGTACCGGTTCTTTTGCGACGAGCCTCAAAAGCCGCCGCGCCAGCGCCGGCGACGCCGAGTCATGTTTGAAATAGACGTGCACCTCGTCATGCGCCGCGGCCGCGGACCTCACGTCCTCGACCCACGGCTGCAGCGAGGCGTTCGTGTATCCGCGCCGTAGGCGAAAGTAGGCCACCGAACCCAGGTCGACGAGCGGTGCCCTCGGCCATTTCGCCTCGTCGGTGACGACGAGCGCGCCGCCGTGTTCCTGGATGAGCCGGTACGCGTCCGCGTCGAACCACGATTCGTGTCGAAACTCCGCGGCAGCCGGGCGCGCGAGCGCGGTCAGCAGCGAGTCGAGCAACGCGAGGTTTTTCTGGCGCGTCGGAGGGAACTGCAGCAGGACCGGCCCCAGATGCTCGGCCAGCACCGCGATGCGCTGCGTGAAGATCCGGGCCAGCCCGACGCGGTCGAAGCCCTCAGCGGAGTAGGTCAGGCCTCGGTTGGCCTTCATGCAGAAACGAAAACCCGGCGGGGTCTGCGCGGCCCAATTGAGCAGCGTCGATTCAGGAGGCGTGCGATAGAAGCTGCCGTTCAGCTCGACGCCGTTGAGCCGCTCCGCGTAGTAGCCGAGCATCCTCGAGCCGGCGAGGGTGGCCGGATAGAACTTGCCCTTCCAGGTGGCGTAGCTGAAGCCGGACGTCCCGGCGAAGAGCATCTCGTTACGAAACCGCGGGCTTGTGTTTCATCACACGCTCGTGGAGCTGTCCGCACGCCGCATCGGCCTCGCGACCACGCGTGTCTCGAACGGTGACGTTGAGTCCCTGCGCCTCGACCATCTCTTTGAAGGCACGGATGGCCTTGCGGTCGGGCGCGTGGTAGGGCGTGTCTTCAACGGGGTTGAACGGAATCAGGTTGACGTGCGCGAGCTTGCGCTTGAGCAGCCCACCCAGCTCCCTGGCATCCCGCTCGGTGTCGTTGACTCCGGCGAGCATCACCCACTCGTAGCTGACGCGGCGGCCGGTGCGAGACCCGTATGCCTGCGCCGCTTCGACCAGGTCGTTCACCGGGTACTTGCGGTTGATCGGCACCAGCACGTCGCGCAGCTCGTCGCGCGCGGCATGGAGCGAGATGGCCAGGGTCACCGGAAGCTTTTCGTCGCCGAGCTGTGTGATGCGGGGGATCAGCCCGCTCGTCGAAACCACGATGCGGCGCGGGCTGATCCCGAGCATCTCGGGGTCCGCAAGCATGCGCACCGAATCGATGACGGCGCGGTAGTTGGCCATCGGCTCGCCCATGCCCATGAACACGACGTGCGACAGGCGGCGCCCTTCCGCCGCGAGTACTCGCTCGGCGTCGACCGCCTGCTCGACGATCTCGTGCGCCTTCAGGTTGCGGCCGAAAGGAAACTTCCCGGTGGCACAGAACGGGCAGCCGATCGGACAACCCGCCTGCGACGAGATGCACAGCGTGGAACGGTCCGCGTAGCGCATCACGACCGCCTCCACCGAGTGGCCGCCGTCGAGCTCGAAGAGGGTCTTGGTGGTGCGGCCACCGTCTGCCTCCGATACGGCTATCGACCGGAGCGATGTGGCGCGGAAATCGGCATCCAACGCGACGCGGAGCGATTTCGGCAGCTCGCGCATCGCGTCGAACGTCGTGGCGCCGCGGCCGAGCCAGCCCCAGATCTGCCTGCGGCGATACGCCGGGGCGTCGTGATCGGCGAGCCATTGCTCGAGCTCGGTGGCGGACAGGGAAAGAATCGGCGTGGACACGGCGCCTAGATTACCGACGGTTCGTACACATCTCCGCGCTCGCGCACGTTTCCATCGTCGACCAGCTTCCGTAGGTGCGCGCGCAGCGTCATCTCGGCCGCGACCATCAGCTTGTCGTCCAACTCTCCGTAGACGCGGCGGGTGAGCTCGAGCGCGGTACCACCGCCTCGGTTCACCTCAGCCAGGATTTGCGCCTCGCGTTCGAGGCGGTGGCGGCGATACTCCTCGATCTTGGCCGCGGCCTCGTTCACCGGGTCCCAGTGGCCGGGGAAAAGAATCCGCGGCTGCAGCGCGGCCAGGCGGTCGAGCGACCTGAGGTATGCGGCGACGTCGCCTTCCGGGTAGGTGACCATCGAGCTGCCCTGGCCGAGGACCAGGTCCCCGGTGAAGATCGCGCGGTCCTCGGCGATCAAAAAGCAAAGGTGGTCGGCGCTGTGGCCGGGCGTGTGGAGCGCGGTGATGTTGATGGTGCCGGCACGGACGATATCGCCATCCGCCAGCTCCGGGTATCGCTGCACGGTGGCCTGGAACTGGCGCGCAAACCGCTCCGCGAGCGGAAGGTGATCTGGATGCCCGTGCGTGACGAGCACCACCCCGACCGTCTTGCCCGACAACCGCTTGTTCAGCGCCGCGAGATGTTCATCCTCGTCGGGACCCGGGTCGATGACCACGACCACCGGGCCCGCCCCCACGATCCACGTGTTGGTGCCAGGCCCGGTGTATGGACCGGGGTTAGGGGCAACGACCCTGGATACCTCGGTCAACGGGGACGGTAGGCGGGCAGGTAGACGTCGGCGCCGTCGGGCCGGCTCGCGTCGAGCCAGCCGTCCAGCTGCATGTCGACGATCAATCGGATCAGGGGTTCCCCCAGCTCGGGCACGGTCAGCGGGCGCCTGGTTCCGACCACCGTGGCCCTGATCTTCCACCACTCGCCCATCGGCTCCGCCACCACGCGAAGCGAGTCTCCCGCCAACCATTCCCCCAGGCGCGTGAAGGCCTCGACGAGGACCGGCTCAGAGCCCACGACCGCGGCGTCCGGCGGCAGGTCGCGCTGGGCGGAGGGCATGGCGAGATTGAGGACCGCGCCGATGACAACTCCGCGAGCGCTGTCCTTGGGCTCGATGGCGGCCGCCTCCAGGCCGGCGGCCCGCCGGCCCACCTCCTGCACCTGTTCGAACAGTCCCTCCAGCATCTCGGGCCGCCCGAACGCGGCCTGCCGTGCCGACTCCTGCAGGGCGAGCACCGACGACCGCAGCTTGTGGCCGAGCCGACCCAGAAGGTAGTCGCGCTGGTCATGGGCGAGGCGCTGGCCGGTTTCGGCGGCCTGCCGCGCGGCACGCAGGCCGCCCTGCTCCGCCCAACCCACCAGCCGGCCGTTGAGGACCAGGGCCTCCAGGTTTTCGCCTGGGGGCGGGAACTGGAGGTCGGCGGGACCATGGCGGACGTGGTCGGGGACCGACTCCATGCCGCCGCCGACGCGAACCCACATCGGCGCGGGTGCGCTCATCACTGTGATAACGGCGGCTACGTGCGAATCCGCGCTGGGACGGTGAATCTAAATGTGGTGCCGCGGCGGTCGCTAGCCGCGACCCAGATCCGTCCGCCGAATGAGCGCTCGACCACGAGGCGGCACAGGTAGAGGCCGAGCCCCAGCCCGCCCTGCGACCGGCTGCGCCCGGCCGGACCCGTCTTTTCGAACACCGTCTCCAGGGTCGCCGGTGGAAGCCCCTGGCCGTTGTCGGCCACGCTCACCTCGAGCCAGCCGCGCTGGACCTGGCGCGCCTCGACCTGCACGGAACCGCTTGTGTACTCGAGTGCGTTGCCGATCAGGTTCGTGAGCACCTGGCCGAGGTGAGCGGGTTCGCAGAAAGCCGGAGGCAGTGCCGGAGGCAGGTTGACCTCGACAGCGGAGGTCCGCTCCGCGTAACGGTGATTGAGCACCGCGACCACGCCGCTCATGGCGGATGAGAGGTCGATCGGCTCCGGCACCGGCTCGAAGTGGCGCGTCTCGAGCTTGGCGATGATCAGCTGGCTCTCGACCAGGCTGAGCAGGCGGTCAGACGACTCGTACGCCTCCTGCAGGAGTGTGCGCCGTCCTGTGGAATCGATGGTCTCGTCCCACTGCATGATCCCGGCGAGCGTGTTCTTCATCGCCGCCGCCGGGCTGCGCACCTCGTGTCCGATCGCGCGCAGCATCAAATCTTTCGCTTCCAGAGCCTGCCGCTGCGCGGTCACGTCTTCGTGGAGCGTGAGCACGCCCGCGGGCTCGCCCTCGAGTCCGGGGATGACCACTCGCCGCACGTGCACCGTGCGGTCGGGATCCTTCATCCGCAGCTCGAGGGTGCCGTCGGCGTCGGCCACCTCGGCCGGGACCGCCCCGGCCGCGGCATAGATCTCATCCGGCTTGCGGCCCGGCATCTCGGAAGCCTGCAGGCTGTAGATAGCTTCGATTTCCGGGTTCGCGTACACGATGTTGCCAGCCGCATCCTCGAGCAGCACGCCGACCGGCGAGTGTCGCAGGATCGCGTTCATCATCCGTCGCTCGCGGTCGAGTGCGTCGACGAGCTCGAGCTGGCCGAGGAGCACGGCGGCCTGGCCGGCCAGCACCGCGGCGAGCCTTCGAGTCTCCGCGGCGCCCACCGTCATGCGCGCCACCAGCAATCCCGCGAGCCGGCCTTCGACCTGGATCGGGATGGCGAACGCGTCCTGCGGCGCGCCGAGGAGGTCGAGAAGCGCGCGCAGGCGTCGGCCACCGGCGGACGACGTGAGCACACGCAGCAGCTGGGCGCTGTCGGTCACGGGCACCCTCGGGGAAGGTTCCTCGTCGTCCGAGCGCCGGACCAGCTCACCGTCCTCGAGCAGCCAGAGCTCGCCCTGCGACCCGGCGAGCGCGCGGTTCACGAGCCGCGCCATCTCCGACCGGGCGCGGTCCGGTTCGGTCGGCGTCAGCTCGGTGAACGCCGCCACGGCTTCGAGGGTGCGGATGCGGCCGCGAGTCTCGGCGACCAGCCGCGCGTTCTCGATCGCGACCGCCGCGTGGCGCGCAAAGTCTGACGCGGCCGAGCTGGGTTCCGCGACCAGGGTGGACCCATGGACGGCGCCGATCGCGCCGACCAGGCGGTCGCCATACCACAGCGGGATCAGGTTCCAGGCGTAGTCGCGGGCAATACCGCTGACGATGCCCGCAGGTGCCACGCGGTCGTCGGAGCTCAGACCGGCCCAGCCGAGCACCTCCTCGGCCCCGGCCTCTCCGCTGGCACGCGTCGCGGTCACGCGACCGTCAGTGTCGAATGCCCAGCATGCGGCGCCGGCGGATTCGAGCATCGTCCGCGCCTGGTCGGCGATGTTGGAGACCACGCTCATCAGCTCGTGGCCGGCGAGGGCTGCGAGCTCCTGGATGCGCACCGACTGCGCGAGCGCCAGCTCGTTCGCGTGGTGGAGGCGCATCGTCCGGAGCGCGATGCCCACCACCGGCATCGCGGCCTCGAGGAGCTTGAGATGCGTGGCCTGGAAGCGGCCGCCGTCGTTGCGCATGGCGATGAAGCCGGCGACGACGCGGTCGTTCTGGGTGATCGGCGCCCACGCGACATGGGTCGGCGAGCGCTTGAAGATGTAGCTGCCGATCGGCCCGCCGAGGTCGGCGGGCTCGTGGCCCACCGCGTCGAGCACCTGGTTGCCCCCCTCGATCATGCGGCGGAAAAAGGGAGCGTTTTCGATCGCCACCGGGCCGATCGTGGTTGCCGGCTCGCCGGTCGCACCCGCGAAGCCTGCGACGAGGCCCGCCACGTCGACATAGGCGAGCACGGTGTGCGTCGATCCCATGTAGTCGGCGACCACCGAGAAGACCGCCTCGGAAAGCTGGCGCTCGTCGGACGCGCCTGCGACGCCCATCTCGAGCACATGCAGCGCCTCGAGGCGGGCGCGCTCGGTCTGGGCCTGGGCGAAGTGGTCGGCGTTGGCCAGCGCCAGGCTGACGTGAGCGGCCACGTCCTGCAGCAGCTTCACGTGCCACTCGTCAAACGCGCTTTCGGCGTAGGACTGGAGCGAGAGCATGGCCGTGATCCGTTCGCCGCTGAGCACCGGCACCCACACGAACGATCGCGAGACCCGGCGGCCGCTTGACGGCGGACCCGAGACGAAAACGGCCGCGCCCTGACCCACGGTCCAGACCTCCCGCTCGAGCTCCTTGCCTTCGAATGTGCGCGCCCAGGGCGACTTCCGCACCAGCACGGGCTTGCCTGTTTCGTAGGCCTCGCGCGAGGGACCGGTGACCGCCAGGGCGACGGGAGGCACCACCTCCTCCACGCCCGCCACGTACTGGTAACCCTCCGCCTGCGGACCGGCTGCGGTCTGGGTGATCGTCGCGAGGATGAAGCCGTCGAAATTCAGGTTGGCGGACAGCTCCTCGCGCAGCGTGCGCATGATCGACCAGCGGTCGAGGCTGGACGCGAGGCGCCGGCCGATCGAGTTGACGATCTCGAGCCGGCGGCGCTGGTCTTCGATCGCCTCGTAGCTGCGAGCGTTGCGTAGGGCAAGCGTGACCTCGTCGGAAACAAGCTCGAGGAAGGCCGCGGTCGAATCCTCATAGGCGTAAGGCCTCGAGCACTTGATGCCGAGCGCGCCTCGCGCGGCGCCGCCTTCCTTCAAAGGCACCCACAGAGATGAGTGCGGGTAGTGGGCGATCATCGGCTTGTTGTCGGCGACGACGTCGTGGGCCGTGGTCGCGAGCGCAGAACGAGCAGGCAGCGGTCGCGAGCTGGCCACCGAGTCACCTTCGACGTGGAGATACCGCGCCGGGTCGGCCCCGTCCTGGATCGTGACCATCTCGAGCGAATCGACCGGGAGGAGCTCACGCAAGGTGCCGTACAGGCCGGTGAGCACGCTGGTCTCGTCGAGTGTCGAGGTCATGGCTCGGGCGATGGTGTTCAGCGCCTGGAGCCGCCGGGACTGGTTCCGGGTCAGCTCGTTGAGGGAGGCGTTGGCGAGCAGGACGCCGAGCCGGCGATGCACGTCCTCGAGGAACTGCAGCTCGGCGGACGGCACCCGGCGCTTCTTGTAGGTGTGATAGGCGACGCTGCCGATCACATCGCCGTGGTGCATCACCGGGACCCAGATCGCCAGCTTGCTCCTGACACGCGCGCCCGGCCCCTTGCCGACTTCCTGGCGGGCCGACTCGACCGGCAGGACGGTTGTTTTGGGGTTGGCGAACTGACGGGCGAACGTCGACTCGCGCACAGGCCTGCGCCGCACGTCCTGCAGCACGCCGGCGTCCATCGGCAGCGAGTGGTACCAACCTTCGCGCTCGAGGACCTGGAGGTTGATCGCGTCGTAGCCGAACCGCCCCTGAAGGCCCCTGTAGAGGACCTGGACGAGGTCGGCTTCGGTGACGCAGCTGCCGAGCTCGTGGACCAGCGCGCTCGCGGACGGGCCCGGCGTCTTGCCGGCGGTCCGTGCCCGGACGACGGTTTTGGGCCTGGCCAGTGATCGCTTCACGGCTGCTGCCGCCGCGTGCGACCTGCCGTTCCGCCGGGCTGGAGTCGCCATTGCCACGGATATACTGCCCGAGAAACCCAGGTGCCGTTCACCCCGCCCAAACCAATTCCGCCTACACCCGAAGATTTGCGGGGCTCCACCGTCCTCGTGGTCGACGACGAACGTGCCTGGCGGGTCATCCTCGAAACCGACCTGAAGATGCTTGGCTACAAAGTGTCGATGGCGGAGGACGCCGACCAGGCCCTAGTCCGGGCCCAGGCGGACAGGCCAGAGGTGGCGATCATCGACCTCATGCTCCCGGAGCCGATGGACGGTTGGGGCTTGCTGAACGAGCTCCGCGCGCGCGGGCAGAAGGTGCCGGTCATCTTCTACACCGCATACCCTGTCTTCCCCTCAGGCACGGACGACCCGGACGTCGTCGGCTACATGAGCAAAGCAGTCGACCGGGCGGATCTCTACGCCCTGCTACCGGTCGCCATCCGGCGCTCGCGTGAGCGCCGAGACTCAGATTCCTAGGTGGTTACCAGTCGAGGCCGGCGACTTCGTCGACCCACTGTGCGCCAACGGCTAGCGCGAGTAGGCCCAGCACCAGCAGCGAGAAGACCACACCTTGGACCTTCAATCTCCACGTCATCCCCAATCTACCCCTTTGTTTTTCCAATTACGCCAGGTCCGGCCCAAAGTATGACGCGGCCCAGTCGAATCCGATTGTTCAAGTGTAATCAATCTTCGTAAATAATGATGTAGGGGTGGTCTTGGAAAACCGAAGTATCCGCCAGGGATCTACCAACGGCGCCAGGCGCGAGGTCCGTCTGCCACCGCTGCCGCCCGGGCTCGAGGTCTACCGCCCGGCCGACGTGCTCGGGTCGTCGATCCTCGTCGTGGAAGACGAGGCCGCGATGCTGCAGCAGCTTCGGATCGACCTCCAGGACCTCGGTTACCGGCCTTCGGTCGCCGCCACGGTCCTGGAGGCCCAGAACGTGCTCGAGCACGCGCGCGTCGCGGCGGTGCTGCTCGACCTCGTCCTGGACGAGCGCGAGGACTCGGGGTTCGAGCTCTTGACCTGGATCCGCCAGCACCATCCGGGGCTGCCCGTGATCGTGCTCTCGGCGGCGCAGGTCAACTCAGCTGCGATCCGACGCGCCTACGAGCTGGGCGCGAGCTCCTACTTCGTAAAGGGCAACGTGCCCATGGCGCACATCTACTCCGACCTCGCGGCGAGGCTCGTCGAGCGAGGCACCGGGCGACCGGGGTCGTATCGATTCGGGAGACTCGAATTCGATCCGACACGGCGCACCGTGAAGCTCGGCGAACGCGACGTTCGCCTGACTCAGCAGCAGGCGGCGCTAGTGCTGTTCCTCGCCCAGGGTTCCAAGCCGGCGACGGCCCGCGACCTCATCCAGGCCGGCCTGTTCCGGAACAACGCCGCACACTCCACCGTCCATTCGGCGCTGCTGACGTTGCGGCGCCGTCTCGACGAGCTCGAGCCGGGGCTCGGCGCGACGTTCGTGCACGCCTCCGCGCGCGGCTACAGCCTGGTCTCGGTGCATGACTGATTCATCGGGCGAGGCGACAACACCGCTGCCGAGCAAATCGGTGCTCGACGAGGTAATCGAACAGCGCCGCTACTTCCACAAGTATCCCGAGGTCAGCTTCAGCGAAAAGGAAACCTCCAGCTATCTGATCAACCGGCTGCACGAGATGGGCCTCGACATCAAGCCCTGTCCCACCGAGACGGGTGCAGTCGCGGTGCTCGAGACCGGACGGCCAGGCAAGACGGTGATGCTCCGTGCCGACATCGACGCGCTGCCCATCCAGGAGCAGTCCGGAGTCGACTTTCATTCCAGCATCGACGGCCGGATGCACGCGTGCGGGCACGACGCGCACATGGCGATCATGATCGGTGTCGCTCGCACGCTGATCGACCGCGTCGCAGACCTCAGCGGCCGCTACGTGTTCGTCTTCCAGCCGGCGGAAGAGATCGTCGAAGGCGCCAAGGCGATGATCGCGAAGGGGTTGCTCGACAAGCACCACCCCGACGCTGTCATCGGACTGCACATCGTGAGCTTCCTGCAGTCCGGCACCGTCATCTCGAAGCCCGGCCTGATGTGGTCGGGATCGGACGCGTTCGACGTCAGCTTTTCTGGACCGGGCGGCCACGGCGGGATGATGGGCCGCCGCGGCAACGTGCTTGCGGCGCAGGCGTTTTTCATCGAGCGACTGCACACCGTGGTTGAAGGCCTCGAGCACGACGGCGTCCAGTGCCATACGACGGTCGGCAACATCAGCAGTGACGGCGCGTGGAACATCGTGCCGCGCGGCGTCCTGGTCCAGGGCAGCGTGCGCACGTTCAACGATTCGCTCCGCGAGCAGGCGCTCGACCGGTTGCGCGACCTGCTGCGTGAGACGCAGAGCGAGTTCGAGGTCTCTTCCAACCTGGATCTCGTCCACGGCACCGTGCCGCTCATGAACGAACCGAACGTGACACGCACGGTGCTCGAAGTCGGCCACGAGCTCATCGGCGACCGGGCGAGCCTGCTCGGCCGGCCGCTGACGGTGAGCGACGATTTCGCGGAGTTTCTGACGCGCATCCCCGGGTGCTACTTCATGCTCGGAGCCAAGCCCGAGGGTGAAGCGCCGGCGGCGCATCACTCGCCGGGATTCCGGATCGACGAGGCCGCGCTGCCCGTGGGCGTCAAGGTCCTGGCGGGAGCCGCCTCTCGACTCGCCTCGCAGCAGTAGTCAGTGCTGTGGCTCTTTGCGATCGTCATCGGGCTCGTGTTCGGCGTGGTCACCGGCGGCAAGATCGGCAACCTCGCGAAGTTGCAGTTCCGCTGGCCGTGGCTGATCCTGGCCGCGGTGGTGGTTCGAGAAAGCGTCGTGCTGACGCCGCTGAACCGCGTCGACGGCGCGCGCTACCTGTACGTCCTCTCCCTCGCGGCGATCGTGGCCTGGACGATCTGGCAGCTCAACCGCTTGCGAGGAATCTGGCTCATCACCGCCGGCGCCGCGCTGAATCTGCTCGTGATCGTCGTCAACGGAGCACGAATGCCCGTGGCGCCGGAGCTCGCCGGTTCGCTGCTGCGGCGTGGGAACGTGGGCCAGTACACGGTCATGGGCAGCGGAACCCACCTCAACCTGCTGGGCGACTGGATCTCCCTGTACCCGTCGCCGGAGGCCTACAGCCCGGGCGACGTGCTGATCGGCGTCGGTCTCGCTATCGTGGTGTTTCTCGCTGTCCGAAACCCCAGCGTGTATAAGGAGTTGACCCCGCCGTGATCATCTTCTGGATCTTCACCCTTTTCGTCGGCGCGTCGGCGTTCGCGTTCGCGGACATCGCACTCCAGTTGGG
>VBFV01000067.1 GCA_005881335.1 Chloroflexota bacterium
GGATCTCCCTGTACCCGTCGCCGGAGGCGTACAGCCCGGGCGACGTGCTGATCGGCGTCGGTCTCGCTATCGTGGTGTTTCTCGCTGTCCGAAACCCCAGCGTGTATAAGGAGTTGACCCCGCCGTGATCATCTTCTGGATCTTCACCCTTTTCGTCGGCGCGTCGGCGTTCGCGTTCGCGGACATCGCACTCCAGTTGGG
>VBFV01000194.1 GCA_005881335.1 Chloroflexota bacterium
GACGAGGCGTCGCCGCCTTCGAGGTGGATCTGGTGCGTACGCTGCTCGAACGTGGTGAAGCACCCGCCGTCGAGACTGAGCCCGCCTTCGGGCTTGGCGTCGATCAGCGTCGCCCAGCTCTTGATCCCGTCCGGGTAGAACTGCTCGTCCCACGACGCGTAGAGGGAGTTCGTGAGGTAGATCCTCTTGCCGTCGCGACTGAGCTCGACCATCTGGGGTCCGCCATTGAGTGGACCGCTAGTCGGGTGCGCAGCTTTGCGCACAATCCCGCCAAGGTGGACGCTCCCGGTCTTCTTCGGCTTGAACGGATCGCTGACGTCGAACTGCAGGAACTCGCCCGTCGCCCAGGCGGAAACGTAGAGCCAGCGGTCATCGAGCGAGAGGTTGATATCGGTGACCAGCGGCGGCACCGCCTTGAAGCCCTTGAGGATGGGCGGCAGATCGTCCGGGTCGGCCGGCTCCGCCGGGATGTCGATCACCTTCTCGATCTTGTAGGTCGAGCCTTCGAGATACCACGTCCAGATCGACGCGCTCAGGTCTTTGAGGCTGGTGACGACGCCGACAAACCCATACGCCTTGCTCGGGTCGTGCGCCGGGCGCAGCTCGAGCGGCATCTGATACTCCTTGCCGAGGTCGATCTCCTGGCGATGGCGGCGCTTCGGCAGGTCCCAGATGTGGATCTTGTGACCGTACTCGCCGGCCAGCAGGATCTCGGGATTGACGCCGCCCTCGACCATGTTGGGCGTGCCCCACTCGCTGGTGATGGCGGTGTCGTATCCGAGATGCCACCAGAAGTCGTAGGCGAGTTTCTGGGGGCCGCGGTCGAGCTCCCAGCGGCCCTTGACGGCGAACGTGTCGTGGTCGATGACGGAGACGCCGCCCGGGGCGTCGCCCTCGGGGTTGCCGAGCGCGCTCACGTAGATGCCGTCCGGGCCGCAATGGATGGTGTGGGGTCGGCTGTAGCCGGCGCGGTCGGCGATCTCTTTCGCGTCGATCGTATGGACGAGCTTGGGCTGCTTGGGGTTGGGTTTGACGTCGAAGATGTAGATGCATGACGAGCGCAGTCCGGGAACGAGCAGGTAGCGCCGCTCCATGTGCGGATGCGAGGCGTAGGGGCAAAGCGCGGAACTGCATACGTTCCATCCGAAGTGATGGAACTCGTCGCCGACGTTGGGTGCGTCGACGCGTCCGATCTGCCGGCCGAAGCTCTTGGATTTCGGATCGACGTCGAGCGTTACCAGCCCGTCAGGCGTCTTCCGTGTCGGGTCGAACGTGACCATGTAGGCGAGCGTCTCGACTGGCGCTTCCGCCGCGAGACGCGGCGACGGATAAAAGGTTTGATCGGGTCGGAGAAGTGTGGTTGCCATTGTGTTCCAGCGATTCCTCCTTCAGACATAGCCGTGCGTCTGGTTCGCAACGAGCCTATGCAGCTGGACGATCCAATGGTGTGCCGTGCAGCACAGTGACGGTGTGTTGTTCGACACCTTGCCCCAGCGCTTTCCGCCCGTCTCGCCTATCGCGAATCATACGTTCGAGGAGGCGCGATGGCGAAGGCGGTCGCGGTCGAGCAGGGTGATCGAACCGGCAGATCGGCGGATGTAGCCGAGTTCGGAGAACCGTCGAAGCGCACGGTTCACGTTCTCCCGGCTGGCGCCGACCATGCCGGCCAACACGCGCTGGCTGAGCGGTAAGTCGATGACAATGCCATCAAGTGTTTGCCGGCCTCTCGCATCGGCCAGCTCCGCCAGCTTCGATGCGACCCGACCTGATATGTCGAGGAATGCGACATCGCCCATGGCAGCGTCCTTCCGTCTTATATAGATGCTCAGGCTGGCGATGATTCGCAGGAGCAATTTCGGTTGGACGGTGAGGAATCGGAGTAGTGGCGTCTTTGCGATGACCAGGCAGACAGTCGGCTTCAGGGCCTGAGCATCGGCTGTCCTTTCGCCCTCGTCGTCGAACAAAGACAGCTCGCCAAAGACCTCGCCGGGCCCCGCGATTGCGAAAACCACCTGACCACCTCCCTCGCCAACGCGTCCGATCTTTACCTCGCCTTCAACCACCATGTAGAGGTGTGAGCCGGGGTCGCCCTCTCGGAACAGATATGCGCCTTTAGCGAAACTGCGCGTGCGTATGGCAGTTCGCAGCGGTTCCAGCTCAGCCGGCGCTAGACCTTCGAAGATCGGCGCCTTCGTGAGCAGCTCCATCGGGTCCATATGGCGCCAATCATGCGCGGTGCGCGTCTTGTTCTCTGTGGCGACGCTCGACCCGTCCGGCTATCGCAACCGGTCAGCGGAACGTCATGGGCGGTTTCGTAGGTGTTGCCTCGAATCCCGCCGGGGCTACCACTGCTAGATCCATCGCGGATGGGAGCGTGCATGCAAGACCAGCATCCCCCAGCCTGCGGCCAGTGGACTGGTGCCCTGCCACCTTACGCCCAAATCGTGGATTGGCCAGAACCGGAATTTCCTGGGCGCCGACCACGCGTTGCCCGAAAGGTCAACCGCTGATAGACTCCGCCGTCTACCGCCATGAACTCACCTATGAGCCGTCGCACGTTCATGCGAATGCTCGGTGCCGGCATCGTGGCTGGAAGCGCACTCGACGCTTTACAGCTGTTCGGCTCGCCGCGCGTGTACGCCACGGTTCGGATCAAGACCAGAGCTCACGAAGAAGAGCGAGACGTCGACAACGACTCGATTTTCGCTTTGCCTTTGCGGTCATGCTCGCCGGTGGCGCAGGTGCGGTTCGCATCGTCACGGACCGTCCTCTTATTGGACTGCGTGTGCTCGCGATGGTCGACGGCGAGCGCACCGTGACCCACGAAACGGGGAGTTCAGTTCTGGCCGCGCCCAGCATGCCGGCCGTAATCCCACGTGCCGGGTGGGGATGCGATGAAAGCCTGATGACGTGGCCGCCCGAGTTCTACGCGATCCAGAAGCTCATCTGCCATCACACCGCGACCCAAAACCGAGACCCAGATCCGGCAGCGACCATCCGCTCGATCTACTACTACCATGCGGTAACCCAGGCCTGGGGCGACATCGGTTACAACTTTCTCGTAGATGAAGCCGGCCGCATCTATGAGGGGCGCTACTCACGTCCATACCCCGCGGGCACCTATCCGACAGGCGAGAACGCAACAGGTCAAGGAGTGACGGGCGCGCATGCCTATCAGTTCAACTCCGGAACGGTCGGGATCGCGCTTCTCGGCACGCTGACCAACCAAGACACCACAGCCGCTGGACGTAATGGAATCGAGCAGATGCTTGCGTGGAAAGCGTCGATGCAGGGCATCGACCCGAAAGGGTCCAACCGGTACACGAACCCGGTCAGCGGCGTCAGCACCACCTTCGCCAACATCGCCGGTCATCGCGATGTCAATGCGACGGAGTGCCCCGGCGGAGCCTTCTATCAGAACCTGCCGATCGTTCGGAGCGACGTGGCCGCGATGATCAGCGGGACGCCATCGCCATCGCCAAGTCCGACAGCCGCGCCTTCACCGACACCCAGCCCTTCGCCCAAGCCGACACCGAGACGAAGTCCAAAGCCATCGCCCTCCCCAACTCCTACAGGCGGCGGCAACAACTAACCGCGTCGTGCGGGCGCCGGGCCCCAGATCGAGGCTCCGAAAAATTACTCTTGCCGCATGACCACCACCGAGATCAGCGATGCAATGAGTCGAGCGGTCGATTATCTGAGCGATCATCGAAGCGAGGCCAAATACACCGACAGCGCCGCGACTGCCGTCCTCGAAGACAGGCTCCGGGTGACGGTGATCGGGCCCGACGAGTCAAAGCTCACGACCGACATGCCGAAATCCATAGGT
>VBFV01000086.1 GCA_005881335.1 Chloroflexota bacterium
GCTCCGACGACGACCAGTACGACCTCACGCTCCGTCCCCGCTTCCTCGGCGAGTACGTCGGCCAGGAACAGGTGCGCGACAACCTGAGCATCCTGCTCGAGGCCGCGCGCCGCCGGGACGAGCCCGTGGAGCACGTGCTTCTGTGCGGACCGCCCGGCCTGGGCAAGACGACGCTCGCCCACATCATCGCCAACGAGCTCGGCGTCGCCATCAAAGTCAGCTCCGGCCCGGCGATCGACCACCAGGGAGCCCTCGGTTCCATCCTCCTGAACCTGAGCACGCGCGATGTCTTCTTCATCGACGAGATCCATCGCCTCAACACTGTGGTCGAAGAGTCGCTGTACCCCGCGCTCGAGGAGTTTCGTTTCGACGCGGTGCTGGGAAAGGGAGTGGGGGCCAGCGCCGCCACGCTGCCGCTGCCTCATTTCACTTGCGTCGGGGCCACGACGCGGCAGGGTCTGCTCAGCGGCCCTCTCCGCGATCGCTTCGGCGCCGTCTACCGCCTCGACTTCTACACCAAGGCGGAGCTCGAGAAGATCGTCGGCCGCTCGGCACGGATCCTCGACATCGAGATCCACGTCGACGCCGTGTCCGAGATCGCCCGCCGAGCTCGCGGCACGCCTCGCATCGCGAACCGCCTCCTGCGGCGCGTCCGCGACTACGCCCAGGTGCGCGGCGACGGCCGGGCGACCGTCGACATCACCCGGCACGCGCTTGCGATGCTGGAGGTCGACGAGATCGGCCTCGAGCCGCTGGACCGCCGGCTCCTGGAGACCGTGATCGTCAAGTTCAAGGGCGGGCCGGTGGGGCTCGACACCATAGCCACGTCGTTGTCGGAAGAGCCGGAGACGGTCGAGGACGTGCACGAGCCGTACCTGATCCAGATCGGATTCCTGGCCCGCACCGCGCGCGGCCGGGTCGCGACCGAGCTCGCCTATCGCCACCTGGGCATTACTCCGCCGACGTCCGCTGCAGAGCAAACGCGCCTACTCTGAGTACGTATGGCGGATGTGGGGCGCCTGCTCCTCGTCTTCGGCGTGCTGCTCTTCGTCATCGGAGGCGCCCTGATGCTCTTCGGGCGCTTTCACCTACCCGGCGATTTCACCTTCCGGAGCGGGAACCTGACGGTCTACATCCCGCTGGCGACGAGCATCGTCCTGTCGGTGGTGGCGACGATCGTGTTGAACTTGGTCTTCCGGCAGCGGTGACACCGCCGACCGTACACTGATCGGCTGCTGTGCAGTTAGTCCTCAGCTGGCCGATCCGACTTTTCATCGTCGCCGTGCTGGTCTTTTCGCTGTTCGTCGACGGCGCCGGCTACGTGTACCGCATCGCGAACCACCTCCCCCTGACCGGCAACGTCGCCGGGCTGCCTCCCAACTTCGGCGGATGGCAGCTCTACTTCCACCGTGGTCTCGACCTGGCGGGTGGCACCCACATCGACTATCAGCTGACGAACTTCCCGGCAGGCCAGAGCCGCGCCGACGTGCAGCAAAGGACCATCGCCGTCATCAACAAACGCGTCAACTCGCTGAACGTGAGCGAGCCGGAGATCCGCGGCGCGGGCTCGAACTACGACCGCATCACCGTCGATCTGGCCGGCGTCAACGCCGAGCAAGCCCAGAAGACGCTCGGCGCGGTGTCGAAGCTCGTCTACACGAAGTGGGTGGCGGACACCAAGATCACGAACGGTCCGCAGGCGGGTTACAAACCCGCGTTGACCGGGCTCACCGGCGACGACATCTCGAGCGCCACCGCGACCATCGACTCGACCGGGACCTCGTGGGTGGTGAACATCACCTTCACGTCGAGCGGCGCGACCAAATTCGACAACCTGACCCGCGATAACGTCGCGGCGTGTCCCGGAGACGTCAATGCGAGCCTGGCGGCAAACTGTGCCCAGCGCCATCTAGCCATCTGGCTCGACCTGACCCAGACCGACATCGACCATTGGGAAGACCCTTCCTACGTCTCCAAGGTCTCCTCGCCTTACGACGCCGGCTGCCTCGCCTCGCAGACGCCGGACAAGGTCTGCGGCAAGCTCCTGACCGACCCCATCACACGCGAGGAGATCGCGGGGGGCAATGCTCAGATCAGCGGCTCGTTCACGCAGCAGAGCGCCAACGACCTCGCCACCGGGATCAACTCGGGATCGCTGCCCGTCGACCTCGTGGCGCTGGACGTCACCCAGGTCAGCGCCACGCTCGGCGCCGAGTCGGTGAAACTCAGCCTGGCGGCGGGCCTGCTCGGCCTCGCGATCGTGGTGCTGTTCATGATCATCTACTACCGCGTTCCTGGCTTGCTGGCCAGCCTTGCGCTCCTCTTCTACGCGGGTGCTGTGCTCGCCGTGTTCAAGGTCTTGCCCGTGACGCTGACCCTGGCAGGCATCACCGGTTTCATCCTCTCGGTGGGCATGGCCGTCGACGCCAACGTGCTGATCTTTGAGCGCTTCAAAGAAGAGGTCAGGGCGGGACGCACCATCACCGCCGCGGTCGACGCCGCGGTCCGGCGCGCGTGGCCCGCGATTCGCGACTCCAACACGTCGACGTTCATCACCTGCGTCATCCTCGGCTTCATCGGACCGTCGGCCGTGAAAGGCTTCGCGATCACGCTCGGAATCGGGGTCGTGGCGAGCCTCATCTCCTCGATCGTCGTCACGCACAACCTGCTCGCGATCGTGCTGACCGCCGGCGGGTTCCGTCGCCCGGCGCTGCTGGGAGTGGACCGTGTCAGAGCTGTCTGACGTAACTCCTCAGCAGCAGGTCGCCGACATGGTCGCGGAAGGAAAGGCCCAGGAGACTGCGGTGGTCGCGCAACCGCCGCGGATCCGCCGGCTCAACATCATCGGCCGGCGAAACCTCTTCTTTGCCTTCTCGCTGCTCATCATCATCCCGGGCATCTTCTCGATGTGGCGCAATGGGTTCCTGCTTGGGATCGACTTTGCCGGCGGCACCGAGTTCACGGTCACCTTCGCCAACCACCCCTCGCTGGCACAGGTCGAGAGCGCAGTCGCGGCGGAAAACCTCAACGGCTCGGTCATCGAGACCTCTGGTGGTGGCTACATCGTTCGCTACCCGCCGCTGAACGCGGCCTCGCAGGTGTCCGTCCAGCACGACCTGGAGAACAGGCTCGGGCCGATGAAGGTGGACCAGATCCTCGAGGTGGGTGGCACGATCGCCGGCGAGAGCATCGAGTTCTCGCTGCTGGCCGTCGTGGCCGCGTCGGTGGCGATCCTTGGCCTGCTTGCGTGGCGGTTCCACAACGTGCCCGGTGGATGGCGTGCGGGTTTTCAGTTCGGCGGGTCCGCACTGCTCGCGCTCCTCCACGACGTCTTCATCCTGACCGGGATTTTTTCGATCCTCGGCAAGGTGTTCGACCTCCGGATCGGAGAGATCGATGCCTTCTTCGTGACCGCCGTGCTGACCGTGGTCGGTTTCTCGGTCCACGACACGATCGTCGTCTTCGACCGAATTCGAGAAAACCTTCGGGTCAGCCAGCGGCTTTCCTTCGAGCAGGTCGTGAACCTGAGCATCATGCAGACGGCGGCACGGTCGATCATCACCAGCTTCACCGTGGTGCTGGTTCTGGCGGCCATCTTCATCTCCGGCGGAGAGACGCTGAAAGGCCTGTCGCTGGCGCTGCTGATCGGAATCATCTCCGGCACATACAGCTCGATCTTCAACGCGGCTCCGCTGCTAGTCGTCTGGCGGAGGCTTCAGCCGCTGCGGTAGGGTTTGATTACGAATTTGACATGCCGACCTGGCCCATATCGTCGATCAAGGCGCTGCTCGAACCAACCCTCAACCACATGGGCTTCGAGCTGTACGCCCTCGACCAGTCCGGTCACTCGGGGCGCACGTTGCGGATTTCCATCGACCACAGCGAGCCGATCACGATCGAGGACTGCGAACGGGTGAGCCGGGTCGCCGGTCCGCTGCTGGACCACTCCAACCTCATCGAAGGTCCCTACGACCTCGAGGTTTCCTCGCCAGGTGCCGAGCGCGCGTTGCGCAGCCACGAGGAGTACCAGCGGTTCAACGGCAAGCGCGTCAACGTCCGCTACCGGAGCGGCGACTCGGAGACGGTGGTGGAGGGACAGCTGGTCGCCGTGGATGCGGCGGGAATCGCGGTGCAGGCGCCAGGTGCGCGCGGACGCGCGCCGGTGATCATTCACATCACGTGGGAAGACGTTGTCGCGGGCAGGCTCGCGGTCACAATCTGAGCCGTCGACACCGACGCTGTCGGAAGCGCTTAGCGCGCTTTGCAGTGAGCTGGGCATCCCGTTCGAGGAGATGCTCCACACCGTAGAGGGCGCGCTGGCGATCGCGTACAAGCGGGCGTTCAGCCCGGAGGGCGAGGTGACTGTTCAGCTCGACACCAAGACGGGTGCGCTCGACGTCCGCAGCCGCGTGGTTCGCTCGGACGGCTCCGTGGACCTGCACGATCTGCCCTCCGAAGACTTCAAGCGGATGGCCGCGCAGACCGCCAAGCACGCGGTGCTGCGCCACATCCACGACCTGGAACGGGACAAGGTCCTGCGCGACGTCGCCGAGCACAGGGGAGAGCTGGCGACTGGTGTGGTCGACCGGATCGAGGCCGGCACCGTGTACGTCGACCTGGGACGCGCCGAGGGCGTGATGCCTCCCGAGGAGCAGATCCCGGGTGAGCAGCTGCAGCCGGGCCGCCCGGTGCTCGTGGTGATCCTCGAGCCGCAGCACAACCGCAGGCAGGCGCAGGTAAGGGTGTCGCGCGCATCGCGCGCATTCGTCCACCGGTTGCTCGAAGCCGAGGTGCCGGAGATCAAAGCCGGCACGGTCCAGATTCGCGCCATCGCGCGCGAGCCAGGCCTGCGGACGAAGATCGCGGTGTCGTCGAGCGAGCCAGGACTGGATCCAGTGGGCGCCTGCGTGGGTCCCAAGGGCGTGCGGCACCGCGCGATCCTGAGCGAGCTGGCGAACGAGCACGTCGACATCGTGCCCTGGTCCGAGGATTCTGAGTCCTTGGTGGCGGCAGCCCTCGGCCCGGCCAAGGTGGACAGGGTGACGATCGATCGTATGACTCGCACGGCGACCGTGCTCGTGCCCCGCAACCAGCTGTCCCTGGCGATCGGCCGCGACGGGCAGAACGCCCGCCTCGCCGCCAAGCTGACGGGATACCGAATCGACATCAAACCCAGCGAGGGCGACGCGGCTGCCGAAGCCCAAGCACCGGCCGGTTAGGACCTGCGTCGCCTGCCGGGAAGAGGCCGGCAAGGGCGAGCTGGTCCGCATCGTGCGCCGGCCGGACGGCGGCGTCTCAATGGACGTGACCGGCCGGGCGGCCGGCCGCGGCGCCTACCTTCACGCCAGCGCCGAATGCGTCGAGCTGGCACGGCATAATCAGTAGTTCGAACATGAAGGCACACGAACTCGCGCGCGAACTTGGCATCAGCCAGAAGGAGCTGGTCAACTTCCTCCAGCAGAGGCGGCTGACCCGCAATACAGCCGCGCCCCTGGCGCCCGGCGCGATCGAGGCTGCGCGCACCGCCTTCAAGCCCGCCACGGTCATGACCAAGATCGAAACCAACGGCGACCGCCGCGCCGTCCTGCCGCCGACGCTGTCCGTGAAAGACCTCGCGGAGAAGCTTGGCGTCAGCCCGGTCGAGGTGATCAAGAAGCTGATGGCTTCGAAGATCCTGGCCACGATCAACCAGGTCATCGACTTCGCGACGGCGGAGATCGTCGCCGACGAGTTCGGCTTCACGGTCGAGCCGGTGGCGAGCGAGGACGTGGTGGCGGTCGAGTCGGCAGAGGGACAGGGTGACGTCGTCACGACCTCGCGCGAGGAGCTGTTCAGCCTCGCCAACGAGGACCCGACGAAGCTCAAGCCTCGCCCGCCCATCGTGACAGTGCTTGGGCACGTCGACCACGGCAAGACCTCGATCCTCGACGCCATCCGCCAGACTCGCGTCGCCGCCGGCGAGGCGGGCGGCATCACGCAGCGAATCGGCGCCTACAAGATCGAGACCGCCGACGGGCACCCGGTGGTGTTCATCGACACGCCGGGGCACGAGGCCTTCACCGCCATGCGGGCCCGCGGCGCGCAGGTCACCGACCTCGTGGTCCTGGTCGTCGCAGCCGATGACGGCGTGATGCCTCAAACGATCGAGGCGATCCACCACGCGCGGGCGGCCAAGGTGCCGATCATCGTTGCGATCAACAAGATCGACAAGGAGAACGCCAACCCCGACCGCGTCCACCAGCAGCTGGCCGAGCAGGGCATCGTGACCCGCCACTACGGCGGTGAGCACGAGTGCGTTCACCTCAGTGCGAGGACAGGCAAGGGGATCGACGACCTGCTGACGACCATCGTTCTTTCTTCCGACATCCTCGAGCTGAAGGCGAACCCCGACCGCAACGCGATCGGGACGATCGTCGACGCTCACCTCGAGCGCGGCCGCGGACCGGTGGCGACGGTGCTTGTCCAGGCCGGCACCCTGAAGGTGGGCGACGACTTCGTTTGCGGCCACATCTACGGCCGCGTGCGCGCTTTGGCTGACGACCGCGGCCGGAGCGTGACGGAAGCGCCACCCGCCACCCCGGTGGTCGTGTCGGGTATGAGCGAGGTCCCGCAGGCGGGCGACATCTTCCAGGTGGTCGGCTCGGAAAAGGCGGCGCGCCAGATCGCCCTCACCAAGCTGATCGAGAAGCGTACGCAGGAAGCGGCGCGCGACGTCGCGCCGCGCATCACGCTCGAAGACCTGGCTCGCCGAGCCAAGGAAGGCGAGGTCAAAGAGCTCAGCCTGGTCGTCAAGGCGGACGCCCAGGGCACGCTCGAAGCGCTGTTGACCGCACTCCAGAAAATCGAGGACCCCGTGGTCGCCATCAAGGTGGTCGGCCAGGGTGTGGGCGCGGTAAGCGACTCGGACCTGCTGCTGGCGAGCGTCTCCAGCGCCATCATCGTCTGCTTCAACCTCAAGCCCACGCCTTCGAACACGGCCGCTGCCGAGCGCGCCAAGGTCGAGGTCCGCTACTACGACGTCATCTACAAGCTGACGGAGGACGTCGAGCGCGCGGCCAAGGGCTTGCGCGAGCCCACGTATCGTCAGATCCGGGAGGGTAGGGTCGAGGTCATCACCCCGATCAAGATCCCGCGCCTGGGCGTCATCGCCGGAAGTCGCGTGGTGGAGGGCAAGGTCAGCCGTGGAGGCTGGGTCAAGCTTTTCCGGGCCAGAGAGCAGGTCTTCGAGGGTCGGATCAGCTCCCTCAAGCACTTCAAAGAGGACGTGCGTGAGATGCCGGCCGGCCAGGAGTGCGGCATCGGGCTCGAGGGCTGGGAAGACTTCCAGCCCGGTGACACCATGGAGACGTACCGACTCGAGCGGGAAGAAATTTAAGCGAGCTGTGCCTTGCTGTTTATAGGGGCCCCCGCGAAATCACGGCGAAGCCTCTGATTTCGTGGGGATTAGAGCGGAGGTCATGATGACCAGCTACCGCGCGGACCAGGTGGGGGAGCAGGTGAGGGAAGAGATCATGTCCATCATCCGGCGCGATCTCAAAGACCCGCGCATTGGGTTCGTCAGCATCACGGCCGTGCGCATGTCGCCCGACCTGCGCCAGGCACGAGTGCGCGTCAGCGTGCTCGGCGACCCCGAAGAGAAGAAAGCGTCGATCACAGGTTTGATTTCAGCCAAGGGGTTGATCAGGCATGAGCTGGGCCGCCGGCTGCGCAACCTGAAGTTCTCGCCGGAGCTTCGCTTCGAGCTTGATCCTTCGATCGAGTACAGCGTGCACATCTCTGAGCTGTTGAAGGAGGTGCTGCCGCAATCGAACGTGGAGGAGGAGCGAACGCGATAGCAACGCTACAGCGGGACAAGCCACATCTCTATGACGAGATCAAGGATCTGGTCGAGGCGAACCAGGAGATCCTGATCTTCGGTCACAAGGACGCCGACGGCGACACGCTCGGCTGCAGCCTCGCGTTCGCGGAGGCGCTGCGGTCTGAGGGCAAGGACGTTTGGGTCCTGGTGTCGCCACCGCTGCCGACGATGTACACGTTCCTTCCTGGCTTCGAGGACATCCAGGCCGAGCCGCCACACGGCGTGGACCCGCATCTCGTCTTCTTTTTCGACTCGGGCAACCTGGAACGGTCGGGCAGCGCCGTGCGCCGCATCGCCGAGCACGCGACGATCGTGAACGTCGACCACCACCCGTCGAACAGCCGCTTCGGCGACATCAACGTGATCGACCCGAACGCATCCGCCGTCGGCCAGGTGGTGATGGAGATGCTCGACCACTTCGGTTACACGATCACACCCACCATGGCGATGAACCTCTACGTCGCGCTGCTCACCGATACCGGAGGCTTCCGCCACGAGAACACGACCCCGCGAGCGCTGGAGGACGCGGCGCGACTGGCCCGCCTCGGCGCGGATCCTGGACGCATCGCCACCCAGGTCTACAAGATGCGGCCCGAAACGACGCTGAAGCTGAGCGGCATGGCCCTCGCCACGATGCGAGTGGAGATGGATGGACGTCTCGCGTGGGCGAAGGTCTCGAGACGGATGCTGAAGGAGGCCAACGCCGCGATGGCCGAGTCCGAAGGCATCATCGACACCCTGAACAGCATCGCTGGCCTCGAGCTGGCCATCCTGTTCAAGGAAGTCTCGAGCGACCTCACCAAGATCAGCGTGCGCAGCCGCGGCGCGGTCGACGCCGCCGCATTGTGCGCCTCATTCGGAGGAGGCGGACACATCCGCGCCGCGGGGGCCGAGATCGAACGCCCGATGGACGAGGCTGTGAAGGTCGTGCTGGCGGCCGCCAAGGAGGCGATCCTTGCCGCCTCAGCGCAGCCCTGACGCCTCGCGCTTTGCGACCGGGGTCCTCAATGTCGACAAGAGCGCAGGCGAGACTTCTTTTTCGGTCGTCAACCGTCTTCGGCGGCTGACCGGCGCGCATCGCGTCGGCCACGCCGGAACGTTGGACCCGCTGGCGACCGGCGTCCTCCCCGTCCTGTTCGAGTCGGCGACCCGCCTCGCCGAGTTCGCGCTGAAGCTGCCGAAGACTTACGTTGCGGACATCCACCTGGGCTTTGTCACCGCGACCGACGACGCCGAGGCCGAGCCTGAGCCGGTCGCCGACCCGAGCGGGATCGCCGCGGGCGACGTGGAGTCGGCTCTGGCGGGCTTTGCCGGCCGCATCCTGCAGCAGCCGCCCGCCTTCTCAGCGGTCAAGGTCGACGGCAAACGCGCCTACGTGCTGGCTCGAGGTGGCGACCTGTCGCGACCCGCGGCACGCGAGGTGGAGGTTTACTCAGCGACTCTCGTTGACTTCCAGCCCGGGACGCGGGCGATAGCGCGCGTCGAGGTTCGCTGTGGAAGCGGCACTTACCTTCGTTCGATCGCGCGCGACCTCGGCGAACGGCTGGGGGTCGGCGGGTATCTCGGACGGCTGGTGCGCAAGGCGTACGGCGAGCTGACCATCGACCACGCGGTGCGCATTGACGAGCTCGCCACGCCCGAAGCGGTGCGCGACCGGCTGCTTCCGGCGGAAGTCATACTGCCCGAGATGGAGCGGGTCAGGCTCAATGTGGAGCAGGAGGCGCAGGTGCGACAGGGCCGCGCGGTGCGAGTCCTCCCCGAACCAGGACCGGGGTTGGTGCGCGCGCACGATGCTGATGGACGCCTAGTCGCGCTCGGTCATGCCGATCCGTTGCGGAGGACGTTCGTACCGGAGAAGGTGCTCAGCTGAAGATCCATCTGGGTCTTCCGACCAGTCCGATCGGGCCCGTTGCGCTCACGGTCGGCAGCTTCGACGGTGTCCATCTAGGCCACGTCGACGTAGTGGGCCATACGGTGCGCGCCGCATCAGAGCTGAAAGGCATGTCCGCGCTGATCACGTTCGAGCCCCATCCCCGATGCGTGCTCGATCCCGCGAACTGCCCGCAGTCGATCACCACCCTGCAGGAGAAGCTTGCCCTGATCGAAAAGGCGGGCATCGAGCACGCGATCGTGCTTCGCTTCGACCGGGAGCTGTCGGCGCTGTCGCCCCAGGAATTCATCGATCGGTTGAGCGGCTCGATGGAGATCCGCAAGTGGGTGATTGGCTTCGACTTCGCGTTCGGCCGCGGGCGCACCGGTAACGCCGAGTGGCTGCGTGGCCACGGCCACTCGGTCGAGGTCGTGCCTCCATTCAAGATCGACGGCCGCGAGCTGCACAGCTCGGAGGTGCGGCGGCTGATCACGACGGGGGAGCTTGAGGAGGCGAACCGACTCCTTGGGCGTGAGTACTCGATGTCCGGGCCGGTCGAGGCGGGGGACCGGGTGGGACGGCGGCTTGGCTTTCCCACGGCGAACATCGGCATCGAGCCCAACAAGCTCGTCCCGGCGCTGGGCGCGTACGCGGGTCGCGCACGCGCGCCGGAGGGAGACTTCGTCGCCGCGCTGTCGGTCGGCTACCGCCCGACTTTTGGCGGCACCCAGCTTCGTGTGGAGGCGTTCCTGCTCGACTTCGAAGGCGACCTGTATCAAAAGCGACTCGAGCTCCGCTTCCTCCGCTACCTGCACCCCGACATCAAGTTTGCGACGCCGGACGAGCTCGTCCGCCAGCTGAAGCAGGATGTCGCAGATACGCGTCGCTTCGTTTCGCGTTGACGAAGGTTCTCGTGGTCGGCGGCGGGATCGCGGGTTACTGCGCCGCGCTCGCCGCGCGACGCGACCGCGCCGACGTGACCGTCGTCGCGCGTGCGCCAGGTGCGACCGCGCTGTACGCCGGAGGGATGGAGATCGTCGACGACCTCGAGTCGGTGCTGCGCTCGAGCCATCACCCGCTGGCGCGTCTCGGGATGGACGCGGTGGGGCTCGCGGCCGAGCTGGACGCCGCGGTCTCGGCGCTGCAGCTTGCATTGGGCAAGGAGGGCCTGAAGTTTGAAGGAGCCTGGCGCAGCCGAGGCCTTTACGCCGACATCCACGGCATCGCGCGCCCGGCGAACGTGGTGCCGGAATCGGTCGCGCCCGGCGAGCTTGGGGCCTTGAGCGGGAAGCGCGTCGCGGTGATCGGGGTGCCCGAGGTCGGCGATTACGACGCCGCATCCACCGCCCAGGCGCTCAAAGAGCTGCACAGCGTAGAGGCCTTTGC
Organism: Chloroflexota bacterium; assembly: GCA_005881335.1. Lineage (GTDB taxonomy): Bacteria > Chloroflexota > Dormibacteria > Dormibacterales > Dormibacteraceae > 40CM-4-65-16. Next base: position 11,115 of record VBFV01000086.1, read on the forward strand.
GGAGGACATCTCGATCCCGGACCTGCCGCAGGGCGCGTCGCTGACCGACCTCTACGGCCGCCGCGCGCCGTCACCGCGCGCGCGTGGGGCGGCGATCGCCTATCCGCCCGGTTTCACCAACCTTCCCGCCGACGGCTTCGAGCTCCTTGCGTCCCCGCCCTCGCCGCACGGGTGGCGCCTGCAGCAGGCGATCTCGCTGGGATCGGTCCACGCGGAGATCACATCATTTGAGACAGCGCGAGGACGCGTCACCGCCGCGCGCTCCGCGGCCCGAACCTTTCGCGCCGACGCCCTCGTGCTCGCGACTGGACGTCACATCGGCGGCGGGCTCCGCGCGACGCGCGTCACGACGGAGCCGCTGCTGGGATTGGGCGTCTTCCAGGACGGACTTCCCGCGGCGAGCGCCGGCACGCGCATGCATCACCTCCAATACCTCGATCCGGCCGAGGAGATGCGACTCGGCGTGATGACCGACAAGCGTCTGCACCCACTCAACGAAGATGGCGCGGTTCCCTTCACCAACGTGTATGCCGCCGGCGCGATGTTGGGCGGCTACGACTATGCGGGTCCGTGTGGTTTTGGGGTTCCCATCCTCACTGGCTGGCTCGCCGGCCGTTTCGCCGCGCGGCAGGAATAAGTGTCATCAACCGATTTCGCCTCGCTGCATCCAACGGCGCCTATCGGGTGCGGCCATTCGGCTCCATTGGCACAAACGGTGCGGAATGAGACCTGAGAGCAAGGCTGAGCTCGAAAAGATCGTCGGGCCGACCGCGGTCGACGAGCGTCCGGTCCGCGACCTCTGGCCGCTCGCGATCATGGATGAGCGCGCCGGCACCGTCCCACCGCGCGCACTCGTCGTGCGCCCCACGGGCCGAGACCAGGTCGCTGACGTGCTGCGCTGGGCCACTTCCAAGCGCGTCGCCGTCACGCCGATGGGTGGAGGGAGTGGCGTCTGTGGCGCGCTCGCGCCGGCCGCGGGCGAGGTCGTGATGGACATGGGCGCCCTCGATCGCGTCCTCGAGATCGACGAGACCAACCTCATCTGCACGTGCGAAGCCGGAGTCAACGGCTACGCCCTCGAGCAGCAGCTCAACACGCGCGGGCTCACGCTCGGGCACTATCCGAGCTCGCTGCCGGGGACGACCGTCGGTGGCCTCATCGCGACGCGGTCGTCCGGCCAGGAATCGAGCCGTTACGGAAGCATCGAGGACATGGTGCTTGGTCTTGCGGTGGTCCTCCCAGACGGAACGTTTGCAGCGCCGCGGCCCGGCCCGCGCTCCGCCGCAGGTCCCGCGCTGCATCAAGTTTTCCTGGGCGCCGAAGGTGGCCTTGGCGTCGTGATCGGCGCCGTGCTTCGAGTCCACCGCCTGCCGGAAACAACCGTCGGCCGCGGCTACGCGTTTGGCGACTTGCGCGCCGGCCTCGAGTGCATGCGCTCCGTCATGCAGGCGGGCATCCGGCCGCTGGTGATGCGCCTGTATGACGCAGAGGACACGTTGTTCAGCGGATACGAGGTCCAGGAGGGGGAGTGCGTGCTCGTCATCGCGACCGCCGGTCTGGCCGAGGTTGCGGAGGCGGAGTCCAGAGCGGTCGAGCGATTCGCCGGCGGCGCGCGCGGGCTGGGCGAAGAGCCATGGCAGCGTTGGCAGCGCCACCGGTTCGACCTCTCCGCCGAGCGCCTCCAGGCGTTTCTCACACCGGCCGGCGCGTACCTCGACACGATCGAGCTGGCGGCGTCCTGGACGGTGCTCGCCGAGCTTCACGCCAGGGTCAAGCCCGCAATAGCGGTGGGTGGGCTCGCGTTATGCCATTTCAGTCATGCATATGAGCAGGGCTGCTGCGCGTATTTCACGTTCGGCGGCTCTGGTGACGATGAGGTTGAGGCGCGCGCGGCGTATGTTCGCGCGTGGGAAGGAGCGATGAGCGCGGCTCTCGAGCTTGGCGCGACGATCAGCCACCACCATGGTGTCGGCCAGGCGAGAGCTAGATGGGTCGCCGACGAGCTTGGAGGATGGATGAGAGTCTGGAGAGCGGTGAAGGCGGGAATCGACCCCGAGGGGATCATGAACCCGCGCGCGGTCGGAGGCTCCCGATAGGCGCCCGTCCCGGCGCTGCGATCCTCTTCGTCGTCAACCCGTCGTCGGGCGGGGGCAAGGCGGGGCGCGAGTGGGCGGGCGTCGAAACATGGCTGCCGTCGAGTGGGCTGCCTTACGAGGTCGTATTCACGACGCGGCCGTTCGAGGCGACCGAGATCGCGCAGAAGGCTGTGCGCGAATCGCGGCCGGTGGTCGTCGCGGTCGGAGGCGATGGGACCCTCAACGAAGTCCTCAACGGCTTCTTCCGTAACGGGGCGCCGATCCCGACCAGCAGCAAGCTCGCGATGGTTCCGTTGGGAACAGGAGGCGATTTTCGGCGCACTCTGCGGATACCGATCGATCCCAAGGAAGCGATCGAGGTCTTGCGCAGCGGGATGGTCAGGCGGCTTGACGCCGGTTGCGTCACATATCAAAACCAGGACGGCAGCACGGCCGTGCGCCACTTCATCAACATCGCCGATGCGGGTTTGGGTGGCGACGTCGTCTATCGGGTGAACCGAGGCAGCAAACGATTGGGTGCGATGACGTACAAGGTGGGCAGCGGACTCGCGCTGCTGACCTATAAGAACAAGCCGATGACGATGGTCATCGACGGCTCCACGCACGAGCTCGCGAAGGCACAGCAGGTCGTGGTCGCGAATTGCCAGTTCTTCGGCGGCGGGATGCAGATGGCGCCCTCCGCCTCACCGACCGACGGCGTGTTCGACGTGATCGTCGTCAAAGACGCGGGCAAGATCGAGACGATGCGCGGCATCAACGATTTCCTGAATGGCAAACACCTCGACAACGGCAACCCCAAAATTGAGCTGATGTACGGCAAAAGGATCACCGTCACCTCGCCGGAGAAGGTGCGCATCGACCTGGACGGCGAGGACGTCGGCTTTCTGCCGGCGCTCTTCGAGATTCAGCCCGGCGCGATCGAGTTCATTACCCCTCGATGACCAGGGGGGTCGTCGCGACCCCTCATCACCTCGCTTCGGAGGTAGGGGCTCAGGTCCTGCGGGACGGCGGCAACGCGATCGACGCCGCGGTCGCGGCCGACGCGGTGCTGTGCGTGGTCTATCCGCATATGACGTCGGTCGCCGGTGACCTGATGGCCATCGTCTGGCCGGCGGATGCGCCGTCGCCGGTGGGACTGATTGGCGCGGGTCGGTCGGGGGAGCTAGCCACCATCGCCGCGGTCCGCTCCCGCGGAGATGAAACGATGCCGGCGCGAGGACCGCTCACCGTTACCGTCCCCGGCACGGTCGAGGCATGGGGGAGGCTGCTCGAACGTTTCGGTACGTTCGGGTTGGGGGCGGTGGTCGAGGCAGCGTCCGCTTTCGCCAAGGACGGCTACCTCATCACCCCGCAGCTTGCGGACGCGCTGCGCGCCGCGGCGGGATGGCTCGGGCGCGAGCCGGGCACGTTCGCCCTCTACCCGCCGATGGAGGCCGGGATGCTGCTTCGCAATCCAGACCTCGCGTCGGTGCTGGATGAGATCGGACACGGCGGGATCAACGGTTTTTACCGCGGGGAAATCGCGGCGGCGATCGCGGCGGCGATCCAGCGCCGGGATGGCTTCGTGACGAGGCAGGACCTTGCGACGCATCGCTCGCAGTGGGTCGATCCCGTCCCGTTTCCGTACCGCGACCTCGTCGTGTACGAGCTGCCGCCTCCCACCCAGGGTCTGGCCGCCGCGGCGATGCTCGTCCGGCTGGCGGCAGGGATCGAGTTCCGGGCCGCGCGCGACGCGAGCTACGCCTTGCGCGACCGCTACATCACCGACCCGGATTTTTCACCCACCCCCGCCGAGCCGTTCTTGAACCCGGACCACGCCCCGGCCTCAAGACCAGTGGCGCAGGAGGCCGGCGACACCGTCTACCTGTGCACGGCGGACGAGCACGGCAATGTCGTCTCGCTGATCCAGAGCGTCGCCTACGACTTCGGCTCGGGCATCGTGGCCGAAGGCACCGGGATGCTCCTCCAGAACAGGGGCGCCTATTTCAGCCTCGATGACCAGCACGTCAACAAGCTCGAGCCGCGAAAGCGAACCATGCACACCCTGATCCCGGCGATGGCGGCTCGCGACGGGCGGCCGTGGGCGGCCTTCGGCTCGATGGGGGCCGACCTCCAGCCGCAGCTGCAGGCGCAGCTCTTGATGAATCTCGCGGACCGCGGCCTCGAGCCGGCCGAGGCCGTGGCCAGGCCGCGGATGGCCATCCTGCCGGACGGGGTGACGGTCGCGATGGAGGCTGACTTTCCCAACGCCGCGCAGCTCTCACGCTCCGATCGCCACGTGCGCCTGATGCCGGCCAGGCACCCGTCGTTCGGACACGCGCAAGCTCTGGTGATCGACGGCCCCGGTGCTTGGCGAGCGGGCGAGAACGAAGTCAAAGGCACGCTGATCGCGGAGCACAGGCGCACAGAGAAGGACACAGGTTCACCTGAGGTCCAGATCGCGCTTCACACCGCCCGGATCCGGGAGCTCACCGAGCACCTGAAGACGCACGCCAAGGACCACCACTCGCGCCGTGGCCTTCTTCTCCTGGTCGGCAAGCAACGGCGTCTGTTGAACTACCTGAGGGACACCGACGTCGAGCGCTATCGCGCCCTCGTCGCCAAGCTCGGAATCAGGAGATAGTTCGGCCCCATAAGTAAATCGGGAGGACCCACGCCGGTAGCGCGGGTCAGCTCTTAGAAGCTCCCACTCAGGCGTACGGCCTAAGCGAAAGCTTCTAGGAATCTGACCCAGAGTCGCGCCGCCGGGTTCCTCCCACATTCATGGAGGTGTTTGGCGTGGCAATAGTCACGAAGAACGTAGACGTCGCCGGGCGGCGGATCTCAATCGAGACCGGTCGCGTGGCGGAACAGGCAAACGGGGCGGTGATCATCCGCCAGGGCGACACGGTGGTGTTGAGCACGGCCGTGATGTCGAAAGAGCCGCGTGAGGGGATCGACTTCTTCCCGCTCACGTGCGATTACGAGGAGAAGCTTTACGCGGCAGGCAAGATTCCCGGGGCGTTCATGCGCCGCGAAGGCAGGCCCAGCGAGACCGCAATCCTCGCCTCTCGGCTGACCGACCGCCCGCTTCGCCCTCTCTTCCCGGACGGATTCCGGCTCGACGTGCAGGTCATCTCGACCGTGCTCTCGGTCGACCAGGAGAACGACCCGACGATCCTCAGCATCAACGGCGCATCGACCGCGCTCACGATCTCCGACATCCCCTTCCAGGGTCCGGTCGGTGCGGTCCGCATGGGTTACATCGACGGCGAGGTCGTGGTCAACCCGCCGATGTCGCAGATGGGCGACTCCGACCTCGACCTTGTGGTCGCCGGGACCGCGGACGCGATCCTGATGGTCGAAGCGGGTGCCAAGGGCGTGAGCGAGCAGGTCGTGCTCGACGCGCTTGCGGCCGCGCACGACGCGATCAAGCAGATCTGCGCCGCGCAGCTCGCGCTGCAGCAGCAGGTCGGTCTCGAAAAGCGCGAGTGGATCCCCAACACGTACCCGGAGCAGATGCTCGAGATCGTGGGCGAGTACCTCGCGCTGCGCCTCGACCAGGTGCTTTACAGCGCGGACAAGGCGGCGCGCGAGAGCGCCCTCGACGACCTTCGTACCAAGACCGTCGTCGAGCTCGGCGAGCGTTTCCCAGAGCACATCGACATCCTCGGCAAGCTCTACGACAAGGCGGTCAAGGACCGCGTCCGGCAGCGCATCGTCGAGGACGGCGTCCGCGTCGACGGCCGTGGCCTGAAGGACGTGCGCGCGATCACCGTCGAGGTCGGGGTGCTGCCGCGGACGCACGGCTCCGGCCTTTTCACTCGCGGCCAGACCCAGGCCTTGACGATCGCCACCCTCGGCTCGATGTCCGACCAGCAAAGGCTGGATGGCCTGACGGATGAGGAATTCAAGCGTTACATGCACCACTACAACTTCCCGCCCTACTCGGTGGGCGAGTCGCGCCCGTTGCGCGGACCGGGCCGGCGCGAGATCGGGCACGGCGCGCTGGCCGAACGGGCGCTGCTGGCGGTCATACCGCCGGTGGAAGACTGGCCGTACACCATCCGGCTGGTCTCCGAAATCTTGAGCTCGAACGGATCGACGTCGATGGCGTCGGTCTGCGGATCGACGCTCGCCCTGATGGACGCGGGCGTGCCGATCAAGTCGCCCGTCGCCGGCATCGCGATGGGTCTTGTCACGCGCGAAGGCAAATTTGCGGTGCTGACCGACATCCAGGGCGTCGAGGACATGCTCGGCGACATGGACTTCAAGGTGGCCGGCACGAAGGATGGAATCACGGCCCTGCAAATGGACATCAAGATCAAGGGCCTGACCCACGAGATCATGGCCCAGGCGCTCGAGCAGGCGCGCGAGGCGCGACTCTTCGTGCTCGACAAGATGCTCGCCGTGCTGCCGCGTCCGCGCACGGAGATGAGCCACTACGCGCCGCGCATCACCACGATCCTGATCAACCCCGACAAGATCCGCGACATCATCGGCCCCGGAGGCAAGATGATCCGCAAGATCACCGAGGAGACCGGTGCCCAGATCGACGTCGAAGACGACGGCCGTGTCTTCATCGCCGCGGTCGACCAGGAAGCCGGTAGAAAGGCGATCGACTGGATCAAGAGCCTCACCGACGAGGTCGAGGTGGGCAAGATCTACAAGGGCAAGGTCGTCCGCATCATGCCGTTTGGCGCTTTCGTCGAGGTCCTGCCGAACCAGGACGGACTGGTCCACATCTCGAAGCTCACCGACCATCGGGTAGAGCGCGTCGAGGAGGTGTGCAACATCGGCGACGAGATCGTGGTCAAGGCGGTCGAGATCGACAGCCAGGGCCGGCTCAACCTGAGCCGCCAGGCCGCGCTCGAGGAGCTGACGTCGCAGGGTCTTCCGATTGAGGAGAAGATCAGCCAGGAAGCCATGGCGGTCGCGCTCGCCTCACCGCCGCCCGCACCGCGCGAGGGTGGGTTTGGCGGTCGGGATCGGGGCGGCCGGAACGGCGGCGGACGGGGCCGCGGGCCGCGGCGCGACTAACCTAGAGACTCCAATGGCCGAGCCGATAAAAGTTGCGGTGGCGGGACACCGTGGCAAGGTCGGCTCGGTCCTCGCCGCGGCCTTCCAGATCGAGCCCGGCATCGACTATGTCGGCGGCATCACGCACGGCGACGACCTCGCTGCCTTTCTGCACGAGAAGCGACCGCGCGCTCTCGTCGATTTCACTCGACCGGCCGAGGCTATGCACAACGCGCTGGCCGCGGTGGCGGCGGGAGCGGCGCCTGTCGTCGGGACGACCGGGCTGTCGGGCGCGGACGTCGACAAGCTCGAGACCGCATGCAAGGCCAAGCACGTTGGCGGCATCGTCGCCCCCAACTTCGCGATCGGCGCGGTCCTGATGATGCACCTGGCCGACATCGCGGCCCCGCACTTCGACGCGGTCGAGGTGATCGAGATGCACCACGCCGCCAAGCTCGACGCACCGTCCGGGACCGCCCTGTCGACGGCGCGGCGCCTGGCGGCGCGGCGCAAGGACAGACCGTTCACGCATAAGAAGGCGGAAAAGGAGACGCTTGCGGGCACGCGAGGTGGGGAGGAGGGCGGCGTGGCGGTGCACAGCGTTCGCCTGCCGGGGTTCGTGGCCGACCAGGAGGTCATCTTCGGCCTGCCAGGTCAGACCCTGACGATCGCGCACCGGACCACCACCCGGGAGGCTTACGTTCCGGGTGTGCTGCTTGCCATCCGCAAGGTCACCAGCGCGCCGCGCTTCTATCGCGGCCTCGACGAGCTCCTCGGATTGCGCGTTGATTAGCCCGCCCGACCGCGTGACCATCTGGCAGTCGCAGCTCACGGCGAATGACTTCCCGCCGGTATGCGCGATGTCGGGCCAGCCCGCCGAAACGTGGCACAAGTTCAGGTTCGCGACCGCTCCTCCATGGGCCTTCCTGCTCGGCGCCATCGTGGTCGCCGCCCTCTCGCGTCGCGCCAGCGGTTACCTGCCGTTGACCCGGGCCAGCCTCAAGAAGCTTCGGCTCGTGACGTGGACCTTCGTCGGCCTCCTGCCGCTGGCCGTGGTGTTCTGGGTTGCGGCCGCTCTTGTCGCACCTTCGGATTCGGACCCCACCCGCTCGGCGATCACCGGCATCCTCGTGCTGATGGGATTCATCTCGCTGATCGTCGGGCTGATCGGTGTGATCCTCCGGGCGCGATTCTATGGTCCGACCGGCAAGGTGATGGAGCAGCAGCCTGGGTACTACGAGCCCGTGATCGAGCTCCAACGGGTGCATCCGAACTTCGTCGCCGCGGTGCGACAGAGGCAGCAGGGGCGAGCCGCGCAGTATGGATCTCCCGCGCAGTTTCAACGCCAACCAGGGCCATATCCATACCAGCCTGGATAGAAGTAAACTGACCCCGTGCCCACCTCCAAGCGACTAAACGTTGCTGTCGTCGGCGCGACCGGCATGGTCGGCAACGAGGTGCTGCGCGTGCTGTCGCAGCGGGGATTTCCGAGCGAACGTGTCATCGCATTGGCCTCCGAGCGGTCGAAAGGCCTGACCGTGCCCTACAACGGCGGCTCGATCACAGTCGACGAGCTCAAGGAGTCGGCTTTCAAAGGCATCGATATCGCGCTCTTCGCCGCCAGCGGTGACATCGCATTGATGTACGGCCCGGTCGCGGCCGAGGCCGGAGCCCTGGTGATCGACAACAGCTCGGCCTGGCGCATGAAGCAGAACGTGCCGCTCGTCGTCCCCGAGGTGAACAGCGAAGACATCCGCGACAACGAGGGCATCATCGCCAACCCCAACTGCTGCGCGATCCCACTGGCGGTGATCCTCCACCCGCTGCAGAAGAAGGCAGGCCTCGAAAGGGTCCTCGTCTCCACGTACCAGTCGGCGTCGGGCGCGGGCAGGGTTCTCGTCGACGAGCTCGAGGAGCAGACGAAAGCGATCGCCGAAGGGGAGGAGCCGCCGGTCGTCGCCTACCCCTACCAGCTTGCCTACAACGTGGTGCCGGGCGGGTGGCGCCCCGAACCGGGCGGCTACAACGAAGAGGAAGTCAAGATCGTCAACGAGACGCGCAAGATCCTTCACGATCCTGAGCTGCGCATCACGGCGACCTGCGTGCGCGTGCCGGTGCCGGTGGGCCATGGCGAGTCCGTGTTCGTGGAGACGACCGAGAAGATCAGCGCGGATGAGGCGCGAGAGCTGCTCGCGAAGTCGCCTGGCGTCATCGTCGAGGATGACCCACACGCCAAGCTCTATCCGACACCGCACGGCGTTGCCGGCAAGGACGAGGTCTTCGTCGGCCGGATTCGTGACGACGGATCGGCGAAACACAGCCTGGTGCTGTGGATCGTGTCCGACAACCTGCGCAAGGGCGCCGCGCTGAACGCGGTGCAGATCGCGGAGAGGGCCCTAGAAATGGGAGTAATAGCGAAATGACCAAGGAAATCGGACGCCTGCTGACAGCGATGATCACCCCGTTCAAGGCCGACGGAGCGGTCGATTACGATGCGGCCGAGAAGCTCGCGGTCATGCTCGTCCACGACGGGTCTGATGGCGTCGTCGTCTCGGGCACCACAGGTGAGTCGCCGAGCCTCAGCGACGCGGAGAAGATCGAGCTGCTGAGAGCTGTCAAGAACGCGATTCCAGGCAAGAGCGTCGTCGCCGGCACCGGCAGCAACGACACCCATCACTCGGTCGAGCTGTCGGAGCTCGCGATGAAGGCGGGCGCGGATGCCCTGCTCGCGGTCGTCCCCTACTACAACAAGCCGCCCCAGGACGGCATGTACCAGCATTTCAAGGCGATCTCGGAGGTCGGCCCGACGATCATGTACAACATCCAGGGCCGCACCGCGGTCAACATGACCGCCGCGACCACGCTGCGCTGTGCCGAGCTGCCTGGGATCATCGGGGTCAAAGAGGCCAGCGGGGACCTCGACCAGATCGGCCTCGTTTGCGCGGGCAAGCCCGATCAGTTCAAGGTGTGGAGCGGCGACGACAGCTGGACGCTACCGGTTATGGCGGTCGGCGGTTACGGCGTCATCTGCGTGGTCTCGCACATCGCCGGGCGATCGATGGCCCGCTTGATCGAGGGCTACCGC
>VBFV01000087.1 GCA_005881335.1 Chloroflexota bacterium
TGCGGAGCAGCTCGTCGCGGCTGCGGCCGAGGATGAGGGCCAGAGGCTGGTTCGTTTCAAGCAGCCTCCCGTCCAGGCCCGCGAGGGCCAGCCCCACCTCGGCCGACTCCAGCGTGGCCCGCAGGCGCCGCTCGCTCTCGGCCAGCCCATCCGCCTTGCTTTGCGCCGCGGCGGCGGTCGCACGCGAGTGCTTGGTCAGCTCGTTCATCGCGATGGCGACCGCGACCAGGACCGCGGCCAGCAGCAGGGCGGGCGCGACGTCTGACGCCTGGCCGGCCATGGCCAGGGGCTTGAAGAGCACGGCGATCGCGGCCACCGCGGCCACCGCGATCGACTCGGTGCGGTCCTGCTGCAAAGAGACCAGCAGGACGACCGTCAGATATAGCGGGAATGCGACCACCGGTTCGGCGTTGGCGAGGGCCTGGACCGCGAAGACGGCCGCCAGCGCGGCAAACGGCGTGGCTCGGCGAACCAGGACCGATGTCCACGACGCGGAACCCCGCTGTCGCGGACGCACTTCTGCCCCTGGCAATACCCCTGCCTCGCCCCCCCTGGCGGGATGGAAGGTGCGCAGGGCGCAAAGTTTAGTGGCGAACCAGGCGCGTTCAGCCGTCTTAACGACGTGACGATGATGCAATGGCCCCCTCTCCCCTCAGGGGAGAGGGATGTGGGGTGAGGGGCGTGAAGAGCAGACATAGGCAACCAAGGGGAAGTTGCTTTAAAGTGCTGGCCGGCTGCCCGCTTTGAACCATCCCAGCACTCCGCTCCAGGCAGAAGGTCTGAGCCGGCGCGTCTACCCCTTCATCGGGCTGGCGATCGTCGGCCTGGTCAGCCTGCACGGGTTCGCCGCCGTGACCAACTCGCTCGCCTTGAGCGGCGCCATGGCGGTCGGCGTTGCGCTCGTCCTGATCCCCTTGGCCCAGGTCGACACGCCGGCCCGCAGCGGCGTGGTGACGGCGGTCCCGGTCGTGGGTGGCTTCGTCCTCGCCCTCCACCCGTTGTGGGCCGACGGGACGGTCTTCGGGGTCGTGGCCTCGGCGGCGATCACGGTCCTGGGCGGCGCGCTCGTCCTTCTTCCGTGGGAGCGGATCCCGCGGTTCCTGCACGCCATCTCCCCCATCGGCGGCCTGGCGGTCGCATTCGCGCTCGAGGTCCAGTTCGGCCTCAGCATCGTGCGGGCGTTCCCGTTCGTCCTCCTACCGCTGATCTTTCTCGCCCTGTACTACACGACCGTCGAATTTGCGGTCGGTGCTGCCATCGCCGTGGCCGACCTCATCCTCGTCACCGGGATCAACCCCGCGTCCGGCGACCCAGCGGCCGCTTTGCTCGAAGGCCTGCTGCTGGTCGCGTTCGGCATCCTGGTGCGCCGCGTCGTGACTCAGCTCGAACAGAACCGGCACGTGGCGATCAAGGCCGAGGCAGACAAGTCGATGCTGCTTTCCGACCTGTCTCTGCGCAACCAGGACCTGCAGGAGCTGACGAGGCTCAAGTCTGAGTTCCTCGCCACGATGAGCCACGAGATCCGAACTCCGCTCAGCGGTGTCATCGGGATGACCGGCTTGCTGATGGACACTGAGCTCACGCCCGAGCAACGCGAGTACGTGGAGACGATCCGCGCTTCCGGCGATGCACTGCTCGAGATCATCAACGACATCCTCGATTTCTCGCGTATCGAGGCCGGGCGCGTAAAGCTGGAGACAATCGATTTCAGCCCGCGCTACGTCGTCGAAGAATCGGTCGAGCTTTTTGCGGAAGCCGCGGCCAACAAAGGCATCGAGCTGGTCCTGGACGTGGGTCCAGACGTGCCTGAACTCGTGATGGGTGACCCCGGCCGGCTGCGCCAGGTGCTGATCAACCTCATCGGCAACGCCGTGAAATTCACCGATGCGGGGGAGGTGGTCGTCCGCGCGAACCATCTCGAGGTCAAGGGTCCCGGCGTCGGCGTCCGCTTCGAAGTCGCGGACACGGGCGTCGGCCTGACCAGAGAAGATGCGGCGCGAGTCTTCGCCGTCTACTCGCAGCTCGACAGCTCGACCACGCGCCGCCACGGCGGCACGGGACTCGGCCTGGCGATCGCCCGCATGCTCATCCAGCTGATGGGAGGCGAGATCGGCGTCGAGAGCGAGAAAGGCAAGGGCAGCCAGTTCTGGTTCAGCGCGCTCTTCCGCGAGGCCGCTCAGAAGGTCCATCCGGCGCGCACGGGCGCACCGCTGGCCGGGATGACCGTGGCGATCATCGACGACAACCGGACCAACAGGACAATCCTCGAGCGTTACGTCACGTCGTGGGGCATGCATGGCCGAGGCTTTGATTCCGGCCACGAGGCGCTGCGCGAGATTCGGCGCGCATCGCATGGCGAGGCGCCGTTTGAGGTCGCGATCGTCGACCTGATGATGCCCGAGATGGATGGCGCCGCCGTCGCGGCGGCGATGCGGTCGGACGAGGCCATCGGCGACATCGCCGTCATCCTCCTCACGTCCGCCGGAAAGTCGGAGGAGTCCATACCGGGGGTCGACGCGGAGATGGTCAAACCCGTCCGTCCGTCGCAACTTTTCGACGTGCTGCTAACGGTCTTCGCGGACCGTCCAGGTCGCGGCCGCGCCGAACCGACGACGCATGCGGCCGCGTTGCGGGGCAATGGCGCTCGTGTGCTTGTGGTCGACGACAACGCGGCCAACCAGAAGGTGGCGCTGCGAATGGTCGAGCGCCTGGGTTATCGAGCCGACGTCGCCAGCACGGGGGCGGAAGCGGTGACCATGCTCGGCCGCGGCCATTATGACGCGCTGTTGATCGACTGCCAGATGCCGGAGATGGACGGCTACGAGGCGACCCGGCAGATCCGCCACAACGAGCGAGGCGGCCGGCACGTGCCGATCATCGCGATGACTGCCGACGCAGTGCCGGGCGAGCGCGAGCGGTGCCTGGCCGCGGGCATGGACGACTACATAACCAAGCCAATCAAACTCCACGTAATAGCCGCAGTCCTGGAACGCTGGCTAGCAACCAAAGAAGCCGTGTAGGGAGCAGCTCCTCCCTCTCCCCTTAAGGGGAGAGGGTCGGGGTGAAGGGCGAGAAAGAAGACCTACAAGCGCTTGAGCGCCAGCACCGTCACGTCGTCGAACAATTCTCGCTCGCGCGCTCCGGCCGGAGTGAATCCGGCCTTCAGCTCCACTTCGTCTAGAGGCGCTTAAGTGCAAGCACCGTCACGTCGTCGAACAGCTCTTTTTCGCGCGCTCCATGCGCCAGGATGTCGACCATCTCCTGCGCGGTCGCCGCGCGCCGCGCATCCGAAGGCAGCTGCACATCTTTCGTCGCCAGGTCCGGCCGCAGGTCGAGCAGCCCATCCGAAAAAACCACCAGCGAGTCGCCCGGCTCGAGCGTCGCCCTCCCCACCAGGAACTGGGTGTCGGGAAAGATTCCGATCGGCGCGCTGCGCTGGGGGAGCAACTCCTGGCCGGTGGCGCCGCGCAGCAACCGCGCGTGGCCGTGTCCCGCGTCGACATACTCGACGCTCCCCGTCCTCGGGTCGAACTTGCAGTGGAACACAGTCACGTACGCGTGATTGACCTCGAGAGCCGCCGACATGACGCCGGCGGCCTGCTTGATGCCGGCCTCGAGCGGTTCGACCTCGGACGCGCCACGCAGCGCCGCGCGCGCGGTGGCCATCATCAACGACGCGGGCAATCCCTTGCCCATCACGTCCCCCAGGGTGACGGCGAGCCGTCCGTTCGTTGCGCGATACCAGTCGTAGAAATCGCCGCTGATCTCGCGGGCAGGAGTGAGGTGGGCCGCGACCTCGAACCCATCCTCTTTCAACGGTGAGGCCGGCAGCATCCCCGCCTGGAGCTCGGCGGCGCGGCGCATCTGGTCGACACGCTCCGCGACCATGCCCTCGAGCCGGTCGAGGCTGGCCCGGTGGTCCATCTCCAGGCTGCGGCGCTGAAGGTTGTTGACCACCAGCAGGTACAGCTGGGTCGCGCCGACCGGTTTGACGTGGTACGCGAAAGCACCATGCTCGAGCGCCGCCTTCCCCAGCTCGGGATCGTCGACGCCACTCAAAACCGCGGCTGCGGAGGACGCGGGCCATCACCTTCGCGAGGGGCTCGTCGTCGTCCACCACGAGGACTCGTTCAGTTCCCACGGCCATGCAGTGTAGAGAGGCTAAAGTCCCTACTTTCTGCCATATGCTCTTCCGGCTGTGGCTTTGGATGTCGAGACCCGCCAGGCTGAGAACGGCGCCACCGTCGTCGCCCCCATCGGGCGGCTGGACGTCGCCGGGGCCCCGGCCCTTAAGGATGCGATCAACGAGGTCGTGAAAAACGGCCCGTCGAAGGTCGTCATCGACATGGAGGGCATCAGCTTCGTCGACTCGACCGGCCTGGGGTCGGTCATCGCGGCCTTGAAGCAGATTCGTGGCAGCGAAGGCGGCGAGCTTCGCCTGGCCGCCCCCAACCAGCAGGTGCGCGTGGTGCTCGAGCTGACCACGCTGGATCGGGTCTTTCCTTACTACGCCACTGTCGAGGAAGCCCTCACCGGCTTGTAAGCCGATGGGGACCGATCACCAGGACTTTGTGTTCACCGCGGAGCTCACCGAGCTTGACGGAGGGCTGGACATCCTGCACCGGTCGATCCAGCGGCTGCGCGAGGCCACAGGTCGCACGCAGGACGACCGCGCCCTCATGCTCTTCGAAACCGCACTCGGCGAGATCGGAAGCAACGTCCTCACGCACGGCCGCCCGCCGGGCATCGATCGGCCCGTGGAGTACACGCTTCGCCTGGACGGCGGCACGCTCGTGGCGTCGCTCAGCGACTCGGGCCTTCCGGTCCATGAGCACCTGTCCCGGGAGATGCCCGCGCACGAGAGCGAAACTGGACGCGGCCTCGCCATGGCACGGTCTCTGCTCGACGAGCTCGGCTACGAACGGCACGGCGAGGTCAACAAGTGGCGGCTGGTGAAGCGGCTGTGAACGCGAACGTTCCGGAAGATCCGAACCGGGTCCTGATCCACGACCTCCGCAACCTGCTCGCGGTGATCGTCAACTACAGCGAGCTGATCGCCGACGAGACCAATGACCCGGAGGCGGTCAAGGCCGACATCCAGGAGGTCCGCTCCGCGGCCGAGCGCGCCATCGCGCTGACCGAAAAGCTGCCACGCGCGGGGCAAATCGCATGACGGTGGCCACGCCGACGGACCGCACCCGCTCCGCTTTGGTCCATCGCGACATCGCGCTGGTGATCGACGATGACGACCAGGTGCTCCGTCTCGTGAAGCGGGTGCTCGAACGGGCCGGCTTCGAGTGCGTCACGGTCAACGACGGGAGCACGGCCCATGAAGCCGCGGTCGAATGGCGACCCGACATCATCCTCCTCGACCTGATGCTGGGCGACACCACGGGCGACCAGATCATGGCCGAGCTTCGCGAGGACTTCCGCACGCGCTTGATCCCGGTGGTGTTTCTGACCGTGCGCGATTCACTCAAGGACAAGGTCGAGCACCTGCTCTCGGGCGCCGACGACTATGTGACCAAACCATTCGTGCCCGAAGAGCTCGTGGCCAGGTTGCGGGCGGTGATGTCGCGCTCCACGACCACGCGGGGGTTGAGCCCGCTCACCGGCATGAGCGGCAACAGCGACATCCTCCGCGAGATCAGCCGGCGCCTGGCTCAAGGCCAGCGCTTCGCGGTGCTCTACCCCGACATCGATTCCTTCAAGAGCTACAACGACCACTACGGCTTCCTGCGCGGCGACGACGTCATCAAGACGCTGGCGACGATCATCCTCGAGGTCCTGGAAGAGAACCACTCCGCTCAGCACTTCGCGGGCCACGTCGGCGGCGACGACTTCGTGGTCCTGACCGAGCCGAGCATGGCGGAGATGATCGCCACCGAGATCACCAAGAGATTCGACGAGGCGATCCCGGCTCTCTACGACCCGATCGACCGCGACCGGGGCTGGATCGAGTCCGAAGAGCGCAGCGGCAGCATGCTGCGCACGCCTCTCGTGTCGGTGTCGATCGGAATCGTGATCGCGGAGCCGGGCAGCTACGGCAGCGCCGCCGCGGTGGCCGCGCGCGCCTCTGAGGTCAAAGGTGTCGCCAAGCGCATGCCCGGGTCGAAGTGGGTGCTCGACCGCCGCCGGCCCCCGGAGCGTTTCAGCTGATGCGACTCCCAACCTTAAGAAGGCGGAAGGACGGTAGCCCGGTGTTAGCATCCGGCGGGGCAGCGCAATGAGCGAGGTCAAGACCGAAACACTCCACCTCCCGGACGACGCGCGCCAGCGGCCGCCTCGAGTCAAGGTCGTGGTCCACCGGCTGGACGGTGGCCTCGAGGACGGCGAGTCGGAGGCTCGGTCGCTCACCTCTGCAGGGTTTCCTATTTATTCGAGCGGCGATTCGCAGCGCGCACGGATGGTCCCCACCAGCGACATCAAGTACGTGGTCTTCGGTTCGGTCGACGACCCGACCCTCGAGCCCGATCCCGGTGAAAAGAGCACATCCCGTAAAGCGATCCTTCGCTTTCGTGACGGCGAATGGATCTCGGCCTACATCGACCAGGGCGTGCAGCCCGACGGCGAAGGCATCGCGATCAAGATCCGGCTGGCCGAGCTGCAGCGGCTGATTCCGGCCGTCGCGGCATCGCCATCCGTGCTCGAGATGCAGTTCGTCGACATGTGGACCACACCAACGACGCCGGCGGGACAACCCCTGCGTCGCCGCTCCGACATCCTCGATGCGGCGGCGCGGCAGGGCCGGGACCTCAACAAGCTGGCCAATGATTTTCGCGACCGGCTCGCGCTGATCCGCGACGTCGGCCTCACGACGGGCGACACGCTGGCCTTCTCGCGTGCGGTGCGCACGCACCTCGACCGCTTCCTGCTCGAAGACAGCATCACGCTCAACTCGCAGGAGAAATCAGCGCTCGCGGACATCATCCTTCGTGCCGCGGTCGGATATGGACCTCTCGACAGCCTCCTTCACGACCGCTCGGTGAGCGAGATCATGGTCAACGGGCCCGACCAGGTCTTCATCGAGAGGCGTGGCGTGCTCACGAAAGCGGACGTCCGCTTCGAGGACGAGAACCAGCTCCTCGAGACCATCCGCCGCATGGTCGCCACCACCGGGCGCCACATCGATGGTCTCAACCCGATGGTCGACGCCCGGCTGCCCGACGGCAGCCGTGTCAACGCGATCATCCGGCCCGCCGCGATCCATGGGGCGGCGCTGACGATCCGCAAGTTCAAGGACGCGGTCCTCGGCATCGAAGACCTGAAGCACGAGGGGAGCCTGAGCCCCGCGATGGCGGAATTCCTGTCGGCCGCCGTGCTGGGCCGCATGAACATCCTCGTCTCGGGCGGCACCGGCTCCGGCAAGACGACGACCTTGAACGTCATCGCGCGTTTCATCCCGCACAACCAACGGGTGATCACGATCGAGGACGCAGCGGAGCTCCAGATCGACCACCCGCACGTCATCGCCCTGGAGCACCGCCCCGCCAACGTCGAGGGCAAGGGCGAGCTCACGATCCGCCAGCTGCTCCGGAACAGCCTCCGAATGCGGCCCGACCGCATCCTGGTCGGCGAGGTGCGCGGCTCCGAGGCACTCGACATGCTGCAGGCGATGAACACCGGGCATGACGGGTCGATGTCGACCATCCACTCCAACTCCGCTCGCGACGCGCTTTCGCGCCTGGAGACGATGGTCATGATGGCCTCGATCGACATCCCGTTCGAAGCCGTGCGCGCCCAGATCGCGTCCGCGGTGAACCTCATCGTCCACCAGGCCCGGATGCCGGACGGACGGCGCAAGGTCGCGCAGATCGCTGAAGTCGTCGGCTACGACTCGAACGGACCGATCCTGCGCGACATCTTCCTGCTCGGCATGGGCCCCGACCTCAGGCTCGAGTACAACGCCACCGGGTACGTGCCGACGGCGCTCGACAAGGCCGCGTTCTACGGCGTGCAGGTGGACCAGGACCTGTTCGACCCGGTCAAGTCCCGATTCATCCCCGCCGGCTCGGACAGCATGATGCCGGTGGTCAAGGACCCACTCATGTCCGGCCAGGGCAAATCCGAAAACGTCACGAACCGCACCGTCGTGGTGGTGCCGTTCAGCTCCGACCGGCCGGTCGCGGCGGCTTCGCAGTCGGCGGCGCACGCGGCCGCGCAAGCTGCCGCCCCGGCGCAGACGCCCGAGATGCAGGAGGAGATGCGCAAGCTGATCGACGCCGCTCGGGCGGCCGTCGCCGACCTCCAGGCCGCCACGCCGGCCCAGCCGGTGGAAGCTCCACCCGCGCTGCCCCCCCAGCCGGTCGCGCCCGTCGTGTATCCCACCGGGGCGCCGGCCCCTCCGTACCCGTATCCGGAGCAGACAACCCCACCGCCGGTCTACGCCCAGCCACCCCCGGGCTACAACCCGTTGCAGGACGTCCACGCGCACCAGGCCCTCGAGGCGGCCACCGCCATGGCCCGCGCCACGACTGCGCTCGGTCAGCTGGCGGCCGCGTCCAGCGGCTTCAGCGGCATGCTCCCGACCGTCCACGCGACCGAGGGGGCACCCGGACCCGCCGGCGCGTCGCGCCGAATCCAGGCCGTGATCGAAAGCATCATCACCCGACGCGGCCTAAGCCTGCGCCTCGCGCCGGCGCTCACGGAAGCGTTCGAAGGCGCCGAGCTGAAGGCGAGCGACTACGCGTCTCAGACCAAGATCAGCAAGGACTCGGCAGGCCGAGAGCTTCGCCTCGCGACCGAGGCCGGACTGCTCCAGGCCGTCCGGTACCCGCAGGGCGAAGCGGGCTTCCGCGCGTCGCAGGGCTTGCTGCGTGAGATCGCGGAGGGGCTGGGACAGCCGATCAACGCCGCGGCGCCTCTGACCGCGGAAACGATCATCGGCAGCCTTGCGGTCGGCCAGACGGAGGGCACGGTCACGATCATGTTCACCGACGTCGAGGAGTCGACACGCCTCCTGTCGACGCGAGGCTTCACCGCCTCGCACGAGATCATGCGGGCGTACGAGACGATCATCGACGAGAAGATCGCCGAGCACGCCGGGCGCCGGATCAAGGGCCTCGGCGACGGCTTCATGATCAGCTTCGGCTCGGCGCGTCATGGCGTCGAGTGCGCTCTCGACATCCAGCGTGCGATCGCCGACTACAGCAAGCAGAACCCCGAGCGGAAGCTCAGGATCCGCATCGGCCTCAACACGGGCGAGGTGGTGGAGGAGGCCGGTGACATCTTCGGCGCCGCGGTCAACGTGGCGGCACGCGTCGCCGGCAAGGCCAGGGGGGGCGAGATCCTCGTCTCGGACATCGTGCGTCAGCTTGTCGGACCGACCGCCGAGATGAAGTTCGCGATCCGCGGCCGCTACAAGCTGAAGGGATTCCCCGACCGCTGGCGCTTGCACCAGGTCACACCGGGTGAGGTGAAAGAAACGCCGCACGTTTTGGCTTCGGACGACGGTTTCGTCGACCGCGAGCAGGAGCGGCTCGACATCCGCATGGTCATGGACCGCGCGACGATGGGCAACGGCTCTCTCCTCTTCCTCACTGGCGCGGCGGGCATCGGCACGTCGCGGCTCGCGTCGGAGGTCGCCACAGAGGCGGCCGCCAAGGGTTGGCTCGTCTTGACCGGGCGCAGCCTCGAGAAAGACGGGGCGCCGTACGGACCCTTCCGCGACGTGCTCGCCGGTGCGGTCACGAACGCAACAGCGAAAGTCTTGAACGAAGCCGTCGGCAACCACGGGCCACTGCTGGCGACGCTCGCCCCCATGCTGCGTCAGAAGGTCCGCGGCATGAGCGCCGTGCACGAAGTTGCCGCGAACAAGGTCCGGGAGCAGCTGTTCAAGGCTATCCACGCCCTGCTGACCGGGGTCCAGGGCAACAAGCCGCTCCTGATCGTGCTCGACGACCTGCAGTGGGCCGACGAGGCGACCGTCATGCTCCTGCGCGATCTCGCCGAGCGCGTGATCGGAAGCCGCATCGTCGTTCTCGGTACTTGCTGGGACTCGGAGCTCGACTCCGGAAGGCCGTTTGCCACGGTGATGTCTCGCCTGCTCAGGCGCCGCCGCGCCCAGCGCATCGTCCTCAACCGTCTCTCCGACCAGGACGTCGAGCGGATCGTCGCCGGCATGGCGGAAGCGCCCCTGACGCCGGTCCAATTGCTCGGCATCCAGGCGGCCACCGAAGGCAACCCGCTGTTCGTCGAGCACTCCTTCCTCTACATGGCGGAGTCGGAGAGCATGCTCGGCGGCGCGCGCCCGCAGTCCAGCTACACCGAAGAGGACCTCGAGCTGGCGCAGAGCGTGCGCGGGCTCATCGGGCGCCGGATCCAGCGGCTGAGCGAGCCGGCACAGCGCATGCTGGTGGCGGCCGGGATCATCGGCCGCGATTTCGACATCCCTTTGCTCGAGGCATTCGGCGAGCTCTCCGGCCATGAGCTGCGCGACGCGCTCGACGAGGCCACGCGCGGCCACTTCCTGGCGGCCGCGGGCAAGGAGACGTATCGCTTCGCGCACGACCTGGTACGGCAGCGGGCGCTGGCGGCGCTGCCGCTTCCTCGCCTGCAGGCCTACCACCTCGCGGTGGCGGACACCCTCGAGCGTGTGTACGGCAAGTTCGCCAACGAGCACGCCGCGGAGATCGGCTACCACCTCTACCAGGCCGGCACCGCCGCGGATGCCCTCCGCACCGCGACCTTCCTCGGCCAGGCCGCGCAGAACGCGTTGGCCGTCGGCGCCTTCGAAGAAGTCATGCGCCTGGTCGACTCCACCCTGCAGCTGCTGCCTCCGGACAAGACGCGCGAGCGCGCGGAAGGGCTTTCCAACCGCGCTCAAGCTTTGTGGGGGCTGGGTAGGCACGACGATGCCAAGGCCTCGTGGCAGGGAGCGATCCAGCGCTACGAGGAGCTCGGCGACGCGAAAGCGACGAGCGCCATGCACCGGCGCATCGCGCACCTGGAGACGCGTGGCGGACAGGGCGACCACAACGGCGCGAGCCCGGTCGAGACCTCGGCCCCAGAGGCCGAACCCGTCAGCTAGTCAACCGGCTCGCGGGCGGCACCGGCGCGTAGTTGGCGTTGTAGGTGACGCTGGGCATCGTGCCCGTAAAGGTGACCTTGCCCGCGATCAACCCGCCCGTCCCCGCTGACTCGAACGTGTAAGGGGAGCTAACGCCGGCGGTGGCCGCCGGGACGTAGACGAGGCCGACGTATGCGGAGTTGCTGGCCGCTCCCAGCGTGTTGGAGCACGTGTTGGCGGGCGGCTCGAACACCGCAACCCAGTTGTACTGGTACCCACTGAACACATACGTGTCGGCGCTGTTCGAGTTGCTGAGGCATCCTCCAGCCGGGATGTAGAACTCGACGGCTCCCGGAGTGATAGGCCCGGAGCAGGTGACGTAGACGCCCGCTGTCGACTCGCAGTTGTTCTCGTTCGCGCGATCGCCGGCAGAGCCCGCTCGACGGGGCGGATTCTGGTTCGGAAGGCTGGAGTTGAGGGGCCCGGTTTCCGGGTCGGGAGGGTAGGCGCCGACCACGCCAGGCTGTGCCAGCAGATTTGGTGCGAACACGAGCCCCAACAGCGTCGCATCGAAGATCGCGTCCTCGCCGCCGAGAGAGCAGTTGTCACCGTTGTTGCCGTTGCCGTTGCCGTGGCCGTTGTTGGCGCCGCTACCGAACGGACAGCCCGTCAGATCGTTGTTGCGGACGGGACCGTTAACCGCGATGCTGCCGGCAAGCCCGAACGGGCCGGCGCAGCCGTTCGTAGGCGGCGCCGCGTAAACGTTGAAGGACGCCGCGCCGGGCAGGTTGCTCATCTGGATCTGGATCGCCTGGCCGACCGCGATCGAGACGGTTCGACACATCGACGGCGCACTCTCGCGGGTATACGTCATCCCGTTGTACGTGTCCGTCCTGACCGAGGTGATCTCGATCGCCCAGGTACCGGTACGGATCGCATCGACGCCGCCGACTCCCTTCGCCGCCAACATGAATGAACCCGCGCAGTTGACGCCGCCGCTGTTCCAGAACTGGTAAGCGGAGGCCACCTGGTTGTTGGCGACGGTGGGCTCATCGGGCGGCTTGAGCTCGTTGCTGACCAGAGCCCCGCCCCCGCTGTTGGCGTAGCCCGCCTGCCACGCATAGACGCCGCCGCTCAAGAAGTAACACACGTTTGCAGTGAGGTTTGGGTTCACGGCGTAAGTGCCCGGCGAAAGTCCCACCGTGCTGCCAGGTCGCGATTGAGAGGACCCGACCACCGCTGGTGACGGATAGTTCGGATCGGCAAGCCTGAATCCGGATCGGGTCACCCCCAGGACATCGGGATACGAGCACGGGCTCGACGCGGCGCTGGGATAGCACGCGGTCGAGCCACCGGCCACGGACGACTGGCAGCGCGCGTACGCGTCGCCCGCGACTCGAAGGGCGCCGGACGAGACGGTGATGGACCCGTTGGAGACCACGTCGCCGTTGACGTTCAGCGTGCCGCTGCCGCTGAGGCTGATCGCGGTCCCTGCGGCACCGCCACACCCAGCCTGGTTCAGGGCCGCGATCGTCGGCGTGTAGAGGAGATTGTTGACGTTGCCGGTGGCGGAGCTGGCGAGGACAGGGCTCGGTCCGCTGCTCAGGACACGGGCGAACTGGAGCTGGAGCGAGCGGGTCGCGGACATCGCGAACTGGCTGCCCTGCGGACCCACCACCCGGACCACCTGGGTGAGCGCGGTGCCGTCGGGATAGGTGCAGGTGACCGTCCAGGGGGCGGCACCAGGGGACCCGTAGCTGGGCGAGCACGAAGGCGAGGAGTAAAGGCGAAGGTTGCTTGCGAAGACGTTGGTGGCGGCCTGCTCGGCCGTGGCGTAGCTGCCCGACTGCTGCAGCTTGTCCGCGGCCGCGAGCGCCGCCGAATCGACCGCGGCCTGGAGGTCGCGCTTGAGCGCATACGCGCGCGACCCGTCGATCGCGAGGGCGGTCATACCGACGAGGACCGTGAGCATGATCGCGATGAGAACGATCGCCTGTCCAGACTGGCCCCCTCTCCCCACAGGGGAGAGGGAGGTGGGGTGAGGGGCGAGCAAAGCAGGCATCAATACTCGGTCCGGAAGACGGCCGCCGCCGAGATCACGATATGGTTCGCCGTCGCCTGGGCCACGATCGGGGTGACCAGGACGAGGTTGAAGCGAATCGTCACCTGGAGCTGCGAGTTGCCCCCGGCCGGATTGACCGCGCTGCACGAACCGTTCGCGTTCGACGAATATTCACCCCCCGGGGCGTTCGGCGGAGGTGTGGTCTCGACGGTGGCGGGCGGGTTCGGCTCCGTGATGTAGAGCCAGGCGGTGTTGTTGGGCGGCGTGGCAGCGGTCACTGGGCCCTGCGGGCAGGGCGCCGTCACAGGCACGCCCAGCATCTGGCTGTTGACCGCGCTCAGCACATCCGCGTTGCTCGGCAGCTGGTTGGACGCCCGGACGGCGACGCGCGCGCCCTCACGCGCGGCATGGTTGATGGTGTCGTAGTAAAAGATCGCGCGGCCGATGTCGATGATGCCGAACAGCAGGATCAAGAGCACCGGCGAGACCAGCGCAAACTCGATCAAGGCCTGCGACCGCTGCCGGTTGGGACCCATCAGCTTCCCTGCACGGTCATGTGCTGGTTGGCCGCCATCTGGAAGACGCCGAATTGCGACTTGACCAGGGGCGTCAGCGGCCCATACGTGTACAGCACGATCACGTTGACGTCGAGCTGGCCGAGGTTCGTGGCCGGAGTGGTGTAGTCGAGGCCGGGCGAGTTGTTGTAGCAGATGTAGAGCCACGGCTCGTTGGCGGTCGGCGGGTAAGCCGACGACACAAACGGAGGGTTGTGCACGGTGTTCCCGTCGGTTGTGTTGGGACATGTGTTGCCCGGGTTCTTGAGGACCGACGCGGGCAACGAGATCGAGGCCAGCTCCGAATCCACGGCGGCCTTGATCTGCGCGTCGTAGAGGTAGGGGTGCGCCAGGTTCGGAGCGTCGTACCAGGCGCCGTGGCGAGCCCCCTCTCGGGCGGCGTTCGAGAAGGCCTCGGAGAGGTAGATCGAGCGCCCGATGTCGACCAGCCCGCCAACCAGCAGCAGCAGCACGACGGACGACACGGCGAACTCGACCAGGGACTGGCCGTCCTGCCTCAAAAGTGGTGATTTGAGTGTCACGTAAGGGGGGCTCGGCACCGGGATATCTTGCCTATGATTGGTCGGCCTTGCGGACCTTTAGCGCAATTACTTCGCGCCGCCCATTCACCCTGCTTGGCATCCTGCTCGCCCTGCTCGTGATCGTCGCGTTCGTCCTCGTAGCTCTCAACGCCAGTACATCCGGGAGCAGTCCCCTCCAGACGGTCGTGGTTGCGAGCAAGGACCTGCTGCCGAGAGTCCCGATTCCGGCCGACTCGCTGAGCCTCCGCTCGATCCCGGTTCCGGCAACCTACCCGAACCGACCAGCGAGCAGCAGGGTGTTGCGGACTACATCCAGCCGGGCGACTACATCTCGGTGATCGCGACGGTGTCGTCGGCCGGCAAGGTCGCGGCGAAGACGATCTTCACGCAGCTCCACGTGATCAAGGTCGGCATGCAGGGCACGACCGGCAGCTCGAGCGCGACGAGCCTCACCGTGGTGGTGACCCAGTGCCAGGCCGAGATCATCACCTGGTTCCTCGCCTACGCCGCGCTGAAATACTCGCTCGAGTCGTACAGGGACTACCAGCCGGGCGAGCAGGCGCCGGATCCGAACTGCCAGTCGGTTGAGGACGCGCACGGCGTGACGCTGCAGTTCATCCAGACGAGCTACCCCACCCTGTTCAAGTGAACTTGCCGCCCGAGACCATCGTCGCCGTACCGATGGCGGCGGCGATCTTCGTGTTCTTCTGGGCGCTCGACAAAGTGCGGAAGGAACGCAGGTCGAGGGCCACCGAGCCGCCCGTCGCCAGGGCCACGCCCCGCGAGCTGGTCGAGCGCCTGCTCAAGCCGGCGGCCGAGAACCTGAGCCAGCGCCGCAAGGTGCAGGGCAAGCCGACGTTGAGCGAGGACCTCGCGCGGGCGGGCTTGAACGTCACCCCGCCGGAGTACCTGCTGATCCGGATCGGGGCGGTCGGACTCGGGGCCCTGATCGGCCTCTTCCGTTTCGGCTTCTCGGTTGGACCGCTCATCCTCGGTGCGGTCGGCTACCTCATCCCCCCGCTGGTCGTGGCCTACCTGCAGCGACGGCGCACGAGACAGTTCAACGAGCAGCTGGGCAGCATGCTTCAGCTGCTGTCGAACTCGTTGAAGACGGG
>VBFV01000088.1:0-822 GCA_005881335.1 Chloroflexota bacterium
CGATCAGTTCGCCGAGAAAGTTCCGCGCATCATGACCGGCGCGTACGAGCTCGAGACCGGGATCGAGGTCGAGATGAAGGTCGGGCCGAACTGGGCCGACATGAAAAAGCTAGCGGTCGTGCGCGCGTAACGACCAGATGGCGTTTCCGTTGCTGGTGTGACGATGAACTGGCATGGCCGAGCGACCGCCACCGTAGTTCTGCTCCAAGTACTCTCGGTCGCTTGCAGCGGGCCGCAGACCGGGACGGGCGCCTCCTCCACCGCGCGGGTCGCCACGTCCGCACGGCCAGGGGCCTCGTCGGCCCTAGGTGCCCTGCTCGTGATCATGTCCATCGAGGCTGACGCAAAGATGTCACTGCGGTTGGTCGATGGAAAAGGGCGCGTGACTGCGAGCACCCAGTTCGCGCCGCCTCCCCTGCCGACGTACTCCAACTGCGCCGATATCCTGCAGCCGCCCGTCCGTGTTGCGAACGGAGCCGTTTACTTTGCCGACAGCTCGGGCGCCGTGCGCCGCCTCGCCGCGGACGGAAGCGTCAGCCAGGTCACCACCTTTCAGCTGACCAACAAGCAGCAGGCTCTTTCGTTCGCCGTCAGGCCGGACGGCAAGCAGCTCATCGCCATCGTCCTGAGCACTCCCCCTCTCCACGATCCGCCGCCGCAGGCACTGGGCGATCCGGTGTTTGGCCCAGGGTCATGGAGCCTTGATCTCGAGACGGCCACCGCCGGCGGAACCGCCGCGGTCGTCCTGCACAAGAACTTCGGCACGTCATTTCCATCGCCCACAGTGATCACGGGTTGGGATCAGTACGGCCCGACCGCAAC
>VBFV01000088.1:940-14618 GCA_005881335.1 Chloroflexota bacterium
TACCTTCAGAACGTCACCCTGTCCTCTGATGGGAACGGAGTCGCCTCAGCCGACGGCACCGTCTACATTCGCAACTCGAGCCAGGCGGCGAGCTTTGCTCGCACCGCTCAACCTGCCGTGCAAATCCTGGGTTGGGCAGATCCTGGCCACGTGGTCACGATCGGCACCGACGGCCGACTTGGCCTGTCGGCCCCCGCTAACAACGGCTTGATGATCGTCGACCTGGGTTTGACGATCACCAGCACGTGTCAGTCCTGCCTTCCTTATGGAGTGAGTCTCATCGGCACAATTTAGGTAGTGCCTGAGCTCCCTGAGGTCGAGACCATCGTCGCGGACCTGCGTCCGCACCTCGTTGGGCGCACCTTCGTCCGATGCGAGCTCAACTTTCCGACGATCGTCCGGCATCCCGAGCCGGAAGAGTTCGTCGACGCGGTGGTCGGAATGCGGATCGATTCCGTGGGCCGGCGAGGCAAGTACATCCTCATCTCGCTAACTCCTCCCCATTTATGGGGAGGTGGCGGCGAAGCCGCCGGAGGGGCGGCCAACAATCTGCAGCTGGTCGTCCATCTGGGCATGACGGGTCAGCTGCGCCTGGTCGACCCCGTCGCCCCGCTCGCGAACCACACGCACGCCGTGTTCTTTCTCGACGACGGCCGTCAGCTTCGCTACCGCGATCCCCGGCGTTTCGGCCGGCTGCTGCTCGGGACCGAGCAGGCGTTGCTCTCGTCGAAGAAGATGCCGCGCCTCGGTCCCGAACCAATCGATCCAGAGTTCGCCCCGGACGAGCTCTACCGCCGGCTGCGCACGCGCCGCGCGGCGATCAAGGCCGTGCTGCTCGACCAGGGCGCCATCGCCGGGGTCGGCAACATCTACGCGGACGAGTCGCTGCACAAGGCACGACTTCGGCCGGACCGGATCGCCGGCTCGTTGAGCAAGAAATCGGCGCGGCGCCTGCATGAGTCGCTTCGCGAGTCGCTCACGCTGGCGATCGCGAATCGAGGCAGCTCGGTCGACACCTACCGCGACGCGTGGGGAGAGATCGGCGGCCAGCAGGAAAAGCTCCTCGTCTATGGCCGGGCCGGCGAGCCGTGTTTCACGTGTGGGCGCCCGCTGAGCGCGATCCGCATCGCCGGCCGTACCACCGTTTTCTGCCGCCGTTGCCAGCGTTAGTTCCGCGACTCGTTGCGATCGGCGCGTTGAGCGTGGTCTTCGTCGGACTCACGATCGCGATCACGGCCGGCGCGTTCACGGACCTCGACCTCCAGGTCGCGCTGGCCACCCACGATGCCTGGCAGCCCTCGCTCCATCCACTCTTCCAGCTGATCGCGGAGCTGGGCAGCATCGAGCTGACGACAATCCTGATGCTGGCGCTGACCGTTTACCTGTGGCGCGCAGGTTTCGGATCCGACGCGTTGGTGTTCGTCGTCTTCATCGCGGCGATTGCATTCGAGCTGTTCTACAGATTCAACCTGCATCATCCGGGCCCGCCGCGCTCTCTGGCCGAAGCCGACGGTCCCAGCATCAGCGAGCTGTTTCCAGGATCCACCGGCGGCAACAGCTTTCCGAGCGGGCACATGCTTCGCACTGTGATCGTCTACGGGCTTCTCGCTTTCGTGATCAATCGTCTGTCGTCGTCGCCTCGCGTACGAAGGTTGGCGGTGGTCGGCGCGATCGCGATCATCGTGCTGATGGTCTTCGATCGGCTTTACCTCGACGTGCACTGGGAATCGGACGTGATCGGAGGACTGATCCTCGGCTCGATCGCGCTGCTCGCGGGCACGGTTTGGCTCGACCGCCCGCGAAAAGCTGACAATTAGTTCCGGCATGGGGGAAAAGGCGGTCTTGATCATGGTCACCCTGGGCGGGAGGGACGACGCGGAGCGACTGGGCGAAGCGCTCGTCGTCGAGCATCTCGCCGCGTGCTGTTCGGTCGTGCCCACGGTCCATTCCTTTTATTACTGGGACGATCAGCTGCGGCGAGAGCACGAGGCGCTGCTGCTGGTCAAGACTCTCGAATCACAGGCCGCCGGGGTCCAGGAGTTCGTGCGTACCCATCACAGTTACGAGGTGCCCGAGATCCTCCAGGTGGCCATCGAGGGCGGCTCCTCGGCCTACTTGAACTGGATGGAGAAGCAAGTAACCAAAGCCGGGCGCTGACTGTTAAGCGAGCACTTAGACTGCGGGAAGGAGGAGGGGGTTGGCCACTGCACTAACCGAGTCCGGCGAGTCAAGCGGCCCCAAGCGCCGCCGCCGCCGCCGTGCCCGCAGGGAGGCCGAGGCAACCGCGAATCCAGGGCACGGGCAGAACGGAGAGAACGGACAGAACGGCACGCCAGAGGCCTCTGAGACCGTCGCGGAGACCGTCGCCGCACCTGTAGCCGTCCTCGAGGATCCGGATCCAGCCGTCGAAGGCCCGTCGCCGCCGCCGGAGCTCGATGAGTTCCGAGACCTGCTCGGCCAGGCGGTCGGTCTCCGCCTCGACGCAGTCTCGCGAGAGTTCGGCGGCCGCGACGAGATGCGTGTCACGGCGCTGCGCAACGTCACGCTCGACGTCGGCCCTTGCGAGTACGTCGCGATCGTCGGGCCGTCCGGTTGCGGCAAGAGCACGATGCTCTCGCTGATGGGGGGCCTCGACCGCCCCACGTCGGGTCACGTGTACGCCGCCGGGCTGGCGCTCGGCGAGCTGCCCGACCGCGACCTCTCCGACTATCGCCTGCAGAGGGTGAGCACGATCTTCCAGACCTTCAACCTCATCCCGTCGATGACGGTGGAGGACAACGTCGCCTTGCCGCTGACGCTGGCCGGCGTCGAGCTGGAGGACCGCAGGAAGCGGGCACGCCACCTGCTTTCCCTGGTCGGGCTCGAGAACCGCGCTCGGACACGCGCGGGGCGCCTGTCCGGCGGCGAGCAGCAAAAGGTCGCGGTGGCTCGTGCCCTGGCCAACCGGCCCGGGCTGATCCTGGCCGACGAGCCGACGGGCAGC
Source organism: Chloroflexota bacterium (assembly GCA_005881335.1). GTDB lineage: Bacteria > Chloroflexota > Dormibacteria > Dormibacterales > Dormibacteraceae > 40CM-4-65-16. Next base: position 3,924 of record VBFV01000088.1, read on the forward strand.
CTCGACTCCACCGCCGGCGAGGGTGTGCTCAACCTGCTTGACGACCTCAACCGCCGCGGAGCGACCGTGGTGCTCGTCACGCACGACCCCGAGGTGGCCCGGCGCGCCCGGCGCGTGGTGCGCATGATCGACGGCCAGGCGATCCAGCTCGACGCGGGCAAGCCGACCGTGCGGAGCCAGGAACCGGTCGATCCTCCGGCCCGCATGCACTGGCGCGACACCCTGAAAGTCGGGCTCGGCAGCGCGGGCCGGCGTCCGCTGCGGACGGCCCTGACGACCACCGGGGTCGCGATCGGCATCGCCGCGCTGAGCCTGATCGTCGCCCTCGCCGGCGGCCTCCAGCAGGCGCTGGACGCGCCGGCGCTGGCCACCAGCCAGGTCCACCAGGTGGCGGTGTTCCCGGTCGCCGACGCGCGCACGCCCGCTTTCGACGCCGCGACATTGGACACGCTGCGACGGCTGCCTCATGTTCGAGCCGCCTGGGGCCAGATCGGCATGACCGGTACGTTCGGCACCAACGCCCCGGCCGGGAGCGGGACGACGACCCCCGCCGCCGTGGCCGGCGAGCTGGTCTCGCTGCCGCCGCTCGCTTCGTCGAGCGCGCTGCCCACCCTGGTCGCCGGACGCATGCCGAGCTCGGATGCCGCGACCGAGGTTCTGCTCACCGACACGGAGGCGGTGGCCCTCGGCTACCGTTCGCCTCCGGGCGCCATCGGCACCCAGGTCACGTTCAGCGCCACGTACGGCGACCTGGTGGGCGCCACCGCGCGGAACAAGGTCTCCCAGGCCGCGCCCATGAGGCTGCTGGTGGTGGGCATCGTGTCGACCAACTTCATGCCGGCGGGGGCGCCGGGCGCACTGATGCCCAACGGGTTGGCGCGCAACTACTGGAGCATCCTCGCCCAACCGAACGGCTGGAAGGGCGGCGAATACTCGAGCATCACGCTGCTGGCGGATTCCGGTCTCACGGTCGAGGGCTTGCGTCATCGCGTCGACGCTCTTGGATTCCAGTCCCAGACGTTCGGCGACCAGTTCCGGAACTTCGAAGACCTGCTCGGCAAGCTCCGAGTCGCGCTGTTGGGCCTGGCCCTCATCGCGCTGCTCCTCGCATGTCTCGGCATCGCGAACACCATGTACACCGCCGTGCTCGAGCGCACCAAGGAGATCGGCGTCTTGAAGGCGCTGGGCGCGCGGTCGCGCGACGTCTTGCTGCTGTTCATCGCCGAGGCGGCCGGGATCGGGCTGGCGGGCGGGCTGATCGGTGCGCTGGTCGCGGTCGGGCTGGCTCGCCTGGGCAACAGCGCGGTCGACCGGCTCACGCAGTCGATCACGAGCAGCACCTTTGACGTGTTCCGCACGGACATCCCGGTCCTGCTCGTGGCGGTCGTCATCGCCGTGTTGCTGAGCACGATCAGCGGCCTGCTGCCCGCGTTGCGGGCCGGGCGTCAGGACCCCTCGCGCGCCTTGCGTTACGAGTAATTTGCGCGCCTCGACTTACCCGCTCATCGATGCGGACGAGGCGGCCGCGCTCGTCCTGGATCGCATCCCGGTGCTCGGTGTCGAGCGCGTCGCGCTGGCCGACTGCGTTGGACGGGTGCTTGCGGAGGACCTGATGGCGGAATCGTCGCTGCCCGCGTTTCCCTCGAGCGCCGTCGACGGCTACGCACTGCGAGCTTCCGATGCGGGCAAGACATTGCGGGTAGCCGGTGAGTCGGCCGCCGGGCGGCCCTTCGACGGCGTCCTGCCGTCGGGAGCCGCGGCCCGCATCCTGACGGGCGGAGTCGTGCCTGACGGCGCGGACTGCGTGGTCATGGTGGAAGACGTCCAGGTTTTCGGCGACGCCGTCACTGTGCCGCCGTCGCTGCGCGCGGGCAGCAACTACCACAAGGTCGGCGATGACGTCCGCGCCGGCGACAGGATCCTCGTGGCCGGCACTCAGCTGGGGGCCGCCGAGATCGGCATCGCCGCAGCAACCGGTCGCGCCGACCTGCCGCTGGGGCGTCGCCCTCGAGTCGCGCTCATGTCGACCGGGGACGAGCTGGTCGAGGTGGGGAGGACGCCGGGAAGAGGCCAGATCCACGACTCGAATCGGTGGGCGCTGCTTGCTGCTCTGCGCGAGGCGGGCGCGGATGTGCACGTGCTCGGCATCGCGCCGGATGCGCCGGACGCGCTGCGCGCTCTGGTCGTCGATGCCCTGGAAGAAGCCGACGCATTGGTGACGTCGGGCGGCGTTTCTGTGGGCACGCACGACCTTGTCAAACCGCTGCTCGAGTCCCTCGGCACGGTGCACGTCGGCCGGGTCAAGCTCAAGCCGGGGAAGCCGTTCACCTTTGCGACGCTGCCCGGCAACCGCGTGGCTTTCGGCCTCCCTGGGTTTCCTGTCTCGTCGCTGGTCACCTTTGAGGTCTTCGTTCGGCCGGCTCTGCGGAAGATGCAGGGCTTCTCACACTGGCAGCGGCCGACGCTCCCGGTCCGCCTCGCCTACGACGCCAAACCCACCGCAGACCGGACGGAATACCAGCGGGTGACGCTGCATCGAGAGGGGCGAGACCTGGTGGCGGAGACGACCGGCTCCCAGTCATCCTCGCGCCTGATGTCGCTGGCGGGCGCCCATGCCCTGGTGCGGGTTCCAGCGGGCGACCAGGGGTTCAAGGCCGGGACTGTGGTCGAGGCGCTGATCCTGGCCCTGCCTTGATCCTCGGTTAGTCCGGACTCTCCGTAATTTTGCAAGCCCGAACTTTCAGATAGTCCGGACTATCCGGGGCCATCCCTCGAACGTTTGTGCGCCTTAGAATTAGACGCTCATCGATGCCCAACCGCTTTCATGTCGACGCACCCTTTCAGCCGGCCGGCGACCAGCCGCGGGCGATCGCCGAGCTGGTCGAGGGCGTCCGGTCGGGCCTGACCCAGCAGGTCCTGGCCGGCGTGACGGGGAGCGGCAAGACCAACGTCGTGTCCTGGGTCGTGGAGGAGCTGCAGCGCCCGGTCCTCGTGCTCAGCCCGAACAAGACGCTGGCCGCGCAGCTGTGCGCCGAGTTTCGGCGGCTGCTGCCGGAGAACGCGGTCGAGTATTTCGTGAGCTACTACGACTACTACCAGCCTGAGGCGTACATCGCGCGGACCGACACCTATATCGAGAAGGACTCGAGCCGCAACGACGACATCGACCGCATGCGTCACTCGACCACGCAGAACCTGCTGACGCGACGCGATGTCCTGGTCGTGGCGAGCGTGAGCTGCATCTACGGCATCGGCTCGGTCGAGGACTACATGGGCGAGTCGTTGAAGATCGAGAAGGGACAGTCGATCCGGCGCGAGGTTTTTCTGCGCAAGCTCCCCGAGATGCTCTACGAGCGCAACGACTACGACCTCTCCCGCCTCCGTTTCCGCGTCCGCGGCGACGTCGTCGACCTGGTGCCGGCCAACGAAGAGAAGGTCTACCGCGTGGAGTTCTTCGGCGACGAGGTGGAGCGGATCCAGGAGCTGGACGCCATCACCGGAGAGATCCTCGGCACGAAGCAGGAGTTCACGGTCTTCCCGGCGTCGCACTACGTGACGCCGGCGGACAAGCTCCGCCTGGCCATGGCCGACATCGAGGCCGAGCTGGAAGAGCGGTGCAAGTGGTTCGAGGACCACGGCCGATTGCTCGAGGCGCAGCGGTTACGACAGCGCACGAACTTCGACCTCGAGATGATGCGCGAGACCGGGACCTGCGCGGGGATCGAGAACTACTCACGACACCTGACCCGCCGTCAACCCGGCGAGGCACCGTACACGCTGATGGACTTCCTTCCCGAGGACACGCTGATTTTCGTCGACGAGTCGCACGTCGCGGTGCCACAGATCGGGGGCATGCTCGGCGGCGACCGTTCGCGCAAGGCCGCGCTTGTCGAGTACGGCTTCCGCCTGCCGAGCGCATTCGACAACCGGCCGTTGAGCTTCGAGGAGTGGGAGGATCGCGCGCGCAACGTCATCTACGTGTCGGCGACGCCGGGACCCTATGAGACGCGGCGCTCGCAGCGGACCGCCGAGATGGTGGTGCGACCGACAGGACTCGTCGATCCGACTGTTGAGGTGCGTCCCACTGAGGGACAGATCGACGATCTCCTGGCCGAGGTGAAGAAGCGAACGGCGCTGGGACAGCGCTCGCTCGTGACGACCCTGACGAAACGATTTGCCGAAGACCTCGCCGATTACCTGCGGGAGTACGGCGTCAAGGTCCGCTATCTCCATTCGGAGCTCGATGCAATGGAGCGGATCGAGGTGCTGACCGCCTTGCGCACAGGTGAGGTCGATGTCGTGGTCGGCATCAACCTGCTGCGGGAAGGACTCGACCTGCCCGAGGTCGCCTTCATCGGCATCCTCGACGCCGACAAGGAGGGCTACCTGCGCGCCTATCGGTCGTTCATCCAGATCATCGGCCGGGCCGCCCGAAACGTGGAAGGCCATGTCGTGATGTACGCCGACTCGATCACGGACTCGATGCGACAGGCGCTCGACGAGACAGACCGGAGACGGAACAGGCAGACCGCGTACAACGCCGAGCACGGCATCACGCCGGAGACGGTGAAGAAGGCGATCTACGCGCTGGAGATCAACGAAAACGACATCCAGGCCGACGCGATCGAGATCATGGCCGGCGCCGGGGTGCCGCGGGAGGACCTGCTCGCGATCGTCCGTGACCTGGAGAAGGAGATGCGGCGGCTCTCCAAGGAGCTGCAGTTCGAGGACGCGGCGCGAGTGCGCGACCGCATCATCGCCCTGCGCCGGCGTCTGTCGGGCGAGGACACAGCGAAGGAAGACGACGCCGATGTGGCCATGGCCATCGCGGCTGCCCCGAAGCAGAAGACGACCGTCCGGAACTGGAGAAGGACGCGACGCGGTCCTTAGCCCTGCGGTCTTTCGACGATGTCCTTGATGAGACCGAGGATCCGCTTGCGCGAACCGCGCAGCACAGGGAGGTTCGCCAGGCTGATCAGCCGCACGATCAGGTCGGTCGTCTCGTCGATCACCTCCAGCGTTCGCAGCCGGCCGGGAGAGCGGTCGAAGATCCAGAAGTACAGGATCCCCATCTGGTAGAGCCACAGCATCAGGGGCAGCATCTCCGCGATGTCCGCCGGGATCCGCGCATCGGAGCCCGAGACGACGTCCGCGTACAGCTGAACCACCTCGTCGCGCAGCGGTTTGGCAACGCCGCCGAACGGGTTGAGGGGGCTCGCCGGGTTGGCGACCGTGCTGAAGATCGAGCCGGCGACCGCGTGGAACGGCTCGCACGTGACGACGACGGCGCGGATGGTCCCGCGCAGCCGGGTCGCAAGGTCTTTTTCGCGGCTGAGGAGGGGGGCGATGGCCGCCGCGTGCAGCTCGTGCGTATGCCGGTAGAACTCGAGCACGAGATGCTCCTTGGACGGGAAGTAGTGGTACGAGCTGCCGAGGGAGACACCAGTTCGCTCAGCGATGGAGCGCATGGTCGTGGCCTCATACCCGCGCTCCTGGAAGAGGTCGAGGGCGGCGTTCAGGATGGCCGCCCTCGAGGTCTCGCCTCGCCTGGTTTTGGGGACTTCGATCGCCAAGCGAGCCTCCTACGCTCCGGGCGCCGGCTGGTAGGGGTTGTAGTTGATGGGCAAAGGGGGCTTCTGGCGCAGGGGGCGTCGGATGATGTGGAGCACGAGCATGTTGTTGAAGTGCATGAAGCCAAGCACGAGGAGCACCACTCCGACCCGCGTCACGGTCTCCTGGACCATGTCGGGGAACGAGGCCGGGGCTCCGCCGGCGTTGATCAGGAGCGCGGCGGCGCCGAAGTTGACGAGATAGAAGCCGACCACGAGGAGCCGGTTCACGGAGTCGGCCAGGCCGTCCTCTTTGAAGACGGAAACCAGGAAGGGGCGGCCGTGACGGAAAAGCGTGTTGCCCACCCAGACGGTGAGGAAGATGCTGACGGCGATGTAGACGAGGTAGTCGATCAGTCGCAGTTCCATGTTTATCACCCCAGTTCAGATGTGGATTTGAACATGTTCAACTTTCAGCCTAGATGAATCTTGCGCGCAAGTCAACAGAAAACGAACGTGTTCAAAACTTTGGCCGCGCCAAGGCTCTCCTCGACGCCCAGCCCGCCGGGTGGATGGAGACCCTTGGCGCCCGCATATCCGAGGCTGAGCCCGGCCGGGTCGTGGTCGAGCTGATCGCCGGGCCCCAGCACCGCCACGGCGGCGGGGTGGTCCAGGGAGGCGTGGTGACCCAGATCGCGGACGCTGCGATGGGGATGTCGCTGGCGACGCTCCAGGAAGACGGGATGTGGAACACGACGATCGAGCTGAAGATCAACTTCATCCGCCCGGCGATCGAGGGCCGGCTGCGGGCCGTCGGCCGGGTGATCGAGATGCGCCAGACCCTGCTCTTCAGCGAGGCCGACGTGTTCGACGACGAGGAGAGGCTCGTGGCGCGTGCCTCGTCGACCTGCATGCCGGTGCCCGAGGGCCAGGGCCGTGAGTAGCAAGACCCGCGGCCATTCGCGAGCCTGGGACTGGCTGGGCATCCACGAGGTCGCCCTCGTAGAGGGCCAGGCCGTGGTCGAGATGACCTCCACGGAGGACATGGCCAACCACGCCGGTTTCGTCCACGGTGGCATGATCAGTGCGCTGGCCGACTCGGCGATGGGCCGCAGCCTGCGCACCCTCAAGCCCGGCGTGGCGCGCGCCATGAGCTTCGACCTGAAGCTGAGCTTCATCTCGGCGGCAAAAGTGGGCGAGACCCTGCGAGCGACAGGCAACGTGGTTCACGCCGGCCGCCGAACGGCGGTCGCGGATTGTAGGGTCGACGGGCCGGACGGGCGTCTGGTGGCCACGGCCAGCGCAACGTTTGCGATCACCCGAGAAAAGGAATAACCGAAGGTCCGAATGCCGACAGACCAGATCACGATCCGCGGGGCGCGCGAGCACAACCTCAAGAACGTCACCCTGTCCATCCCGCGCGACAAGCTCGTGGTGTTCACCGGGCTCTCGGGTTCCGGGAAGTCCTCGCTTGCCTTCGACACGATCTACGCCGAAGGCCAGCGGCGGTACGTCGAGTCGCTGTCGGCGTACGCGCGCCAGTTCCTCGGGCAGATGGAAAAGCCCGACGTCGACATCATCGAGGGCCTGTCGCCGGCGATCTCGATCGACCAGAAGGGCACTTCGAAGAACCCGCGGTCGACGGTGGGCACGGTGACCGAGGTTTACGACTACCTGCGTCTGCTCTATGCGCGCGTCGGTCATCCACACTGCCCGATCTGCGGCCGCGAGGTGCGCCGCCAGACCGTGGAGCAGATGGCGGACCACGTCGAGAAGCTGCCGAAGGGCACGCGGGTGATGGTGCTGGGGCCCGTGGTCAAGGGACGCAAGGGCGAGTACCGCTCGCTGATCGACGACGTCCGCAAGTCGGGCTTCGTGCGCGTGCGCGTGGACGGCAGCCTGTACGAGATCGGCGAGCAGATCCCGATGGACATCCAGATGTCGCAGGACTTCGCGTGTCCATACGACGGCACGAGCGTGCCCGAGCCCGAGCCGCGCAACTTCTCGTTCAACAACCCGCATGGCGCGTGCCCCGTGTGCACGGGGATCGGCTCGCAGCTGGTGGTCGACGGCGACCTCGTGGTTCCGGATCCTTCGCAATCCCTGCGAGAAGGCGCGATCGCCGCCTGGAGCAAATCACAGTTCTTCTACCCGGAGCTGCTCGAGTCGGTGAGCAAGTACTTCGGCATCGACATGGACAAACCGTGGTCGAAGCTTCCGAAGCAGCAGCGCGACATGCTGCTCAACGGCACGGGCGACAAGAAGATCCGGTTCGGCTACAAGAATCAGTACGGCCACTCGCGCTGGTACGAGGCGCCGTTCGAAGGCGTGATCGCGAACTTGCAGCGGCGGTACGAGGAGACGCAGTCGGAATACCTGAAGGCCGAGCTCGAGCGCTACATGTCCGACAAGCCCTGCCCAACGTGCAAGGGCCGCAGGCTCAAGCCCGAGTCGCTGGCCGTGACGGTTGCGGACCGCAACATCGCCGACGTTTCCGCGCTGTCGATCAGCGGATCGATTGCGTTCTTCGACCAGCTCGCGCTGACCGAGCGGGAGCAGCTGATCGCGCGCGGCATCATGAAGGAGATCCGCGAGCGCCTGCAGTTCATGATCGACGTCGGTCTCGACTACCTGACGATCGCGCGGGCGGCCAACACGTTGAGCGGAGGCGAGTCGCAGCGGATCCGGCTGGCGACGCAGATCGGCTCGAAGCTGATGGGCGTGCTGTACATCCTGGACGAGCCTTCGATCGGCCTCCACCAACGGGACAACAGGCGGCTGATCAACACGCTGCTCAGCCTGCGCGACCTGGGCAACACCCTGATCGTGGTCGAGCACGACGAGGAGACGATCCGCTCCGCCGACTACATGGTCGACATCGGACCGGCGGCCGGCGAGCACGGCGGCGAGATCATCGCCGCGGGTCCGGTGGAGAAGGTGCTGCGCGACCCGAACTCGATCACGGCCGCATACCTGCGGGGCGACAGGATGATCCCGGTACCCGAGCGGAGGCGCAAGGGGAACGGCAAGAAGCTGGTGGTTCGCGGGGCCCAGGCCAACAACCTGAAAGACATCGATGTCGCGATCCCGCTGGGCACCTTTGTCGCGGTGTCCGGTGTCAGCGGCTCGGGCAAGTCATCGTTGGTCACCGACATCTTGAGCCGCAAGGTGGCGCAGTACTTCTACCGCGCCAAGGACAGGCCCGGACCGCACCGTGCGGTGGAGGGATTGGACAACCTCGACAAGGCGATCGACATCGACCAGTCACCCATCGGCCGGACGCCGCGCAGCAACCCAGCGACGTACACCGGGATGTTCACGCACATCCGTGACCTCTTCGCGAGCATGCCCGAGGCGAAGATGCGCGGCTACAAGCCGGGACGCTTCAGCTTCAACGTGAAGGGGGGACGGTGTGAGGCTTGCCAGGGCGACGGCATCATCCAGATCGAGATGCAGTTCCTGCCGGACGTCTACGTCCCATGCGAGGTGTGTCACGGCACCCGTTACTCGCGCGAGGTGCAGGAGGTCAAGTTCCGCGGCCACTCGATCTCCGATGTTCTGGAGATGACGGTGGACGAGGCGCTCGACGTTTTCGAGAACGTGCCGGCGATCAAGACCAAGCTGCGGACGCTGCATGACGTCGGGCTCGGCTACATCCGGCTCGGACAGCCCGCGACCCAGCTCTCGGGTGGCGAGGCGCAAAGGGTGAAGCTGTCGTCAGAGCTGTCGCGGCGCGATACCGGTCGGACCCTTTACCTGCTCGATGAGCCGACCACAGGCTTGCATTACGCGGACGTGGAGAGGCTGCTGACGGTCCTGCACCGGCTCGTCGAGCACGGCAACACCGTGGTCGTGATCGAGCACAACCTCGACGTGCTCAAGACAGCGGACTGGCTGATCGACCTGGGACCCGAAGGTGGGGACAAGGGCGGCTATGTGATCGCGGAAGGCACTCCGGAACAGCTGGCCGCGAATCGCGAATCGGCGACCGGCCAGTTCTTACGCGAGCCGCTCGCGAAAGCGCGAGGGCGTAAGAGCGGCGCGTCGTCCAACGGCGCGACGCGCTCCCGGCGTTCGAAAGTCGCGGTCTAACTCGCGCTGACCACAGAAGCCAGACCGACCTACGGCGCGCTGATGCGCGTGCCGGGCTTCGCCTATCTCTACGCAAGCCTCGTCGTGGGACGCGTGAGCGGTCAGATGGTCGGCGTCGCGCTGATCCTCTTCGTCCTTTCCCGTTATCACTCGCCACAGCTGGCCGGCCTGACGGCTTTCCTCGCCGTCGCGCCGGGACTTGTTCTTTCGCCGATCGCCGGCGCCCTCCTCGATCGCTTTGGACGCGCCCGGCTCGTCATGCTCGACAACCTGGTCGCGGCCGCAACGGGGCTGCTCGTCGCGGGCCTGTCCTGGCGCCAAGCGTTGCCGGCGCCGCTCCTGTTGTCGATCGTGTTCGTATCGTCGTTGACCCTGCCGCTGAGCAATGGCGGTGCGCGCTCGCTGTTTCCGATCCTCGCTCCGCGCCGCCTGTGGGAGCGCGCCAACGCGCTCGACAGCACCGGCCACGTCATCGCAACGCTCCTGGGCGCGCCTCTGGCCGGCGCGCTCGTCGGGTTTGCCGGCCCGGAATGGGCCCTCGCGACGACGGGTATCGGATACGTCGCGGCCGCGGCCCTGATGGCACGAGTGCACGATCCGACTTCTCGCGAAGCCGGGCGGCCGTCAATCTTCGTCGACGCATGGCACGGCCTTCGCTACGTGGCACGAAATGCCTCACTGCGCGGTCTCGCCCTGACGCTCAGCACGTTCAACCTGAGCTGGGGGGTGCTCAACATCGCGATCCCGGTCATGGTGCTCGGTCGTCTTCACGGTGGTCCCGCAACCGTTGGCTTGCTGTGGGGCGCGATGGGTGCGGGCGGTCTCGTGTCGGCCCTGTTATTCGGCCGGATCAACAGTCGCGGGCGCGAACGTCACCTGATGGTCGGGGCCATCGTTGTGAGCGCGGCGGCGATGGCTTTGCTTCCGCTTGCCGCATCGTTGCCGGTCGTCGTGGCTGCGATCGTGATGGTTGGGGTTGCCAACGGACCATTCGACGTCGCCCTGTTCACGCTGCGTCAGCGGCGCACGGACCCGGCCTGGTTCGGACGTGCCT
>VBFV01000089.1 GCA_005881335.1 Chloroflexota bacterium
GGTCGATCCGAACCAGGCCGCCTACGAGCTGCTGAAGGCCCGCCTCGGCGGAGACGTCGCGAGGGCGCTCGGCGCGGCCCAGCAGCTGACGGCCACGCTCAACCAGTTCGCGGCGATCGAGGGCATCCTCACGGCAGACGTCGCGCGTGAGGAAGCGCTGATCGCCGACCTCGAAGCGCAAATCGCCAGGCTTGACGCCCAGATCGCCGAGACGCAGGCACGGATCGAGGTCGAGAAGCAGCAGCTCGCTGTGATGTCCCGCGCGATCTACCGGCAGCCGGACTCCTTCTGGCTGCTCATCGCGCGCAGCGGCAACCTGCGCGAGGCCCTGGTCGCGACCGCCGACGCCGTTGTGGCCGGCCAGCGCGCGCATGCGCTTCAGACCAGGCTGGAGGCTGACCTCGCCAAGCTGCAGGCCGACCGTCAGGCTCGCCAGGACGACCTCGATCGCGAGAGCGCGACGCTCGAGCTGCTGAGCGCCAACCTCAGCTCGCTGCAGGAGGTGATGAGCCGGCAGACCGACGTCAACGGCCAGCTCGCCGACCTGGTCACCCAGATCCAGACCGCCAAGGATCACCTGCAGAACCAGCCGCCGGACGTGACGGCAAGCCTCGCCCAGCTCCTGGAATCCCAGGAGCAGGACCTGATCCTGCGCTCATACGAGACCGCCTGGGCCCAGGCTCAGGTCGGCACCGGCATCGCCCTGGTCAACCACGAGCTGCCCGTCGGGCGGCCGATCGCGGGCCTCGCGCTGTCGTGGCCGATGACGCACTTCCAGATCACGCAACCCTTCGGGCCGTCGACGGTCGTCCTCGAGCCTGCTTACGGGCCGTACAAGCACTTCCACACCGGGATCGACATCGCCGCGCCGCTCGGCACGAATGTGATGGCCGCCGCGGACGGCGTCGTGGTGGCGGTGGGTCACACCACCATCGGTTATGGCAACTATGTCGTGGTCGCGCACGGCGGCGGAATCGCGACGCTGTATGGGCACCTGCTTGACACGAGCGTGAAGGTCGGCGATCGGGTCGTGCGTGGCCAGATGATCGGGCTCGAGGGTTCGACGGGCTTGTCGACCGGGCCGCATGTTCATTTCGAGCTGCGGGTCAACGACCAGGTCATCGACCCGATGCCGTACCTGCCGGTGCCGGGGACGAACTGGTCGGGCTGAGGCTTTCAAGCTGGTGCCCCCGGAGGGAATCGAACCCCCGACCTTGACGTTAGGACCGTCCTGCTCTATCCCCTGAGCTACGGGGGCAGCACCAACAGGGTACGAATTCTCACGTTTGGCGCCAAAGAGGTGTATCCCCCAACCAGCCAAATCGAAGCTGATCCGGCCTGGGTGTGTTCGGCGCGATCGGCGCGGCGACCATCCCCGGGACCACCTCCGCAACGTCGTCCGCGTCGACATCGACTTCACCGTCGACCTCTTCCACGTCCTCGACGTCATCCAGCTCTTCCGCCAGCCTCCAGCCTTCCAGTGGCGTCAGCTCGTCCTCGTCCGGCAGTGGCGTGGTCGTCTCGGGCGCCTCGCACTGACCGGTGCCCGACACACTCCTCTGGTACACGACGCGCGGCGCGGGCGCCGTCACGCTGATCCTCCTGACGGCGGTCGTCGTGCTCGGGATCCTCACAGTCCTCCGAGTCCAGAGCCCGAGCTGGCCGCGATTCCTGACCACGGGCCTCCATCGGAACCTCGCCCTGATGACGGTGGTGTTCCTCGCGCTGCACATCGTCACCTCGGTCGTCGATCCCTTCACGCACCTCGGCTGGGCCGCCGCGCTGATTCCGTTCTCGTCCTACTACCGCACGTTCTGGCTCGGCCTGGGCGTCGTCTCCTTCGAGCTTCTCCTCGCCATCGTCGTGACCAGCCTGATGCGCGGTTTCCTTGGTCACCATGCTTGGCGCGCGATCCACTGGCTGACGTATGCGGCGTGGCCGGTCGGCGTCCTGCACGGCGTCGGCACGGGTACCGACGCGTTGTCGGCGTGGATGCTGGCGATCACAGCGGCGTGCATCGCGGCGGTGGGCGTGGCGATCTTCGTCCGCCTCACATCCGGCTCCACCGATCCGCTCGCCACAGCGCGCGCGAGCTTCCGTACGGCGGTCGACCGCCGCGAGGTCCGATGACTCGACTGCTCGACTCACCGGAAAGGTTCGGCCCCCTGCCGCAACTAGGCGTCGACTTCATCGACGCGATCGAGCGGTCGGGCTTGGTCGGTCGCGGAGGCGCGGGATTTCCAGTGGGCACGAAGTGGCGGGCGGTCGCGCAGCGTTCCGGCGGCCGCGCGGTGATCGTCGTCAACGGCGCCGAAGGCGAACCGCGCAGCCAGAAAGACAGGCTCCTGATGACGACAAGACCGCACCTCGTGCTCGACGGCGCTTTCATCGCCGCACGCGTCCTGCGCGCGCGCCGCGTGATCCTGTACATCGGCGAGCGCCACGAAAATGCACGCCACGCAATGGTCCGAGCGCTCCACGAGCGGACCGAACCGGAGCGCGGTCTCGTGACGCTTGCCGCTGCTCCTGCGCGCTACGTCGCGGGGGCGGAGACGGCCGCGATCCATTTCCTCAACGAAGGCATCGCGACGCCGACCACGGCGCCGCCGCTGCCGTTCGAGCAAGGCGTCGATCGGGCGCCGACCCTCGTCCAGAACGTCGAAACGCTCGCTCACATCGCGCTCATCGCCAGGAGTGGCACGCCGAGTTCGACGCTGATCACACTTGCCGGCGGAATCGCGCGCCCAGGCGTCCTCGAGGTCGAGCTGGGAACGAGCATCGGCGATGCGGTGCGCCAGGGCGGCGGTGTCACTGAGCAGCCGAAGGCCGTCCTGGTCGGCGGTTACTTCGGTTCCTGGATGGAACCTGCGGAGGCCTGGAAGCTGCCTCTCGACCACCGCGCGCGGCTTGGTTGCGGCGTGATCGGATTGCTCCCCGCGAGCGCCTGTCCCGTTTGTGAGACGGCCGGCATCATGCGCTACCTCGCTGCCGAGAGCTCGGCGCAATGCGGTCCGTGCTTTTTCGGTCTGCGGGCGCTCGCGGACGGGTGCACCCGCATCGCCGACAACAGCTCGGACGGTCGCGACCTCTCGCGACTCCACCGCTGGGTGGACGAGGTGCCAGGTCGAGGGGCATGCCGGCATCCCGACGGCGCGGTCATGTTCCTGTCTTCGGCACTGCGGCTGTTCGGCCGCGAGTTTGCAAGCCACGAAGGTGCTCACGACCTGAGGCGTACCGCATGAGCCCTCAGCACAGGCTCGTGGTCGATCGGATCAAGTGCGACGGTCGCGGGCTGTGCGCCGAGCTCCTGCCCGAGCTGATCCGCCTCGACGACTGGGGTTACCCGATCGTCAACTCCGAATCGGTCCCTGTACACCTGCTCCCGCTCGCCCAGCGGGCGGTCGAGGACTGCCCGGTGCTCGCCATCGCGCTGCGCCGCTCGCAGGTCAAGAAATGAGCGCCACCGTCCTCGGCATCGCGGACGATCGCGCCCTCGGCAGCTCGCTTCGGGTCGTCGTGACCAGGCCCAAGGCGCTGGTCGCGGCCAAGAAAGCGGTGGACGAGATGGTCACAGCGATGGACTTCGCGGCAAGTCGGTTTCGTGAGGACAGCGAGCTCAGCATGCTGAACGCGAGACCAGACCAGGTCACCATCATCAGCCCGCTGCTCGCCCAGGCGATCGCCGCAGCGCTGCGCGGGGCGGAGCTCACGGACGGCGCGGTCGACCCGACGGTCGGCGCGGCAATCCGCCTGGCCGGTTACGACGGCGACTTCGCGTCGGTCGAGCCGCGCGGCGGTCCCCTGCGACTGGTGGCGCAGCGCATTCCAGGCTGGCAGGCGATCCGTTTCAGCGCGGCGACTCGATCGATCGTGATTCCGCGTGGTGTCGAGCTCGACCTGGGCGCGACCGCCAAGGCGCTGGCCTCCGACCTGGCGGCCGCCGCCGCACACAACGCAGCCGGAGGCGGCGTGTTGGTGAGCCTCGGCGGCGACATCGCGGTCGCCGGCGACGCCCCGCACGGAGGGTGGCTGGTGCAGGCGAGCGAGGACAGCGCCTCTCCGATCTCGGACGCCGAGGAGACCATCAGCATCGCTAACGGCGGGGTCGCCACCTCCGGCACCACCGTGCGGCGATGGGTGCGCGGCAGCACCGTGTTGCATCACATCGTCGACCCCGCGACGGGCATGCCGGCGGAGAGCTGCTGGCGCAGCGGGACGGTGGTGGCCGCAAGCTGCGTCGACGCGAACATCGCCTCGACCGCGGCAATCGTCATGAGCGAGGAGGCGCCCGCCTGGCTCGAGCTGAACCGCCTGGCCGCTCGGCTGGTGCACCGCGACGGCACAGCGCTGCGCATCCCCGACTGGCCCCAACCAGCCAAATCGAAGCTGATCCCCACTATTCTCTGAGCAATTTCACAGGAAACTCGATCAGCATGGTCATCGTGAACAAGGACGGCGCCCGGGTCCTCGTCGTGGACGACGAGCCGAACATCACCGAGCTCGTCGCCATGGCGCTTCGCTACGAAGGGTTCAACGTCAAGACCGCCGCCACAGGCCGCGGCGCCCTGACGGCCGTCACCCAGTTCGCGCCGTCACTCGTGATCCTGGATGTGATGCTGCCCGACATCGACGGCATTGAGGTCCTCAAACGCATGAACAGCGCCGGCAACAAGGTGCCGATCATCTTCCTCACCGCCAAGGACGCGACCGAGGACAAGGTCCATGGGCTGACGATCGGCGGCGACGACTACGTCACCAAGCCGTTCAGCATCGAGGAGCTGATGGCTCGGGTACGGGTCGTGCTGCGCCGGCATGGCAGCGACTCGGAGACGGGGAAGCTCTCGCTCGCCGACCTGGAGCTCGACGATGAAGCCCACGAGGTCCGCCGCCACGGCCACGTCGTCGAGCTGACCAACACCGAATACCGACTTCTCCGCTACCTCCTGATCAACGCAGGCCGGGTGCTGACACGCAGTCAGATCCTCGACCACGTCTGGCACTACGACTTCGGCGGCGATGCCAGCGTCCTCGAGACCTACATCAGCTACCTTCGGCGCAAGGTCGACCGCTACGACCCGCCGCTGGTGCAGACCGTGCGCGGCGTGGGGTACGTGCTCCGAACGCCACGAAAATGACCTTGTCGCTGCGCGGGCGGCTGCTGATCGGAGTCATCTCGCTCGTCGTCATCGGCCTCTTGGTCGCAAACATCGCCACCTACGCCCTGCTGAAGAACTCTCTGATCGGCCGGGTGGACGACCAGTTGACCAACGCCAAACCTCCCCAAGACCCTGCCCAACTACGGGACGGACAAGCCCGCGCCGCCGTATGACGTCAGTGGCACAGAGGGCGTTCAGTACCGCATGACCGACTGGCCGGAAGGCAGGTTCGGCGGTCAGTTCGTCGTGCTCGCCATTCCCCTGACAGACGTGCAGTCGACCTTGAGCGCGCTGCTCCAGACTGAGGCTCTGATCAGCCTCGCCGTGGTCGCTGCCACCGTGGTGCTGGCCCTGGTCATCATCGAGATCGGACTTCGTCCACTGCGCCGTATGGGCGCGGTGGCAAAGGACATCGCCGCCGGCGATCTCACGCGGCGAGTGGAACCGGCGACACCACGGACCGAGATCGGTCGCCTTGGCCTCGCCCTCAACGCGATGCTGAGTCAGATCGAAGCCGCCTTCGCTCAGCGGACCGCGTCCGAAAGACGCCTGCGCCGGTTCATCGCCGACGCGTCCCATGAGCTCCGCACGCCCCTGACCTCCGTCCGGGGCTACTCCGAGATGCTGCGCCGCGGGGCCGCCGCTTCCCCCGTCGATGCCGACCTGGCGCGACGCCGGATCGAAGAAGAATCCGTCCGCATGTCCGCACTCGTCGACGACATGCTCCTCATCGCTCGACTCGACCAGGGTCGTCCACTCGAAACCGAGCCCGTCGACCTGCAAGTCATCGCCCGCGATGCCGCCGCCGACGCCCGCGTCGTGGCGCCGCAGCGCGAGATCACGCTCGAGGCGCCCGACAAGGTGGTGGTGTCCGGGGACGACACACGGCTTCGCCAGGTGGTCGGCAACCTGGTCCGCAACGCGCTCGTCCACACGCCGGGCACGACACCCATCGAGATCTCGGTGACGACATTGAACGGCACCGCGCGGCTGTCGATCGCCGACCACGGGTCGGGGCTGCGCACGGAGGACCGGGAGCGCATCTTCGAGCCCTTCTATCGCGCCGACCCGAGCCGCAGCCGCGACAGCGGCGGCGCGGGCCTGGGGCTGTCCATCGTCAACGCGGTCGTGACCGCGCATGGCGGGCGCGTCGATGTGAAGGAGACCAGCGGCGGAGGCGCGACCTTCGAGGTCGAGCTGCCGCTGGCCCCCGCTTCCAGCTAGCTGTTGTTCAGGTGCAAGCACGCGCGGGCGTCGTGAGCAGGGCAGCTACTCGCGACTGAGTTGAGGACGGCGTTGGCCAGCAGGTCGCGTCCGAGCGGAGTCGGATGCACGTCGCATTTGAGCGGCAGCGTCGACTTCACGATGAGCAGACCCGCCTTGCAGGAATCACCACCTGCGCCGTTGGCGAAGGCGGCCGCCTGCCACGCGGTGAAACCAGAGGCAACCAGCGCTCCATTCACAGCGGCTGCAGCGGACATCTGGGCATTGAGCGCGAGGCTGCCGGCGACGCTCGCCGGATCGCTGTAGCTCAGAGCGTAGTAGGTCACCGCCACTATGAGTCCGTCATAGCCGGTGGCCCGGATTTGCGAAAGGATCGTGTTCAGATTCGCCCGCATCGTCGCCAGCACTGCGGGCAGCGCCTGGTTGACGCAAGCGGCAAACGCAGTCGGATCGCCTGGATGAGCCGCGTCGCAAACGTTCTGAAGGTGGAACACGTCGTTCGCCCCGAGCGTGAGCGTTATCAACCTCGTGTCGCGGTGGCCCGTCAGGTACCGGAGTGTGAAGTCCATCTGCGAGACCTGGTATTCGACGTGCAGCGGGAAGGAAGCGCGGTAAGGCCGGCAGACGTTGTCCGTGCCCGTCAACAACAGAAATCCGCCGGTCGCCTCACCGGGACATGCGGCGTTGACGTCTTTGACGTCCAGGCCCTGAGCGACGATCTCGGGATAGCCGACAAAATTGTGTGCGTCGTTGGGATTCAGAGGCGGACTGAAACCGAACGGCACCGAATCGCCCAATGCGAGGTAGTCATGGCCTTCACTCGTCGCCGACGCCGGAACCGCCCCCAGCATGAACAAGGCGGCAGCTGAGAGCAAGGAGAACAGGCGCAACCTCATCGAGGCACCTCCTACAACCCGATGGCGAGCTGTCAGATCCATGAATCTAAGCACGCCCCAGCGAGCTGCGCCACTACCCGGCCGGTCGGAACGCGATGAGCTCGCCCGCGTGGTCCCCGGCGACCACGAGATCCCCGGCCAGCGCGGGTCCGCTGCGGACTGCGGAGTGCGTGTCGTAGCTCCAGAGCGCATGACCATCCGCAGTCGAAAGGGCGAGGATCGAGCCGCTGTGAAGAGCGCCGAAGACCGCCCCGCTGCCGAAAACCACGACACCATTCCCAACCGCAGGCGCCGAGTACACGGGCTGGTCGCTCTCGCGGCGCCACGTCACGGCACCGTCCGACGGACCGAGCGCGAACATCCCAGTCGGCGGACTCGCCGAACCCACGTACAGGTGCCGGCCGTCCGGGGTAGAGGCTCGCAAGCCACGTGCGTTTGCCGGTGCTGGGGTCGAACGCGAGCAGCCCGTCCTCCGGGTTGCCGACGCCGACAAACGCCCGTCCCGAAGCATCGACCGCAGGCGTCGACCACACTCCGTCGCCGGGGGCGCAATCGGGCCGGACGCACATCATCCAGCGCTCGCGGCCGGTCGCGGCATCGAGACCGAACAGCCGCCCGGGCACGAGCGGGTTGTCACCGTACGGTGAGGCCATGCCGGCGATCACAAGATCCCCGTACGCGACCGGCGACGCCCACACGTTTACGTTGGGCGGGGCGTGCCAATCCCAAATCCCGTCACCGTTCGACAGACGACGAGCGTGAACGTGTCCCGTGAGGGTGCCCACATAGACGCGGTCCGCGGCAACCGTCGGCGAGCCCGCGATCGCGCCGAGGCCATGCCTGGCCCACACGGTCGCGCCGGTTCGGGCGTCAAACGCCGCGAGGGTGCCACCCGCGCTGCCGGCGATCACCATTCCCCCGGCGACGGCGGGCGTGCCATCGACCGCGCCAATCAGGTCAGCGCGCCACGCGATGGCGAGGCGGGCCGCCGACTGCTCGGTCAGCGTTGCGGTCGGCGGATGGCCGTCGCGCGCGAGGTCGCCTCGGTACATCGACCACGTCTCCGCGGGATTGGCGGACTGCGCCGGCGCGGCAGGCGGGGACGAGCAGGCGACCAGGAGCATGATCGCGACAGCTCTCTTAGCAACTTCCAAGCTTTGTAACAGAAGACTGTGAGGCCTCACCGGCATCCTGGAAAGCACCGGATGCCACCTCCGGTCCTTCCCTAAAACGTAGGGGGCGACCCCTAGCGCCCCCTACACCCCTTCCCTCGCCGGCAGGCGAGGTGGCACCGCAACCTCGCTCAAGCCGAGCCGCCGGTGGAGGAAAGCCAGCCGGCGAGGCGCCCACCAGTTGGCTCGGCCGAGGATTCTCATCACGGCCGGCACGATCAATATGCGCACGATCGTGGCGTCGATGGCGATTGCGACCGCAAGGCCGATTCCGATCGATTTGATGATCACGACCTGCGCGAGCCCGAATGCGATGAACACCGCGCACATGATCGCGGCAGCACCGGTGATCAAACGCCCACTCTTCTCCAGCCCCATCGCGACGCCGGCCTGGTTGTCCCCGGTCCGCTGGTACTCCTCCTGAATCCGGCTGATCAGCAGGACCTCGTAGTCCATCGACATACCGAAGACCAGGCTGAACAGGATCACCGGAATGCTGGGGTCGATCGATTGCGCAGTGAAACCCAGCAGCCGGCTGAAATGACCCTGCTGAAAAATGAAGACCAGCGCGCCGAACGACGCCGAGATCGAGAACAGGTTCGTCAGCACGGCCTTCAGCGGCAGCACCACCGATCCAGTGAGCAGAAAGAGGATGACGTACGTGACGAGAATCACCGTGCCGACCGCGGTTGGGGTTCGCTGGACGATGAAGTTCACGATGTCCAGGTCCTCAGCCGTGCCGCCAGTCGCAAGGACCTGGCCGCCGGCCAGATGCTCGGCGCGCACCGCCCTCACGATCGCCCGCGCCTCATCGCTCGTGTAGGGCCGATTGGTCAGCACGTTGAGCAGCACGATGTGCGGACCGGCGCCCGTCGCGAGCGCGTCCTGCATAGGGGATGGCAGCGAATCGCGAGGACCTGAGTAGAGACTCTGGTAGTCCGGGCGGCTCAAGCTGGGGTCGATGTCGAAGATGCTCTGGACACGTATCACGTTGGGCAGCGCGGCGAGCCTGCGGCTCAGGTCATAGGCGGCGCCAACGTGCTCGGCTGTGAAAGGCGATGAATCGGGGTAGTAGGCGACCGCCTCGATCGAGGTCTCGTTCCAACCCGGAAAATCGCTCACCAGCGTGTCGTAACCCTGCCGCGCATGGTTGGTAGGTGGCAGTGCGTCGACGTCGCTGCTCGCCATCCTCAGCTGCAGGAAGGGAGTGCCCAAAGCGATCAGCACGACAAGCGCGGGGATGAGCGCCAACCACGGCCGGCGCATGACCCACATCGCCATGCCATGCCACGCTCCCGTGCCGGCGGGCCGGCGGGTCCCCAGCGCGGGCATGATCCGCCTCGCCCATCGTGGCCACCAGTCCACCCTGTGGCCGAGAATCGCCAGCGCGGCGGGAAGGAAGGTCAGGCCGTACAGCACGGCGATCGCGACCACAATCGCGCCGGCCGCGCCCATCGAGGCCATGAAGGTGCCCTGGAAGAACAGCATCGCGGACAGGCCGATCGCGACCGCGATGCCGGAAAAGGTGATCGCACGACCGGCGGTCGACATGGCGATGGCGATCGCCTCCTCGCGAGTGGCGCCGCTCGAGAGCTCATCTCGAAATCGGTTGACGACGAACAGCGA
Organism: Chloroflexota bacterium; assembly: GCA_005881335.1. Classification (GTDB taxonomy): domain Bacteria; phylum Chloroflexota; class Dormibacteria; order Dormibacterales; family Dormibacteraceae; genus 40CM-4-65-16. The sequence goes on from VBFV01000089.1 coordinate 10,075, forward strand.
ATAGTCGATGGCGACCGCCAGTCCGATCAGGGTCACGATGTTGGTCGCGTACTGCGATACATCGGTGAAATGGGCGAGGAACATCGTGCCGGCCAGCCCGCCGACGATCGCCAGCAGTCCGACCCCCAGCGGCAGCAGCGCGGCGACGACGGCTGCAAAGATGAGGATCAGCATCAGGAACGTGACCGGCAGCGCAACGTATTCAGCTCGCTGAAGGTCGGAGTCGAGCGTCGAGTTGAACGCAAGGTTCAGCGGAACCTGGCCGGTGGCGACGACCGTAAGGAGGCCGGGATGGACAGCGGCGACGACCTCGTTGACATATTGCTCGGACTTGTGGGACGGGTCTTTGAATTCCACGATGACCAGGGCCTTGTGGCCGTCGCGTGAGATGAAGGTGGCCTGTTCGCCGGCCGGCACGCCGTATGGGGTCGTCAGGCCGGTCACCCTTGGGTCGCTCTTGAGCGGCGCGATCGCCGCCTCGAGGGCTGATTGGAAACCGGGGTCGGTCGCGTTCAGCGTCGAGCTGCTGAAGATCAGGGTCATGCCCGATGTCACCGCCACCGGTTGCTCACGGTGGATTTCGCGCGCGACCAGCCTGGCGGTGCGTCCCGCCTCGAGGTCCGCCCCGAAACCGCCGTTACCCGCGAGCTGCCCTCCGGTGAGGACTCCGATCACGGAAACACCGAGCAGCAGCGCCGACGCGACCAGCGTGACCCAGCGGAAGCGATAGACGAAGCGGCCCCAGCGGGCAAACACCGCGGCACACGATACAACCAGGGTGCTACGCGAGCTGGGTCAGGACAGCTTCCAGTGCACCCCTTGCAGCACCGGTTTGGTCACGTTCAGGTATGCCTGCAGGTTGTCCTGCCGGGTCAACACCATGACGACGTAATAGACGCTGCCGCTCGCATTGGCGCCTGCAAAAATCGACGCCGCCGCCGGCACCGAATGGGAACCGCTGGTGAGGGTGAAACACATCGTCCAGCTGATGCCCTTCGCCCCGTTGAACGTGGTGTTGGTCGTCGACGTGTTGGGGCAGTTGCGCGTGTCCGGGTATTTGCCCTTGAAGTAGCCGTCGATGGAGGTCTTGTTGTCCTGAGCCGACTGGGCCGGGCTCGAGGGCCCGCTCGCCAACGTCACGTCCCCTTCGGTGTTGGGGTCCATCAGGATGATGGTCTCGCCGTCTTTGCTCGCCACCGACCAACCCGGCGGCACAGGGACGGTCAACCCGTCGTTCGACTCCGTGGTCGTGGCGCCCGGCTTCGAGGTGGGAGAGCCAACAGGAGTGGGCGTCACCCCAGGGGCCGGGCTCGTCAGCGGACTGCCGATCCCGGAGCCGCCGGGGGAGTTGCGATTGCCGATGACCGCGAGCGCGGTGCCCAATCCGGCCATCAAGACGGTCAGGGCGAGGACACCCGCGATGATCAGCATCCACGGCGTGCGATGGACAGGCGCGGCCACGCCTGAAGGTGTGTAGTACGGGCTCTGATAGCCGGTCGGGCTCACGACCGGAGGCGCAGCTCCAACCGGCGGCCCGGCAAACGCTCCAGCAGCTGCCGCCGGTGGCGATGCCGGCGGCGCGCCGGCAACAGCGCCCGCCGCCGTCAGCGGCGTCCCACAGGCCTGGCAGTAGAGGTTGCCGTCAGGGTTCTGAGCGCCGCATCGGGCGCAGGTCAACGCCATCTAGGTTTTGCCGCGCGCCTTGGTCGCCGTGTCGGTACGTGGCTTGCGCGCTCGCTTGACCGAGGCCGGCGCGGCGGTGAGAGCCATGCCGCAGTTGGGGCAGAAGCCCGACGCGACGATGTGCATGTGACAGTTAGGGCAAATCGTTTCCGCAAAACCCATGTGCGCGGCCTCCTCCAGCAGTGCGTGATGCAGGAGGTAGCGGACGTAGATGAGCAGCGCGCCGACCACACCGGCTTGCCACACGAGGACGAAGAGTGGGTTGACTTGCGCATCCTTCAACAACAGCGTGCCGAGGGCGAACGCGACGTGGGCAATGACCGCCATGGCCACGCCGCCGAGCTCGCGGCCCGCGAGACTCCCGCGCCGGTATCGCCATATCGCTGCCACCACCATCCCGGTGGCGCTCCCCTGCATCAGCGGCTGGAACACGGCCAGCGTCGCGAGGTCGTAGATCCAGTTGCCCGGCGTCATGTGAGCCGGGAGGCTCGTCAGGGCGCTAGAAAAACCCACGAGCGATTCGGCGACGCTGAAGCCGAGCCCGGCGGCGATGCCGAAGACCAGGCCATCCACGGTCTCGGGAAAGTCGGCGCGGTTCGGAAGCAAGATCGCAGGCAGGGGCTTGAGCGCCTCCTGCACGATCGGGACCAGCAGCCCGATGAAAAGCAGCGTGCCGGCGCCGATCCCCGCGTTGCGCAGCGGGTTGCCGACGCCGGGATACGGGTTGTAGGCGGCGCGTTCGATCAGTGTCAGGACGAGTCCCACCACGGCGCCGCCGCCGATCGTGAATCCCAGCACGGTCGCCGGCTCGTCGCGATAGACCTGCGCCTCGTAGAGATAGATCAGGTAGAGGACGGGGACGAGGAACGTCGCGACGAGGATCGCGGCCGTGATGAGCCCGGCGATGTAAAGGATGAGGATGCCGGCCAGCCCGGCCGCGAACGCCCAGCGGAACTCATGGATCTTGTGCTGGCCGAGATGCGGAAACAGGGTCGTGAAAACCGACGGCTGGACGACGTGCTCGTTCGGGTGGGCGGCATATCGGTGTTCGCGTTTCTTGGCGTCGCCGATCTCCGCCGCCGTCCCCTGGTGCGCGCCGCAACGGGTGCAAAACACGCCGTCCGGAACGTCGTTGGAGCAGTGGTCGCAGCGCACGGCCCGTAAGGATATCGACCGGCGCCGACTTATGACCGGTTAGTTGCGGGCTTTACGCGGGCTTGACTTCCTCGGTCTCCGAGGGCACCCAGCCGCGGACGAAGTGGCAGGAATAGTGCCCGGGGTGCTTCTCGAAGTAACGCTGGTGATAGTCCTCAGCCCGCCAGAAGTCGGTCGCCGGCACGATCTCGGTCACGATCTTCCGGTCGAAGAACTTCTGCGCGTCTTCCTTTGATTTCCGGGCGGTCTTCTCCTGCTCCGGGTCGTGGAAGAAGATCGCGGAGCGGTACTGGTGGCCCATGTCTGGGCCCTGGCGGTTAAGCGTGGTCGGGTCGTGCATGTTCCAGAAAGAGTTGAGCAGCTGCTCGTAAGACACCTTCGCGGGGTCGTACGTGACTTCCACCGCCTCGGCGTGGCCGGTGCGGCCCATGCAAACCTGCTCGTAGGTGGGGTGGTCGACGGTGCCGCCTTCGTAACCCGAGACGGCCTCGACGACTCCTGGCACCTGGTTGAAAAGATGCTCGACGCCCCAGAAGCACCCGCCGGCGAAAGTTGCCTTCTCCATTGCTCCCTCCAAGATAGTCCGACACCCTGATGATTCCCGAAGTCGACGGATCCGTAACGGGCCGTAGGCCGCATCGGCTGTACCATCTCGCGCCAGATCCCCAGTCCGGGAGCGTCAAGCGAGGCAAGCGATGAATTCAGGCCAGATCGGCGTTGCGCTGCTGGGCGCAACAGCTTTGTTCGCGTTGTGGGCAGCGATCTTCGCCACCCGGGCCGACCGCGCGACTCGTCGGGCGACCCGGCTCGCCGGCGAACGTTGGGAGGCCAGCACCAAGCCGGTGCCTCACATCACCTTCACCGACTTCGCATCGCCCGGCCAGTCGATCCAGGTGCAGGTGGAAAATCTGGGCGGCATCCTGGCCGGGTGCGGAATGATCCTGCAGAAAGGCGACGAGCTCTATGCCGGCGAGGTCACGCTGCCCGAGAAGGCGCCGGCACGCCCGATCTCCCTTCCGTTCATCGTCAAAGCCTGGCAGCGGGCCGCTCAGCCGAAGCCGCTGCTTCTGGTCGCGCGCGACGTGGCCGGCCGGTGCTGGGACTGCCTGGACGGCGGCAAGCAGGTCAAGGATCCCAAGAAGTGGCTGGCGGGCCAGCTGCGCGGTCTCCGCATGCAGGGCATGGTCGACTTTCCGTCTGTGACGGGGACCGCCAGGCGTTAGTGGGTGTGGTCGAGCTCGGCTTTCAGGTTTAGCTGCACGTTGCCCTTCAACGCCTGCGAGACGGGGCAGCCGTCCTTAGCCTCCTCGGCCAGCTTCTGAAACGCTGCGGCATCGATCCCGTGGATGTGGCCGCGGACGGTGATCGTGCTCGAGACGATGCCCTTGCCCGGGACGAACTCGACCTCGGCTGTGGTGTTCAACCGCTCCGGGTGGTGGCCCGCTTTGGCGAGGCCGTTGGAAAAGGCCATCGAGTAGCAGGCCGCGTGGGCCGCGGCGATAAGCTCTTCCGGGCTCGTCCCACCGTGATCGCGTTCAGTCCGAGTCGACCATGTGACGGGGAACTCGCCGAAGGTGCCGCTGGCGACCTTCACGCGCCCGCGTCCACTTGTCAGGTCGCCTTCCCAAACCGCGTCCGCCCTGCTGATCGCAGCCATGCCGTACCTCCCACCGCGTGCTGCTCTGCAGGATAGTTGTTGCGGTGAAACGGCAATGAAAGCGCACGAGATATCGGAGCTCGATCCGCAGCCGCGGGACGCGGAGGGCCACGGCTACATCGACTTCCTCGCCTCAGAAAAGCTCAGCGTCGGGCTGGCGGTGTGGCCGGCCGGGTCAGCCGACCACCAGCAGCCGCATCAAGAGGACGAGGTGTACTACGTGATCGGCGGGCGGGGCAGGATTCGCGTCGCCGGCGAGGACCGTCCGGTGAAGGCAGGCAGCCTGGTCTTCGTCGCGACCGGTGTGGAGCATAAATTTCACGACATCGAGGAGGAGCTGCGCGTGCTGGTCTTCTGGGCGCCGCCCCACACCTCGGCGCGTCATCATTAGGCCCGATGTCGCAACAGATGACCGCCGTGCTCGTGACGACGACCGAGAGACCAGCGGGTTACGAGGTCAAGCAAGCTCTCGGCCAGGTCTTCGGTGTGGTGGTGCGGAGCCGTGGCCTCGGCGGCAACGTGATGGCGGGCCTGCGCTCGCTCGCCGGCGGTGAGATCGTGGAATACACGCGACTGGTCGAAGACACGCGCCGCCACGCAATCGATCGGATGATCGAGAACGCTCGCGCGATGGGAGCCAACGCGGTCGTGATGATGCGCTTCGACTCTTCCGAGATGGGTCAGACGATGACCGAGGTCGTTGCCTACGGAACCGCGGCAATCATCGAGCGCAGCTAGCGATGCATTTGGAGCCTGTCATCTTTGTGATCGTCCTCATCTTTGCGGTCGTTGGCTACTTCGTCTGGGACCGTCGCTATCGCGGCGATGACAAAGGAGCTTTCAAACGGACCGGCGAGGTGTTCAAGGATCCGACCTCAGGCAAGATGACTCGTGTATACGAGGATCCTGCCACCGGGCGCCGGCAGTACAGGGACGAGCCCTAACCTCTCGAAGGATTGAGGCGCGCCGGGTTGCCGGCCGCGTCGAGGACCAAAGCCGGCAAATAATCGCCCACCGGCGTGCTTACCCACCAGGCACCTTCCGCGCGTAGCTCGGCCAGCGTCGAGAAGCGGTAGCGATAAAGCATCGCGCGCACGGAAGCCGGCGGACGGTCGGGGAAAGGGTTGTGCCCCAGCAGCCTCAATGTTGCCCGGTCGCCCTCGAGGAGCTTGATGAGAAACGCGATGAACCACTGATGCCGATACGGCGATTCCATGGCCGCAAACCACATCAGCCAGTCGAGCCGGAGGTGGTACGGCGCGTACTGGCGCGGGACTCGGCGCGGGTCGCCGGGCTTGCCCTTGAATTCATAGGCCTTCCACTCCACCTCGGCCGGCTCTGAATTGGCTGTGCCTTCGACGACGATCTCGTATCGCTCCTTCGTCACCGAACCGAACGCGCCGTACGTGTTGACGAGGTGGAAAGGGTCGAAGCTGAAGTTCATGAGCTGGTTCGGTGTGATGAGGTTCAACACCGGCCGGTAGCTCAGCACCACGACCAGCAAGGTGACCGCGATAACGAGCCACTGCCACCAGGTCGGCAGCGGCTCGAGATGTGGAACATGAACCGTCAGGAACAGCGAAAGCGCCCGGTCGTCGAAGGCCGAGAACGCCAGTGTCATGGTCAGGAAGTTGAGCCAGGAAAAATTTCCGCTCAACACGAGCCACGCTTGCGTCAACACCAGCACCGCGCCGGCGAACGACGCCACGGGCTGCGGTGCGAACAGGAAGAACGGCACCACCAGCTGCGCGAAGAAGTTGCCCAGGACCTCGACCCGATGCAGGGGTTTGGGCAGGTGATGAAAAAACCAGCTGAGCGGATTGGGCATCGGCTGGGTCTCGTGGTGGTAGTAGAGGCAGGTCAGGTCGCGCCAGCAGCGATCGCCGCGCAGCTTGATCATCCCGGCGCCGAACTCGACGCGGAACACGAGCCAGCGAAACAGCAGGATGAGCGGCCACGCGGGGACCGTCGGGCCGGCGCCCAGGAAGATGGCCAGGAACCCGGCTTCGAGGAGGAGCGTCTCCCAGCCGAACGCGTAAAAGATCTGGCCCACGTTGACGATCGACTGGTACAGGACCCAGAGGGCGAACCAGATGAGGATCGCGAGCCACGCCGGCGCCACGTCGGGAAGGCCGGCCACCACGGCGAGGCTGAGCACGAGGCCACTCCCTGCCACTCCCAGCAGCAACCGGTCCGAGTAGCGGAGGTGGAAGAGGCTCGGGGCCTGGAGAAAGGACACCCGGCTCAGGAACAGCGGCACCGGCAGCAATCCTTTTTCGCCGAGCAGCGGCCGGAACTGGTTGAGGGCGACCAGGAACGCGACGCAGTAGATGACCCCCAGCGCTCGCTCGATGACG
>VBFV01000090.1 GCA_005881335.1 Chloroflexota bacterium
CTGATCACATCGGCCAGGCTCGGCGACATCTACGGCCCGCGCAACCTGTTCGCCGTGGGCGTGGTGATCTTCACCGCCGCGTCCGCCTTCAGCGGGCTGGCCCAGGATCCGACCCAGCTGATCCTGTCGCGCGCACTGCAGGGCCTCGGCGCCGCGGTGCTCGCTCCGCAGGGACTGCCCTTGATGATGTCCCTGTTCCCGGTTGAAAAGCGCGGCGGTGTGTTCGCCATCTACGGCGTCATCGCCGGCCTCGCGGTCATCGCCGGCCCCACGGTCGGTGGATACCTCGTCACGCACTTCGGCTGGCGGTCGATCTTTACCGTGAACATCCCGATCGGCGTCATCACCTTCGCCCTCGCCATGCTGCTGATCCCCGACCTCCGGCCCGGACGCCGGCACCGGCTCGACCTTCTCGGGGTGGTGTTGGCCACCGCCGGACTCCTGGGCGTGATCTACGGCCTGATCGAAGGCCAGCGCTACGACTGGGGCGTCGTCACCGGCTTCATCACGATCCCCGCGATCATTGGCGCCGGCATCGTGCTCCTGGCGGTCTTCCTCTATTACCAGGCACGCCGGCAAAGTGCGGAACCGCTGCTTCCGTTCGAAGTCTTCAAGGACCGCAACTTCACGCTCATGACGCTGGTCATGGCCGCGATGGGGTTTGCGATCCTCGGCATCTACCTCCCGCTGACCATCTACATGCAATCGGTGCTCGGATTGAGCGCCATCGACGCCGGCATCACCCTGGCCATTCAGCCGGTGGCGATGTTCTTTGCCTCAGGAGTTGCCAGCAGCCTGGTCCAGAAGGTGAACGGCAAATACCTTCTGATCCCGGGTCTCCTGGCACTGGCGGCCGGGACCGGCTATATCGACTGGACCGCGCAGGCCGGCTCGGGTCGCTGGGATTTCACGCCGGGCCTCATCGCGAGCGGTCTTGGCATGGGGTTTATCTGGACCCCGGTGTTCAGCATCGCGACGCGCGACCTGCCGGTTCGCCTCGGAGGCGTCGCTTCCGGCGTCATCAACACGATCCAGGAGATGGGAGGCGTCCTGGCCAGCGCGGTGATCGGCGCGTTCCTCCAGAACCGTCTCGCCGTCGCGCTGCACGACCGGGCGTTGGCCGCCTCCGGCCAGCTGCCGGAGCAGTACCGTGGCCAGTTCGTCGATGGGTTCAGCCACGCCGCCCGAACGGGTTTCGAAGTCGGCATCGGACAGTCGGGGGCCAACCTGAATCTTCCGGAGCAGGTGCAGGCGATAGCCCACTATGTCTTCACCCACGCTTTCGCCGACGCGATGCACCCGACCATGGTCGTGCCGATCGTCATCCTGGTCGTGGCCGCTGCGGCGTCGGTCTTCGTCCGTGGCCCGCGCCGCGAGGCGGTGGCTGCTCACGAGGAGCAAGCGGCCGTGGCCTAACCTTGTCCTGTGGCGAAAAAGCTCGCCGAGTACGAGGCCAAGCGAGATTTCAAACGCACACCTGAACCCGGCGCCAAGGTCCCCCGCAAGGAGACCAAGGCGCCGCGTTTCGTCGTCCAGGAGCACCATGCCCGCCGGCTGCATTGGGACTTCCGGCTCGAGAAAGACGGCGTGGGAGTGTCGTGGGCTGTCCCCAAAGGCATCCCGCCGGATCCCAAGAAGAATCACCTCGCCGTCCACGTGGAGGACCACCCGCTCGAGTACTTCAAGTTCGCCGGCGAGATCCCGAAAGGCGAGTATGGCGGCGGGCAGGTCCTGATCTGGGACGAAGGGACTTACGACCCGATCAAGTGGTCTGACCGAGAGGTCATGGTCGACCTGCACGGGAAGCGGCTGCAGGGACGCTACGTGCTTTTTCAGACGAGGGGAAAAGATTGGATGATCCACCGCATGGATCCGCCGCAGGATCCTGGCCGCAAGCCGATGCCCCAAAAGGTCGAGCCCATGCTCGCCAAGCTGGTCGACAAGCTGCCGACCCCCGATGACGCGTGGGGCTTCGAATTCAAGTGGGACGGCATCCGCGCCATCGCGTTCGTCGAGGGCGGCATCGTGCGGCTGCAGAGCCGGACCGGGGAGAGCATCACAGCGCGCTACCCCGAGGTCCATTCCATGGGTCGTGCCCTAGAGTCGAACGAGGTGATCCTCGACGGCGAGGTCGTCGCTCTCGATGAGAAAGGGCGCCCCAGCTTCGAGGAGATCCAGCAGCGCATGGGGCTGACCGCGGAATCGGAGATCCGCCGCAAGATGAAGGACGTGCCGGTCACGTACATGGTCTTCGACCTGATGTGGCAGGACGGCCACTCGCTGATGGAGCAGCCATACATCGAGCGGCGGAAGGCGTTGGCGCAGTTGAAGCTCGCGGGCGCGTCGTGGCAGACCCCTCCCTACGAGGCAGGCGGCGGCCAGGCGATGAAGGACGCGAGCGCCAGGGCCGGCCTCGAGGGCGTGATGGCCAAGAAGCTCGACTCGAAATACGAGCCTGGAAAGCGCAGCGGCACCTGGCAGAAGATCAAGAATCGCAACCGCCAGGAGCTGGTCATCGGCGGATGGCTCGACGGCGAAGGCAAGCGCCGCGGCTATCCCGGCGCTCTGCTGGTCGGCTATTACAAGGACGGCAGATTCGTCTACGCGGGTAAGGTCGGGACGGGCTTCACGGACAAGATCCTGGACGAGCTCAACGCCAAGCTCAAGCCGCTCGCGGTGGACAAGAATCCCTTCGACGCCGGGGCGCCGCGCGCGGCCCATTTCGTCAAGCCCAAGATCGTGGCGGAGTTCGAGTTCGTGGAGTGGACGCGCGGCGGGCAGCTGCGCGCTCCGGCCTTCAAAGGCTTCCGCGTCGACAAGCCTGCCAAGGAAGTGGTGCGCGAAGGTGGCTAAGGAAACCGCGGTCGAGGTCCAGATCGAGGGCCGCACTCTGAAGCTCACGAACCTGGAGAAGGTGCTCTATCCAGAGGTCGGGTTCACCAAGGGGCAGGTCATCGACTACTACACGCGCATCGCGCCGGTCCTCCTTCCCCACACGCGCGACCATCCCCTGACGCTAAAGCGCTATCCGAACGGGGTCGACGGCGAGTTCTTCTACGAGAAGAACTGCCCCAAGCACCGGCCGCCATGGGTGCAGACGGCAACGGTGTGGAGCGGGGGCAACAACCGCGACATGTATTACTGCCTCTGCCAGGACCTGCCCACGCTGGTCTGGCTCGCGCAAATTGCAACTCTCGAGTTCCACACCTCGCTCTCGTACGCCGACAAGCTGCCGGAGCCCCGCACGCTCGTATTCGACCTCGACCCCGGGCCGCCCGCGACGATCGTCGAGTGCTGCCGCATCGGGCTCATGCTCCGCGATCTTTTTGCAGAGCATGGCCTCGAGTGTTACGCCAAGACATCGGGTTCCAAGGGCCTGCAGCTTTACGTTCCGCTCAATACCAAGGACACGTACGTCGAGACCAAAGTCGTGTCGAAAGGACTCGCACAGTATTTGGAGGAGAAGCATCCCGACCTCGCGGTGCACAAGCAGCTGAAGGAGCTGCGTACGGGACGGGTGCTGATCGACTGGAGCCAGAACGACCAGTACAAGACGACGATCAACGTCTACTCCCTGCGGGCGCGTGCACGGCCGACCGTGTCGACGCCTGTGACGTGGGACGAGGTCGAAAAGTGCCTCAAGGCGAAGGACCCGAGCCTCCTGGTGTTCGATTCGGCGCAGGTGCTCAAGCGCGTGGAGAAGCACGGCGACCTGTTCGAACCGGTGCTCAAGAAAAAGCAGAAGCTTCCCAAGTCGCTGCTCCAGCTCACGGGCGGTGCACCCGCGCTGGAGAAGATGGCCAACCGTAGGCGGAGTGGAGGAGGCCGGCGCTACCCGCCGCAATGAAGCGTCCGCGTGTCGTCATCGCGGGCGCCGGCTTTGGCGGGCTGACGTGCGCTCGGGGCCTGAAGTACAAACCGGTCGATGTGACGCTCGTCGACCGCAACAACTACCACCTGTTCACGCCGCTGCTCTATCAGGTTGCCTCGGCGCTGCTCGACCCGGGCGAGATCGCACGCCCGGTCAGGCAGCTGATCCGGCCCCTGGCCAACGCTGATTTTCGGCAGGCTTCCATCACGGGAGTCGACCTGGATGGACACCAGCTCATCACCGACCACGGTGCGATCGCTTATGAATACCTCGTCCTGGCGACGGGCGCGCAGAGCGACTACTTCGGCAACTCGTCGCTGGCGGAGCATACGCTTGGCTTGAAGGACCTCGACGAGGGCCTGGCCATCCGCAACCACATCTTGTCCCAGTTCGAGGCTTCGCGCTGGACGGACGACCCGAAGCAGCGCCGGGCGATGCTCACCTTCATCGTCGTCGGGGGCGGGCCGACCGGCGTCGAGATGGCCGGGGCCACCTCCGAACTGATCCGGCTAGTGCTGCGCAAGGACTATCGCGACCTCGACATAAACGAGGTCCGGGTGGTGCTTATAGAGGCAGCGCCCCATGTGCTCGTTCAGTTTGTCCCGTCGTTACGCGAGGCCGCGCTGCACTCTCTGCGGCGCAAGGGCATCGAGGTGATGCTTGAGACAAAGGTCGAGGCCGTGACCGATTCCGCCGTGAAACTGGCCGGCGGCGAGGAGATAAACGCGCGCACCGTGATCTGGACCGCGGGCGTCAAAGCATCCGCTCTTGCCCAGGCCACCGGTGTACCGCTGGTGCGCCAATCCCGGATCAAGGTTGAACCGTCGATGCAGATACGAGGACATCCGGAAGTATTCGTGATCGGTGACCTCGCCGGCGCGACCGATGGCGGCGCTCCGCTGCCGATGCTGATTCCCGTCGCCATGCAACAAGGCCGGTACGTGGCGAAGGCGATCCGAGACGCGCTCGCCGATCGCGAACCGCGCCCGTTTGAGTACAGGGACCCCGGGATCATGGCAACCATCGGCCGGAATTCCGCCGTCGCGCAGCTTGGTAGCGTCCACCTCTCTGGGTTTCCAGGCTGGGTTTTCTGGCTCGCGGTCCATCTGGTCAATGTGGTCAGCTTTCGCAGCCGTGTCGTGGTCCTCGTCAACTGGGCCTGGGAATACATCTTTTACGACCGCCCGGTGCGGCTGATCGTCCGCGCCCGAACGTGAGACGAATCGTCGGCCCGGCAGTTGTCGCGTTGTTGCTCAGCGCATGCGTAGGCGGTGAGCAAGTCGACGCGGCGAAAGTCTTGCGCGACGGCGCGGCAGCGATGAGCAAGCTGAAAACGGTCAGCGCCACCCTCAAGCTGACCAAGGGCAGCGTCACCCTCCAGGGATTCACGCTGGTCAGCGCGAAGACCGCCGTCAGGCTGCCATCGGACAGCGACACGATCTACACCGTCAAGCAGCAGGGCGTCACGATCGGGCTCGAGGTCGTGATCGCGGGCGGTCATGTCTACCTCCACGTGCCGTTTTCTACCCTGCAGGAAGTCACGGGTCCGGAAGCCGCGGCTTTCCCGGACATGGCGAAACTTTTCGACTCGACCACCGGCCTGCCCGCCGTAATACCCGCGGGCTCGAGCCCGAAGTACGTCTCCACCGACCAGGTGGCCGGCGCAAGCGCCTATCAGGTTTCGACCACGTATACGCCGGAGCAGGTCAGAAGCCTGCTCGCGCAGCTGAACTCGAGTGGTCCCGTCGCCGCACGGGTCTGGGTCGACACCACCAACCACCTGATCCGCAAGGCTGTGCTCACAGGCGCCTTCGGCGACGGCGGCCTGGACGCCGCGGTGCAGGTCGACATCAGCGGGTTCGACTCCGCGGTCACCATCACCTCGCCCAGCGCCGCGTCCTCTACTCGCTAGCCTTGCCGAAGTCGGTCCTGCTCGGACTGGCGGGTGCGGGGCTCTTCGTCGCCGCCCTCGACGCCTACGTGGTGGTCACGTTGCTCCCGGCGATGGCCGGCGACGTCGGCCTGACCATCGAGCACTTCGAGCAGGCGACGCCAATCGTCACGGGATTTCTCGCCGGGTACGTGGTGGCGATGCCGCTGCTCGGCGCGTACTCGGACGTGCGCGGCCGCGTCCCCGTGTATGCGGTGTGCATGGGGGCCTTTGCGCTGGGTTCTGTGATGACAGCCACGGCGGGACTCTGGGACTTTGCCGGCCTGCCCTGGCTCGTCGCGGGCCGCTTCGTCCAGGGACTTGGTGGCGGGGGACTGGTCCCGCTCTCGCTCGCGCTGGCCGCCGACCTGTATCAGGATCGCTCGCGCACCGTTGCGCTCGGCTCGATCGCCGCGCTGCAAGAGGCGGGCAGCGTTTTCGGTCCGCTGTACGGAGCCGGTCTCGCCGCGGCCGCCGCCGGCGCGGGCGGCTGGCGATTCGTGTTCTGGCTGAACCTGCCGCTGGCCGCTGTGTGCACAGCCGGGTTGGTCCTCGGAGCTCGCCGCGTGAAGGCGGCCGAACCCGCCCCCGCTTCTTCAATCGACTGGCCCAGCGCGACGCTGTTGGGCGCCGGACTGGGCCTGCTCGTACTCGCGCTCTATCCGGACGACCCCCAGCACCGAGCGACCAACACACTTTTTCTGCCGGCAGCAATCGCGGCGGTGGTCGTGCTGGGCGTTTATGGCTGGCGCCAGCTCCGCAGGCTCGAACCCCTGATTCCGCGCGATCTGCTGCGGAGCCGCGCCTTCGCCGGCGCCACAGCCGCCAATGTGCTCATCGGCGCGGCCCTGATCGTGACCCTCGTCGACGTGCCCCTCCTGGGCCGGCTCGTGTTCAACCTCGATGAGCTCGGGTCCGGCTTGCTGCTGACCCAGTTCCTGGTCGGCGTGCCGGTCGGTGCGATCGCGGGTGGTCTTTTGGCGGGTCGTCTGGGCGACCGGGCGACCGCCGCGGCCGGGATCGTGCTCTCGGCCATCGCCTTCGTGCAGATGGCGGGATGGCGTGCGGACGAGCTCTCGCTCCACGCCGGCCCGTTGCGACAGGCCGACATCGCCCTTGGCCTGTGCGGGCTCGGCTTCGGCCTCGTGATCGCTCCCCTCACCGCCTCTGTTCTGGCGTTGACCCGAGGCCGGTTCCACGGCCTGGCCACGAGCCTGGTCGTGCTGGCGCGCACGATGGGGATGCTGGTCGGTCTGTCGGCGCTCACCGCATTCGGGCTGCACCGCTTCCACCAGATCCTTGGCACCCCGGTGCTGACGGACCCCGACCTGCGCGCCCGGGTCAAGCACCTCGAGCAGCTCGTGGCGGCGGCGTTTCTTCAGGAGTACCGGGAGATCTTCCTCATCGCCGCCGCCGTTTGCCTGCTGGCGGCGGTCGTTATCGCTTGGTCGCTACCGCCACGACGTATGAGTGGTGATATCTGAAAGGTATGAGCGGAAACCTCCGGTTTCCGCTCATCGGGCCGCTCGCCGGACTTCTACCGAACGCCCTTCTGCTTCCTCGACCGTCACTCGCGGCCCTGCTCACCTTCCCGGGGTTGGGGATTTTCTTGATTTACCCTCCGCACGGAACCGCTGGGAGACCGAAATCGACGCGGCTCGGACGGCCCGGCAAAGTCGGGCCTACACCACAGGACTAGCGCTTTGTCGCTACCGCCACGACGTATGAGTGGTGATATCTGAACGCGTCGTCGGGGTCGCCCAGGCTCGCCATCGCCAATTCGACCTCCGCTTCGAGCTCGCTTCGATAACGCGGTCCAAGGGCGCGGATCAGCGTGTTGGGAAGGGGACCCGCCCCCGCCATCAGCTCGGTCCACTCGCGCGCGCCGTTCGCCCGGCCGCCCGTCACCATCTCCGTCAGCCGCGTCATCTCAAAACCTGCCGCCGAGAGGAGCTGCGGCAGCACCTCTGGCTCCCCGAACCTGGCGCGCTCGGAGCTGTAGCGGGGCAGGCTCAGGTAATGCCGCCGGGCGAGCGGAACCAGGCCCTGGAAGAACAGGTCCTGGGCCCGCGTGCTGAGGCTCCGCCGCTGGCACGAGACCGCGAGCCGTCCGCCTGGGCGCAGCACCCGGTTCGCCTCTTCGAGGGCGGTGGTCGGATCGGCGAAGTAGGCCAGGGCCTCGCCCATCGTCACCAGGTCGAACGTCGCCGGCCTGAAGACCAGGTTCTCAGCCGCCATGCCGACGAACTGGATGTTCTTCGCCATCCGCGAACGAGCGATGGACAGCATGTTCGAGGAAAGGTCGATTCCGATCACCAGGCCCGGGTTCACGCGCGGGCCGACCAGGTGAGCCACCAGTCCGGTGCCCGTACCAACGTCGAGCACCTGCTCGTTCTTGGCGGGCGCGGCCAGGTCCACCAGCCGCGACGCCACGCGCCCATGCTGCCCGCCCGCCCAGGTGTCGTAGACGGGAGCGATGCGGTCAAAGAAGTCGACCATGTGGTCGACCATCTCGTCCGAAGAATCGGGGTTCATCAAGGCCACGGGTGTGATGCTTATCCTTTGTCGACGCCTGGGGGCACGGCTGTTACGATGCTAGCTCCCTGAAATCCCGGCTCAGCCCTTTTATCGGGCGCAAGTCCGAATGGTTGCCAGAGTTGGGATGACAGTATGGAAAACGTAGTGGAGGATTCCATGGCTTCAGCTGAAAAAACCGCCGTTCAGGCATCCGGTACGTCGCAGAACGGCGGTAACAACGTCGTCAGCCTCGGCCCGCGCGACATCCTGCAGGGCCGCCTGGAGATCCAGGGCGACCTCAAGATCGCGGGCAACGTCGAGGGCGACCTCAAGGCGAGCGGGGACGTGACGGTCGACTCGACCGCCAACATCCAGGCCGCGATCGAGGGGTCCAACGTCAACGTCCGCGGCCAGGTCACCGGCAACGTGACGGCCAAAAAGCGCCTCACGCTCGGCGGCTCGGGCCGGCTGAACGGCGACGTGAGGGTCAGCCGCCTCACGGTCGAGGACGGCGCCACGCTCAACGGCAACGTCACGATGTCGGCCGAAAAGGGCTAGCTAGCTCAACTTCCCTCAGCCTCCGCTCTTCTCGGCTCGCTGGACAGCGGGCAGCACGACCGTCTCGAGGTAGCGCTTCATCGCGTCCATGGCGCTGTGGACGATGCGCCATTCGAGCTGGGCGAGAAGAGCCTGGTCGCGGTTCAGCTCGGCCAGCCGTGTCCGCCAGAACCGGCTGTCGAGGTTGAGCCCCGGCGACGGGCCGCGAGCACCTGGGGTGAGCACGGGTAGGTCCGGCAGCGCGCTCGAGTCGCTCAGCGAGTCGGGCAGCTGGTTGGTGGGGGAAGCAAGCGCCGGCCTCGTGGCGGCCGTGACCGCGGTCCAGGCGACAACCACAAGCACGCCGACGACGACGAACTCGGCGACCACCATCCATGTGAGCGGGGAGCGAAGGAATTGGCGCATGACGACAGGCTAGGCGTCGAAAAGTCGGGTTGGAACCCAGCCTGTTAAGACCGCAACGGCCGAAGCGCCGCCAGCCCCCGTTCGATCGTCTCGATCTTTTTCGGGAAGCTGAACCTGATGTGGCGGCGACCCAGGGCGGGGTCGTGGTAGAAGCTCGAGGCCGGAACCGTCGCCACCGCCGCCTCTTCGATCAGGCGTCGCGCGAACGAGATGTCGTCCGCGGCATCGAACGACTCGATCCCCGCCATCACGTAGTAAGCCCCGTCGGGGGCCGACACCTCGAAGCCGCACTCCTGCAGCCCGTCGACGATCGCATCGCGGCGCTCCTGGTAGTCGCCGAGCAGCTCGACGTAAAAGGACGCGGGGAGCTCGAGCGCCTGGGCGATCGCGATCTGCAGCGGGTGCGCCGCGCCTACGGTGAGGAAGTCGTGCACCTTGCGGATGCCCGCTGTGAGCGAGGGCGGAGCGATCAGCCATCCGATGCGCCACCCCGTCACCGAATAGGTCTTGCTCGCGCCGCTGATCGTGATCGTGCGCTCCGCCATACCCGGCAGCGTGGCGATGCTGATGTGCCGTCCGCGATAGACGAGGTGCTCGTAGATCTCGTCGGTGATCGCGATCGCGCCATGCTCGATGCACAGCCCGGCGATGAGATCGAGCTCGGACGGCGAATAGACCTTGCCCGTCGGGTTGTGCGGCGTGTTGATCACGATCGCGCGCGTCTTGTCGTTGAAAGCGGCTCGCAGCTCGTCGGGGTCGAACGACCAGTCCGGCGGACGAAGCGCGACGTAGCGCGGGACCGCGCCGCTGATCACGCAGTCCGGACCGTAGTTCTCGT
>VBFV01000091.1 GCA_005881335.1 Chloroflexota bacterium
CATACGTGGCGCGCGAAAAGATGTAGGCCTGGGCGCCGGGCAGGTAGCGCATGAGGAACTTCCAGGCCGTCGCCGCCCGGGCATTGATGGCGTCCGCACCGACATGGCAGCGCCACACGACCGTGACGTTCCTTTGCTGCAATTCCGAGACCAGGCCGGCCGTCTGCGGGTCGTGCAGGAGAACGATGTCCCCGGGTCGAACCATCGTCGCCAGCTCCTGTCCGACCAGCGCGAGCGCCCGCGCGTACTCGCCGTGCTCGGCCTCGCCCAGGTCGCCGCCGTCTCCCTCGAAGCCCTGGACCTGGTTGTGAATTCGCTTCGTCACCTCGAAAAACTCGGGGCGGCCCTGGATCACGACCCAGCGGGCGTCGATGCCAGCACCTGACACATACGCGATCACCGAACGCAGCATCTCCGCCACGCCGCCTCCGCCGGCGGTGGAGTTCACATTCCAGATCACCCGCCCGTCGAGCTTCTCTCTGGCGCGCACGATGGCGGCGGAAAACTCGCGGTAGCGGTCGGGATCCAGGATCTGGCGGAAGTGGCCGGGCGAAACGGGTGAGACCGGAACCAGGCTGACGTGTGGAAGAGCTGCCGTCTGCATCGCGTCAGGGGCTCACACTAATGCAGGCGTAGGATCAGCTCGTGGCTCAGAGCCCCCCGCCACGGCCACCCGAAAAGCGCCCCGGCCCCGGCATCTCCGCGCCGATGCGGAGCGCGCGCTTCTGGATCATCCTCGCGGTGCTGTTCGCCGCCAACATCCTGATCAGCAACATCCTGACGTCGGCCACCCAGCCCCCGACGGTGACCATCTCGTACAACTCGTTTCTCGACCAGGTCAACGCCGACAACGTAACCAGCATCACGAGCACGGGAGAGGCCATCACCGGCGTCACCAAGAAACCGGTCAAAGACTCCAGCGGCACGAGCTCGACGAAGTTTCAGACGCAGCGTCCGGCGTTCGCCAACGACGACCTGATGAAGGTGCTCCAGGAGCACAACGTCGTCATCAACGCCAAAGACCCGAACGCGTCGACACCGCTGTGGGAGACCCTGCTGTTCAGCTTCGGCCCGACCATTCTTCTGGTCCTGGGCTTCCTTTACCTATCGCGTCGCGCGGCTGCGGCTGGCGCCGGAGGAATCCTCGGCAGCTTCGGCCAGAGCCGGGCTCGCCTTTACGACGCCGAGAAGCCGTCGGTCACGTTCGCCGATGTCGCGGGCATCGACGAGGTGAAGGCGGACCTGCAGGAGGTGGTCGACTTCCTGCGCGAGCCACAGAAGTACCAGCGTCTCGGAGGCACGGTGCCGAAGGGCGTGCTGCTGATCGGCGCGCCCGGCACCGGCAAGACTTTGCTCGCGCGCGCCGTCGCGGGCGAGGCGAAGGTCCCGTTCTTCAGCATCGCCGCCTCCGAGTTCGTGGAGGCGATCGTCGGCGTGGGCGCCTCTCGTGTCCGTGACCTTTTCGCCAAGGCTCGGGCGGCGGCGCCGGCCATCATCTTCATCGATGAGCTCGACGCGATCGGCCGCAGCCGCGCCGCTGCACTGCGCGTGGGCGGCAACGACGAGCAGGAGCAGACGCTCAACCAGATCCTGACCGAGATGGACGGCTTCGATTCGCGCGAGGGCGTGATCGTGCTGGCGGCGACCAACCGGGCCGACGTGCTCGACCCCGCCCTCCTCCGTCCGGGTCGGTTCGATCGCCGCGTCACGGTCCAATCACCCGACCGTCGCGGCCGCGCCGCGATCCTGAAGATCCACTCGCGCCACGTGCCGCTGGCGCCTGATGTCGACCTCGACCAGACCGCCGCCCAGACGCCAGGTCTCGTGGGCGCCGACCTGCGCAACCTCGTCAACGAGGCGGCGCTCGGCGCGGCGCGCAAGGGCGAGGCCGCGGTCACGATGGCAGACTTCGCCGAAGCGATCGAGCGGACTCTGCTCGGCACCGAGCGGAAGATCCTCCTCAGCGTCCAGGACCGTGAGCGCATCGCATATCACGAGTCCGGGCACGCGCTGCTCGGTCTCCTCGTCCCGGGCGCGGACCCCGTGAAGAAGGTGACGATCATCCCCCGCGGTCAGGCCCTCGGCGTGACCCTGCAGAGCCCGATCGACGACCGCTTCAACTACGGCGAGGACTACCTGCGCGCGCGCCTGGTCGGCGCGTTGGGCGGTCGCGCGGCGGAGAAGATCGTCTACGGCGTCGTCACGACCGGGGCGGAGAACGACCTCATGCAGGTGACGAGAATCGCGCAGCAGATGGTCGTCCGGTGGGGCATGAGCCCGAAGGTCGGACCGCTCAACTACGGCGACAACGACGGAACGGCTTTCCAGCAGCGTCAGTACAGCGAGGCCACGGCGCAGTTGATCGACGAAGAGGTCCGCCGCATCTCCGAAGAGTGCCTCGCCGACGCGGAAAAGCTGCTCCAGTCGCACCGTGCTCAGCTCGATGCTCTCGCCCGCGCCCTCTTGAAGAGTGACTCACTCGACGAGGCCGAGATCCTCGAGGTGACCGGCGTCAAGCCGCAGCCCGGACCGTCCGGCACGCTCGCCGCCCAGGAAGCGGTAAAGGCCGCCCGGACCTAGCTCTCGAAGGCTCGGCGCTGCCGGCCTTGCGAGCGGGTGATGTGCTCGGCCATTGCCGCTGCAGCCTCTTCCGGCTGGTGGGCCGCGATCGCCTTCACGATCGCCTCATGTTCAGCCGCGGTCTCGGGCCCGATCCCGGTCGCGTAGTAAAGGCGATAGAGGTGGAGGTGCGAGCGCAGGCGGCTCAGCGTCTCGCCGAGCAGCTCGTTGCCGGACGCCGCGGCGATCGCCTCGTGGAAGCGGGCGTCCTGAAAGGCAAACTCCCGGTAGTCCCGATAGCCGAGCGGCTTTTCGGGCCGCAGGCCCTCGATGGTTTTCCGCATGGCGTCGATCTCACGCTGCAGCGCGGTGACGAGCTGGCGATTCGCACGCTCGCAAGCGCGCCGGGCGGCGAACGGCTCGATCAACCCGCGGACTTCGTAGAGCTGCTCGAAAGCCGCGGCATCGAGGATGGGAGCGATCGAGTATCCCCGCAGCGGCTCTTTGATGACCAGACCGTCCATCTCGAGCCGCGCCAGCGCCTCGCGCACGGGGGTCGGCGAAACGCGCAGGTCGCGCGCGAGCTGGTCGATGTTCACCCTCGCCCCGGGCTCGATGTGCTGGTCCATCACCAGCTCCTTGACCGCTTCGTAAACGCTGTCGGTCAGGATCAGGCGCGGAAGCGGGGCAGGCCGTGCGCGCTCTTTCACCAGTTGAGGTCGAACACCTCTTCCATCGCCGCCCACCACTCCCCTTCTCTCGCCTCCGGGACGCGCTCCTGCATGGAGCTCATCAGCACATCCCACTCGCGGTAGCGAGGCAGCTCTTTCAGCTTCGGGAAATCGCGGTCCGGATCGAAGCCGTCAATGGCCTCCATGTACATGAACAGGCGGCGGCCGATCAGGAAGATCTTCATCTCGATGATGCCGATCTCCTTCAAGCGCGCGATGACCTCGGGCCAGGCTTCGCGGTGGTATCGCTTGTACCGATCGATGACGTCCGCGTCGTCCTTGAGCAGCAACGTCAATCCGTAGCTCTGCATCTCTTTCAGCTAAGCCGGCTCATGATCGCCGCGCTCACCTCCTCGTAGTCGTGGCTGTTCGATATGTCGCCCACGAGCCTGTGGTTCCGCATGATCAGGATCCGGTCCGCCAGGCGGACGATCTCCGGCATGTCGCTCGAGATCACCATGATCGCCTTGCCGTTCGCCGCGAGGTTCCAGATCAGCTCGTGCAGCGCGTTCTTGGTCTTGATGTCGATCCCGATCGTCGGCTCGTCGATGATGAGGATCTCGACGTCGGCGGCAAGCCACTTGCCCAGGCTCACCTTCTGCTGGTTCCCGCCGGACAGCGTGCCCACCTGCTGCGCCAGCGAGTGCGCCCGGACGTCGAGCTGCTTGACCAGCGGCATGACGGCCGCCGTCTCGGATGAGCGTCGAATCCACTGGCCGAACAGTCTGAGGCGCCGCCAGATGGTGATCGACATGTTGGTGAGGACCGAGTGGAGGAGGATGAGCCCCTCTTCCTTGCGGTTCTCGCTGACGTAGCCGATGCGATGGCGAGCGAGGGCGTCGCGAAGGTCGCGAATGCGGGCGCTGCGTCCTCGCACGAGCACGTCCCCGCCGGTCACCTTGAGCTCGCCGATGATCGCCTTGGCCAGCTCGGTGCGCCCGGCGCCGACCAGGCCGTACAGGCCGAGGATCTCTCCCCTGTGGAGGCTGAATGTGATGCCGCGCGCCCCCGCCTCGGTGGCGAGGTCTCGCACCTCGAGCACCGGCTCGCCGCGTGCGGGACGGGCGGGCAGCTGCGCGAGCACGTCCGACCTTCCGATCATGTAGGTGACCATCTGGTCCTGGGTCAGGCCTTTGATCTCGTGGTCGAGCGCGGTGTTGCGGCCGTCCCGGAGGACGGTCACCCGATCCGCCAGCTCGAACACCTCCTCGAGCTTGTGACTGACGAAAACCACGGCGACGCCCTGGGCGCGCAGCTCTCGCAGGACGCGGAACAGGTAGCCGGTCTCGTGCGGGGTGATCGCCGCCGTCGGCTCGTCCAGGAGGAGGATCCGCGCCTGCAGGGAGAGGGCCTTGGCGATCTCGACCAGCTGCATCTGTGCCGCGCTGAGGGCGGAGACCGACCTGGTCGCCGGCATGTCGAGTCCCACCGTCTTCATCCACGGTCGCGCCTCTCGGTAGATGGCTGCGTAATCGACGAGCTGTGGAAGCCGGGTCGGTATCCGCTCGAGCAGGATGTTCTCCGCCACGGTGAACTGCGGGATCAGGTTGTGCTCCTGGTGGACGACGCTGATCCCCGCCTTCAACGCGTCGCGCGCGGACCCAAAACGGACGGGCGCCCCGTCGATCGTGACGCTGCCGGCGTCTGGCTGATAGACGCCGGTGAGGATCTTGATCAGCGTGCTCTTGCCGGCGCCGTTCTCGCCGACCAGGGCCTGGATCTCTCCGCTGCGCAGGCGGAGCGAGACGTCGTCCAGCGCCACGACTCCCGGAAATTGCTTGCGAATGCCGGCCGCCTCGAGGACCACCCGGGCCGGCGCAATGGTGCTCATTTCTGCTCCGCCGGGCGCCGCGGCACCGGCTCCTCAGCCGGCCGGTCGGTCACCGGAGGCGCCGTCGATTTGAGCCTGAATACATCACGTAAGCCGACAGCGCGCACCCGGCCGAGCAAGACGCCGCCAAGGATCAGCGCTCCGACGAAGAACTGGACCCAGTACGGGTTGGCGTTGACGAGGATGAGCCCATCGGAGATGAGCGACACGAGCACCATCGCGAACACCGTGCCGAGGAGCGGCGCGCTGCCACCTGCGAGGACTGCTCCGCCGATGATCGGACCGGCAAAAGACGGCAGGATCCAGGTCACGCCGATGGTCGGCTGCCCCTCGCCTAGCTGAGCCATCAGCAGCGTTCCGGCCACCGCGCCGAAAAAACCTGAGATGCCGTGCGCCGTCACGATCACCCGCCGGACCGGAAGTCCGGACAGCGCCGCGGCGACCGGGTTGCCGCCGACCGCCAGGAGCTGACGGCCGAGCACGGTCTGCCGGAGAAAGACCGCGAGAGCGACTGCGAGGACGATCGTGACAATCGCAATTTCTGGAAACGCCCCGATCCGCGCCTGGCCGAAGGACGCGACCGCGCCGGGGATGTGATAGAAGGGCGTCGCGTGCGTGATGCCGAGGTTGACGCCGGCGAACACGTATGAGGTGCCCAGGGTCAAGATGAAGCTGTTCACCTTCGTCCAGTGGATCAACAGGCCGTTCACGGCTCCGCATGCGGCACCTAGCACCAGACCGCACGCAATCGCGATCACGACCGGGGTGTCGTAACTGACCATCAGACCTGACTCGACGATGGCGACCAGTCCGCCGATGGCGCCGATCGACAGGTTCATCTGACCGACGGCGAGCACGATCATCTGCGCCAGCGCGACCAGAAGCAGGATCGAAAAGTCACGGCCGGTGATGAACAGGTTGTAGGTCGACGTGAAGGAAGGAGTGACGACAGTCAGCAGCAGAGCCCCCGCGAGATCGACGATGAGCAGGCCCAGGGCCACACCGGACATCCGCCGCCAGATGGCGACCATCAGCTCGCGGCGCCGCCCACCGTTCGCGTGATCCGATCCAGCCCGACCGCGAGCAGGAGCACGGCGCCGAGGAACACGCTCAGCCAGAAGTTGCTCACGTTCATCAGGAGCAGACCGCTGGAGATGGTCGCCACCAGCAGGCCGCCGAGGACGGTTCCCGAGACCGAGACGAGACCGCCGGAGAGCAACGTGCCACCGATCGCCGGAGCGACGAAAGACGCCAGGACCCAGTCGCTTCCGATGCCCGGTGACGCGGTGTTGTTGGCGGCGACCGACATCGCGCCCGCCAGCGCGGCCAGCAGGCCGGAAAGGCCGTGCGCGACGAGCACGATCCTGCCCACCGCCAGGCCGGACATCCGCGCCGCCTGCCGGTTCGCCCCGATGGCGAGCATCTCCCGTCCGAGGCTCGTGCTCCGGTAGACCAGGCCGAGCACGAGCGCGACGCCCAGCATGATCAACACCAGCGGCGCCACCGGCACCCCGCCGAGCTCGATCTGCGCGATGCCGAGGAACGAGTCAGGCAGGTTGCTGAACGGACGGGCTCGCGTGAGGATCAGCATCCCGCCCGTGATCAGGCTCGCGGTGGCCAGCGTCACGATGAAGCTGTTGAGGTGAGTCCAGACCACCAGCGCCGCGTTGCCGAATCCAAGGCTCGTCCCGAGTGCGAGCGCCAGGAGCACCGCTAGGGCGGGCGGCACACCGAGCACCTGCATCAGCCAGCCGGCGAACATCCCCGTCGCCCCTCCGATCGCGCCGACGGACAGGTTCATGTCGCCGATCGACAGCACGACCATCTGGGCGAAGCCGATGGTCACGGCGATCGCCGCCGAGCGCAGCAGGAAGAAAAGGTTGAAGTCGGAGGTGAAACCCGTCGCGAAGGCCGAAAAGAAAATCCAGAAGCCCGCCGTGATGATGAGCAGCGCGAGCAGCCCGAGCGTGCGCAGGAGGCCGGTGCCGCGAAGCTCGGTGAGTCGAGTCCGCACGGCGACCGTGCGCGTCGCGCTCATTCCACCTTCAGATGATGGATCTTCTCGAAATCCCAGTCGATTCCGATGCCGGGAGTGTCCGGCGCGACCGCCACCCCGTTGGAGATCTGCAGCGAGTCCCTCGTGATGCTGCGCAGCTGCGGGATGTGCTCGACGTAGAGCGCGTTGGGCACCGCGGCGGCGAGGCTGACGTGCAGCTCCATCAGAAAGTGCGGGGCCACCTTGACGTTGAAAGTCTCAGCCAGGTGAGCCACCTTGAGCCACGGCGTGATCCCGCCGAGCCGCGCCACGTCCGGCTGCAAGATGGAGGCGGCTCCCGCGGCCAGGTATTCGCGAAAGTGACTTGGCGAGTAGATGCTCTCGCCGACGGCGATCGGGATCGAGGTGCTGGCCGCGAGGCGGGCGTGACCGCTCATGTCCTCGGCGGGCAGCGGCTCCTCGAACCAGAAGAGCTGTAGTGGCTCGAACAGCTGCGCCCTTCGTTTGGCCTCCGCGTAGGTCATGGACTGATTGGCATCGACCATGATGTCCAGGTCGGCGCCGACCGCCTCCCGCACAGCGTTCAATCGCTCGAAATCCTCGCCCGGCCGCGGTTTGCCGACTTTGACCTTGACGCCGGGCCACCCCTGCCGCTTGGCCGCGATCGCCCCCTCGACGAGCTCCTCGGTCGAGAGCTGGAGCCAACCTCCTTCCGTGTCATAGAGCGGCACCTCGCGCTTGGCCCCGCCCGCGAGACGCCACAGCGGCTGGCCTAGCGACTTGCAGCGCAGGTCCCATAGGGCCGTGTCGATGGCGGCGAGGGCGAGGCTCGTGATCGCCCCCACCACCGTTCCGTGGGTGGACCAGAAGAGCTTTTGCCAGACGGCCTCGATCTGGTTGGCGTCCTCGCCGGTCAGCAGGCCGAGCAGGTCGTGGCGAAGGTGGGCGAGCACGGCCCGCCCACCTGTTCCGATCGTGTAGGCGTATCCGACACCCACCGCTCCCTCGTCGTTCTCGACCTCGACAAAGATCGTCTCCTGCTTGACGAAGGACTGGATCGCGTCGGTCCGGGGACGTTCCGGCATGAGGTCGACGAGGTATGCGTCGACCCGCCGGATCTTGCTTTTCATGCCCGGTTGCGAGGTGACGGCGCGCTCCATCAGCAGGACAGGTACTTGGCCTTGAAGCCGTCCGTGATCTGCTTGGTCAGGGTCTTGAAGTCGTTCGCGTATGTGGCCGTCTTGTCAGGGCTGATCAGCAAGGTGCCGGAGTCGATGAAGTAAGGCGCGTCAGACTTCTTCTTGCAGCCTCGATGCATCTGGTCCAGCGCGTACGCGCCGATGTAGGCCTGGCCGTATGGGTTCTGTCCCATGGTGCCGACAAGGAAGCCATCCTTCACGGCGGCGAGCGTGGTCGGGTCGTCGTCGATGCCGACCATCTTGATCCGCTTGTCACCGAGGGTCCGTAGGGCTTTCGCCGCGGCGACGGTGGGGTTGTACGCGGTGGTGACGATGCCCGTGATGTCCTTGTGCGCCGCCAGCGCCTGGTTGATCGCGGTGTCGGCGGTCTGCGCGTCCTTGTCGATGTCGGCGAGGGTGATCAGGGTCACCGAGCTGCCGGCTTCGCCGACCGCCTTCTTCACCGCCTGGTCGCGCAGCTGGGTGTTGGGGTCGGTCAACAGACCGGTTCCGTGCAGGAGCACGCCCTTGCCGCCCATCGCCTGGATCACCGTCTTCGCCGCCGTGTACGCGGACGCTCCCACGTCGGTGGCGAGGCAGAAGCTGGTCTTGGTCGGTTCATGGACGCACCCGCCCACAGCGACCACCGGGTCGCCACGCGAGACGAGCTGGCTCACGATGCCGTTCGCCGCGTCGCCGTCAGTCGGAAAGATGCCGAACCCGTTGTATCCCTTCGACGCCAGGCTCGTGAGCAGCTGGTTCTGGAGATCCTGCTTCCAGTCAGTCGGGACCTCGAAGCTGCCCTTGGTGAGCTTGAAGTCCGTCGTCGCGTCCGCGATGGCACCGCGCATGGGTTCGAAATACGGGTGCGGGCCGCCGGGCACGATCGCCACCGATGCCGCCGTCGTTCCGCCACCCCCGCCCTGGGTGCCGCCGCACGCGGTCAGCACAAAGAGGCCGATGAGGATGGAAACCGCTTCCCTTTTGCCAGTCACAAACGTACCTCCTGGTCGTGAATGTGTTTGGTTGGTTCCCAATATCCTATAGCATATTGCCGCCGCCGTCCAGGACCGAGTAAGAGAGGACGGTGAAGAGGGCGTGGGAGTGGCGCCTGGTGGCGAATTTGAATAGAATTAATACCTGCTGGCGCTTGTGTTTCGTACGTTTGTTTGATATGATTCTGGGCATGTCAGACGAGCTCGAGAGACTCGAGGCAGAGGTCCGCGAGTTCCAGGCCAATGCTGACCTCGACTTCGTCGACGCCAGGCGACTCTCCACTGTCGTCAACAGCCTCCAGGGCACGCTAAGCCAGGTCGTGCACCGGGCCAAAGTGCGCGGGGATCATCTGCTCGCCGGCCAGTCGGCCTGCACCAGGGTTGCCAGCACATGCCAGATCACGCCTACTGCGGCCGCCGACCGGCTCTGTGTCGGCGAGCAGCTGGAATCGATGCCCAAGGTCGCCCAGGCCTTGAGCTCGGGCGAGGTCGGCTACCAGGCCGCCTCAGTCATCTGCCACTTACAAAAGCACGTCGCCGAGCTGGAGGTGCACATCGACGAGGAGATGTGGATCGACAACGCTCGCCGCTTCTCGATCAAGGACTTGAGCGGTATCGCGGCCAGCACCTGGCATGCGGTGAATCCTGAGGGCTTCTGTCTCGATGTGGAAGAGAACTTCGAGCGGCGCCAGCTCTTCATCAGCGAGACAGCCGGCATGTACCGGGTTGATGGATGGCTCGACCCAGAGGCTGGTGCGGCTCTCAAGTCGGCGGTCGAGGCCCTGGCCAAGCCCCTGGGCGCGGACGACGCGCGGACTCCAAGGCAGCGGCGGGCGGATGCATTGACCGAGCTGACCTATCACGCCATGGAGGCGGGCACCATGCCGCGCCGCAACGGCGTCCGGCCGCACATCAATGTCAACACCACGATCGAGGGCCTGAAGGGTGAGCTGGGTGCAGCCGCATCGGA
>VBFV01000092.1 GCA_005881335.1 Chloroflexota bacterium
CGAGAAGTCGACGAGCACCTGGCCGGCCTGACGGCCGAGGACTTGATCCAGGATCGGCCGCGCAAGGACCACGACCCCAAGCCCGGCCTGATCTGGCTCATCTCCAATTACGGCCACGCACGCGAGCACCTGGCGCAG
Source organism: Chloroflexota bacterium (assembly GCA_005881335.1). GTDB lineage: Bacteria > Chloroflexota > Dormibacteria > Dormibacterales > Dormibacteraceae > 40CM-4-65-16. Next base: position 139 of record VBFV01000092.1, read on the forward strand.
GTGGAGCTGACCAAACAGCTATACGACAGTCGGACTTAGCCCCTCCGGCGCTGCCCCTCCGGCGCTGCCCTCCGGCGCTGCGCGCCACCTCCCCATGAATGGGGAGGAGTCTTCAGGCACCGCAGACGGGGCCGGTGAGGTAGGGCAGACAGAAGCCCGGCCCGGCCAGCGCCCAGAACTCCAGGAAGGCCACATACAGGAGGCCGAGCACCCAGATCGTCCCGGTGATGATGTTGCGCCCGGGTACGGGCCAGCTCTTCCAGCCCAGTCGCCGGGCGAGCCGCGGACCGGCGATCCCGTCGATGAACGGAAACAGGACCAGCGCGCCCACGACGATCCCGGGGATGACCTGGGACATGATCAGCTCAGGACCGAGCTTCAAGAACTGAAACAGAAAGAGGAAGTACCAGTCAGGTCGCGGAATCGTGACCGCGCGGGGGTCCGCCGACGGCTCCAGCTGAAGGTTTTTCTGCACGAACGCCGCGAGCAGGCCGACCGCGACCAGCATCACCACCGCGATGATCGGGTAAGGCCAGAAGTGGTCCGGGAAGAAGGGGTGGGTGTCCTCGTCGGGCATGTCGTCGGCCAGGTGGTGCCCCGCGTCGCCCATCAGGATGGGGAAGAGGGCGAGGCCGACCACCACCGGGTAGAGGATGTGGTCAGGGCCGATCGGCAGGCGCTTCCAGTCGGGCTCGAGGGTGTGGCCGCCGCCGTGGCCGTCGACCTCGATGATCTGGACCTCTTTCGGCGGTGCCACCGCCGCGCCGGGTCCTTCTTTCCTCATGCTCTTATCGCTCACAGCGGCTCCGAGATGCCGTGCGCCCGGATGAACCGGAAGTGCACGTACATCAACAGCACGATCACCGCCGGCAGCACGAACACGTGCAGCGTGAAGAAACGCTGCAGGGTTGGCGGGCCGACCACCGGGCCTCCTTGCAGCAGCTCCTTGACGAACATGCCGAGCTGCGGGGGTGGCGTCAGGCCCGCGATCTTGATCGTCACCTCGGTCGCGAAGTAGGCCTTGCTGTCCCAGGGCAGGAGGTACCCGGTCAACGAGAGGAAGAGGACGATCAACAGCATCAGGACTCCGACGATCCAGTTGAGCTCACGCGGCGCCCGATAAGACCCGGTCCAGTACACGCGGGCCATGTGGAGCAGAACCATGATGATCAGCAGGTTGGCGCTCCAGAAATGGACGCCCCGGATCAACCAGCCGAGGTACACGGTGCTCTGGATGAACTGCACGCTGGTGTAAGCAGGCGCCGGATTCCCGGTCGCGTCGGGAACGTAGTACAGCGCGAGCAACACGCCGGTCAGGAGCTGGAACGCGATCAGGATGAAGACCATCCCGCCGAAGCAGTAGTAGAAGGCGTTGGCGAAGTTCGGCACGCGCTGATAGAGCGCCTCGTCGACGGCCTTGGTGAACGGATAGCGCTCGTCGAGCCAGTCCACGACCGCCATCTGGATGTCGCGCGGGTGTGGGATTGCCATCAGAAGCCCAGCACGATGCCGTCAACCACGATCTGGTCGGGAGTTGCTCCCTGCTTCCACGTCAGGTGCGAAAGCGGGGCCGGCGCGGGACCCTGCAGCACGGTGCCGTCGAGGTGGAACCGCGATCCGTGGCACGGGCAGTCGAACGTCCTGGCGTCCTTGTTGAGCGCCACCGAGCAGCCGAGGTGCGAGCAGTTGATCGCGAAGACGTTGACTTTGCCCGAGTTCTTGACCACGAACCCGCCGAAGGCGAGCTCGCCCGGAGCGTTGTCGCCGCCCCCGTCGGCCATGATGAAAGCCGTGTTCGGGCTGCGGGGAGCGTCGAACTTGACCGCGTCCCCCTCCTGCAGCTGGTCGATGGGAGTTTGCAGGGCGACGTTGACGGGGCCTTTCTTCTGGCCTTTCGGAGGCGCGGGCCAGAAGTAGACCAGGATCGGCGCGACGGCGGTGATCACCGTCGCCGTCAGAAGGCTCGCCAGCCACCAGCCTAGAAACGTCCGGCGGGTGTATCGCCTTGGGGCCGCGGCCTCTGCCATGCGGCTCAGATTTTAACGATCCCGGTAGGGCGGCAGCCCGACCGCCTGGCGGACCTCGACCATGGTCCGGCCGGCGACATCCTGTGCCCGTTCCGCGCCAGCGTCCAGGACGCGGTCCACGTACTCGCGAGTCAGGCCGGCCCGCCGCTCCCGGAACGGCGCGAACCGCTCGATGATCCGCTCCGCAAGCAGCTTCTTCTTGTCGTTGCACCCGATCTCCGCCTTCCGGCAGAGCTCCCAGTAGTGCTCCCAGTCGTCGAAGAAGAACTTGTAGAAAGCGCACACGTTGCAGGACCGCGGATGGCCAGGCTGTGACTTGTAGACCCGTTTCGTGTCGGTCACCATGCTGTGGACCTGCTTGCGGATGACCTCGGGCTCGTCCGTGACGCCGACGATGTTCTTGAGGCTCTTGGACATCTTCGCCTTCCCGTCGGTGCCTTTGACCAGAGGGGCATCTGGGTTGAGGACGATCTGGGGCTCGGGAAACACCTCGCCGTAGGTGCGGTTGAAACGCCGGGTGATCTCGCGGGTGAGCTCGAGGTGCGCCGCCTGGTCGCGGCCGACGGGGACCACGTCCCCCTTGACGATGACGATGTCGGCGCACTGCAGCACGGGATACTCGAACAACCCGAGGTTGACGTTGTCCGGTTGGTCCCTGACCTTCTCCTTGAACGTGGGCACCCTCTGCACCCAGCTCAGCGGTGTGACCATGGCGAGAAGCAGCGTCAGCTCGGCCACCTTTGGGATCGCCGACTGGCGGTACAGGACCGTGCGCTCCGGGTCGATGCCGATCGCGATCAGGTCCATGACCATGTCGTAAAGGTCGTCGGTGAAGTCGTGAGCGTTGGGCTTGGTGGTCAGGGTGTGGTAGTCGGCCACGAAGATGTACGACTCGTACTCATCCTGCAGCCGGACGTAGTTGATTCCGGCTCCGAGGTAGTTCCCGAGGTGGAAGCGGCCGGTCACGCGAATTCCGCTCAGAGATCGTTTCGTCTGCGCCATGCCCGGGAGGAGTCTAGCGAGACCAACATTTACGATTCAGTCAGTTGCCTGACAACGATCCACCACCTGAGCCGCAAGTCCCGAGCCTAGGCCTGGGGTCGCGGGCGCTCCGCAACACGATCGTCGTGCTCGCCGCCAAGGTCGTCGCGCGCCTGATCGCGCTCCTGACCGTCATCTATCTCGTCAACTCGTTGACGGCCGACCGCTACGGCTCCTTCACCGTGCTCATCAACCTCACCGCGATCGCGAGCGTTGTCCTCGACCTCGGCTTCAACGTGCTCTTCGTCCGCGAGGGCGCGCGCCACCACGACGAGATCCAGCGCTACCTGCGCAACGTGATGTCGCTGCGACTGCTGATGTCGATCGTCGCCTTCCTCGTGCTGGCCGCGTTGGTCGGACTGCTCGGACTCGGCGACCTCCTCATCCCGGGCTTCTTCCTGATGGTCCTCACCTCTTATGCCACGCTGCTGCGCAACGCGCTCTACGCCGTGCAGCAGCTGCGCTTCGAGGCTGTCGCGGTGGTGCTCGAAAGCGCCCTTCTGCTCGGCCTCGTGCTGTACGGCAGCCGCACGCATCAAGGCGTGACCTTCTACCTGTGGGCGTACGTCACCCAGAATGCGTTCAGCTGCCTGTACTTCGCCGTCGTCCTGGCAGTCAAGCGCATCGCGGTGATCGGGTGGAGATTCGAGCTGCCGCTGCTCCGGGAGTGGTTCTGGAAAGGCCTCCCATTCGCCCTGACGTTCGTGCTCACGATCCTGTACTTCCGGATCGACCAGCCGCTGGTCTACGCGATTCAATCCAAGACCGCGGCGGGCTACTACGGCGCGGCCTACAAGCCGATCGAGTCCCTGCTGTTCATCCCGATGACCTTCCTGTCCATCGTCTTCCCGGTGCTGTCGGTGTATCACCGCGAGCGACCGCGCGAGATGGTCGACACGCTGAGCCGGTTCTACAAGGCCCTGCTGCTCATGGGGTGGCCCATGAGCGTCGGTATATACGTGCTCGCGGTGCCTTTGAACCATGCTCTGCATTTCCGCGATCAGTCCGCGCCGGCGCTCCAGATCCTCGCCCTCGCGCTGGGTTTCGCCTTCGTCAACAACGCATTCATCGGCGCCCTGAACGCCTCCGACCGGCAGTCGTCGTTCACGTGGGCCGCCGCATGGAGCCTGGTCGCGAACGTTGCGCTGAACCTCGCCCTGATCCCGCGCTTCGGCTACCTCGGTGCAAGCGTGGCGACCGTCCTGACCGAGGTCGTCCTCGGTGCCGTCGCGTGGATCCTGACGGCGCGCCACGTCGGCCGCGTGCCGGTGCTGGCGCTCAGCTGGCGGATCGTGCTGGCCGGGCTTGTGATGGGCGTTGCGATCTACCCGCTGAGCAGCCTGGAGGGATTGGCGGTCGCGATTCCGATCGCCGCCGGCGTCATCGTCTACGCCGCCGCGATCCTCCTGCTGCGGGCGTTGACTGGAGAGGAGATCGCGTGGGCCCGCCGGGCCCTCGCGCTGGCGCGATGAGCCCCAAACCAGTGTTCTTGAAACCACGCGGCGCCGCGGAGCTGGTGCCGTGGGAAGAGATCGCGGTCGACGCGCCGGAGGTGGGCGGGCGCACCGCTCTCGAGGACGCTCAGTTCGTAGCGCTCGACATGGAGACGACGGGCAACGCGCCCTTCCTGGTCCTCGAGATGGGCGCCGAGAGATTCACCCTCGATCGCCCGCTTTCCTTCTTCGACACACTCGTCGACTGCCGCGCTCCCATCAACCCTTATGCCCGGAAGCGCCACCACATCGATCGGTCGATGCTCATCGGAGCGCCCGAATTCAAAGACGCTCGTCGCGCGTTCCTGCGTTTCGCACACGGCGCGGTGCTGGTCGAGCACAGCCACGACGCGTTCGACACGTGGCTTGTCGGCCGTGGGCTGGAGAGCCCGCTCGAGCACCCGATCATCGATACCACCGCCCTTGCGAGGCTGGTGCTCGACCTGCCCAAAGGCCAGACGCCGGGACTGGCTCGCCTGGTCTCTGAGCTGGGCCTGGACGTGACACCCGCCCACGCTGCGCTCGACGACGCGCGCGCCACCGCGATGGTGTTCCGCGCGCTGATCGCCCGAGCGCGTGAGAAGCTCGGCTGGTCGACCGTCGGGGACGTGCTGGCCGCGTTGCCGCGACCGGTCGTGGACCGGACCGCGCCTAGTCGAAGAGCGTCAGCTGCAAGTCGGGCTCAGGGTGTTCGAGCCCGGACAGCCCCACCCCAATCAGCCGCACCGGCCGCGACTCCACGTGCGACTTCTCGAGCGCCGAGCGGGCGGCGCGGAAGATCGTCTCGACGTCGTCGGTCGGGCTCGTCCGGCTCACCTGGCGGCTCACCAGGCTGAAGTCGGGGAGCTTCAGCTTCACGTAGACGGTCCGCGCGCGGACCCCGTCGGTCTTCAGCCTCTCGGTGACCCGGTCGGTCAGGTCGCGCAGCGCGTGTTCGAGCTGGCCGCGGTCGCTGACGTCTTTGTCGAAGGTCGTTTCGGCGGAGATGGTCTTGGCGGGCCGGCTCCCGTCGACCGGCTGCCGGTCGCGGCCCTGGGCGAGGCGCTGCAGCACGGCGCCGTTGGTGCCCAGCGCCTGGACGAGGCGCTGCGTCTCGTAGGCGGCAAGCGCGCCGACCGTGCGCAACCCCATCGCGCGCAGCCTCTCTTCGGTCTTCGGCCCCAGTCCCGGAATCACGTTGATCGGAAGCGGCGCCAGGAAGTCGGCCTCGGTGCCGGGAGGGACCAGCACCAGGCCGTCCGGCTTGCGCGTGCCGCTTGCCACCTTGGCGACGAGCTTCGACGTGGCCGCGCCGACCGAAGCCGTCAGCCCGACCTCGGTGTGAATCTGGAACTTGATCCGCCGCGCCACCTCGTCGGCGGTCGAGGTCCCGTGCCGGGTGCGGGCGGTCACGTCGAGGTACGCCTCGTCCAGGGCGACTCCCTCGACCAGCTCGGGCGAGGTGAAGCGCCGGAAGATCTGGTGCACGAGCCGGCTCGCCTCGCGATAGCGCGCGCCGTCAGGTACCACGACGGCCAGCTGGGGGCAGACCTGGAGGGCCTCATGGAGGGGCATCGCGGACCGGACCCCATACGCCCGAGCCTCGTATGACGCGCCCATGATCACCGCGCGCCGGGAGCGGCCGGCCACCGCGACCGGGACCCCGCGGAGCTTGGGATCATCGCGTTGGTGGACGGAGGTATAGAACGCGTCTAGGTCGACATGAAGGATTGTCCTGGGCCAGTTGTCCGGTCTCGCCATCTCGCTGTGGCGGCCAGTCTGCCACAACCACTTGTGGCCGGCCCCTGCTTGCAGCACAGAGGCTCGGGCGGGAGGCCCCTCGCCGGATCTTCGGCGCCCATGCGGCCGATCTCCGGGCTCAGCTCCTGCGCTGCTCGCTCACGCATGCACGATGCGCTCGCTGCGCTGCTCGTCGCTTCCCCCGGATCTCGGCCACCTGGATCGCCGAATCTCTCGGCGAGGTCCTCCGCCCGGGCCTCTAGAATCCGGTGGCGATGAGGGGTGTAATCCTTGCCGGCGGCACGGGCAGCCGGCTGCATCCGCTGACACGAATCACCAACAAGCACCTGCTCCCGATCTACGACCGGCCGATGATCAGCTACGCGATCGAGGCTCTGGTCGGCTCGGGAGTCGGCGAGATCATGCTCGTGACCGGTGGTACGCACGCGGGCGAGTTCCTCCGCCTGCTCGGCAACGGCAACGAGTTTGGGATCGACCGTCTTTTCTACGCGTACCAGGAGAAAGCGGGCGGGATCGCCGAGGCGCTCGCGCTGGCGGAGAAGTTTGTCGCCGGGGACCGGTGCGTCGTCCTGCTGGCGGACAACCTGTTCGAGCGCTCGATCCGGCCGTGCGTCGACGCCTTCCTCAAGCAAGAGCGGGGCGCGCGGGTCGTCCTCTCCAAGGAGCCCGAACCCGAGCACCTGCGCCACCTCGGTGTGGCTCAGTTCGACGGCAACCGGAGGATCGAGCGGATCATCGAAAAGCCGGCCCAGCCGCCCAGCGAGTTTGCGGTCACGGGCGTGTACTTCTACGACCACTCGGTCTGGGACGTGCTTCCCGTCCTGCAACCGTCGGGTCGCGGCGAGCTCGAGATCACCGACGTCAACAACTGGTACCTCGAGCGAGGGTTGATGGAGTACGACGTCCTCGACGGCTACTGGGGCGACGCGGGCGAGTCGATCCAGGCCTACTACGCGGTGCATGATTTCGTCCGCGCGCACGGCGCGAACAAGAACGCATGAGCATTGACGGCGTCGTCCTGAAAGAGCTGGTCACGCATGTGGACGAGCGCGGCTTCTTCCGCGAGGTGATCCGCGAATCGGACGAGTTCTTCGATCACTTCGGCCAGTGGAGCCACTCGCTGATGTACCCCGGCGTCGCCAAGGCCTGGCACATCCACCAGCGCCAGACCGACTGGTGGTACGTCATCGGTGCGCTGAAGGTCGCGCTGTACGACACGCGTGCGGACTCGCCGACGAGGGGTCAGCTGATGGAGTTCCTGATGGGAGACGGGAAGCCAGGGTGCTTGAAGATTCCACCGGGCGTGGCGCACGGATGCCGGGCGCTGGCCCTGACCCATCTCCTCTACATCACGTCGAACGTCTACGCGCCCGACGACGAGGGGCGCATCCCGCATGACGATCCGACGATCGGTTACGACTGGACGGCGGGTCCTTCGGTCAAGTGACCCGGCGGCTGAAGCGGCTCCTGGTCGCGGGGGCGGCTGGTTTCATCGGATCGAATTTCGTCCGTCATCTTCGCCGCACGCGCCCAGACGTCGAGATCACCGTCCTCGACAAGCTCACTTACGCGGGGAACCTCGCCAACCTGGCCGAGCTCGACGGACAGCCCGGGTATCGCTTCGTCCATGGCGACATCTGCGACGAGAAGCTGGTCGACTCGCTCGCGGCGGAGACGGACGCGATCGTGAACTTCGCGGCCGAGACGCACGTCGACCGTTCGTTGATGGATCCCTTCGCCTTCGTCGAGACGGACGTTCGCGGCACCGCCGTGCTCTGTGAGGCCGCGCGCAAGCACGGCCACGAGGTGTTCCTGCTCATCAGCACGGACGAGGTTTATGGCGACGTGCGCGAAGGCCGCTCCACGGAAACCGACCCGCTGAAGCCGCGCAGCCCGTACTCGGCGAGCAAGGCCGGGGGCGAGCACATCGCGCAAGCCTATGCGGAGAGCTTCGGGCTGCCGCTGCTCGTGACGCGTGGGTCGAACAATTACGGGCCTCACCAGTACCCCGAAAAGCTGATCCCCGTCCTCATCACCAACGCGATCGACGATCGTCCGCTACCGCTATACAACGACGGGTCGGCGGTCCGGGACTACGTCTTCGTCGACGACCACTGCCGCGCCATCGACCAGGTGCTCCACGAGGCGCCTGTGGGCAACGTCTACAACATCGGCACCGGAGTCGAGACGAGCGGACTGCAGATCGCGGAGGCGGTGCTCGCGATCATGAGCAAGCCCAAGAGCCTGATCGAGTTCGTCGCCGACCGGCCGGGTCATGACTACCGGTACGCCCTGGACATCTCGCGCATCACCGCGCTGGGCTGGGAGCCGCAGGTCGAGTTGGGTGAAGGCCTGGAGCGCACGGTCCGCTGGTACGTGGACCACCCCGACTGGTGGCGGCCGCTCAAGTCAGGCGAGTACTGGGAGTACTACAGGCGCAACTACCGGCCGCTCGTCACGTAGACGTCGGTTGCGGCACCGTCCGCCACGTGCGCCCGTCCCACCAGTAGTAGCCGTCGAGTGATCGCAGGGCGGCCGGCGGAGCTTCCCGCGAAGCGTCCCTCCACGCCTGTCCGTCCCACCAGTAGTTGCCGTCGGGCGACATCTGGATTGTGCCCAGCATCGGCATGAATGCGAAGGCGGTGTCGCGCCGTCGGCGCACCTGAATGACCACGTACAATGCGACGCCGGCCAGAAAGGCGAGGACGAGAGTCGCGAGAGCGACTGTCATCGGCAGCGCTGCAGACCGGTTCGCCGTGGTGGTTACGTTCTCCGGCCACTGCGCCGGCGGAATCGTGCTCGGGGGCGCGAACTCGTACTGCTTCAGGGTCTGGGTTGACGCGGAGTCGGCCAGGTCGTCAGAGCCGGACAGGATCCCGACCAGGAAGTAGTCGTTGCCTTTGACGAAGGCGACGATGTCGGCGTAGGCAGGCGTCGCGGGGTCCGCGAAATGGCCGCCATAGGAAGGGTCCACTCCGCTGACCACGATCGCGCCCTTGAAGTACTGGTTGGAGGAGTCGGCGGCCCCCGAAGCCGCGAGCCAGCTCTTCGCGCCAGTGGCGCCCCTGAAGGCGACCACTATCTCGAGCAGCAGGTGGGTGGTGCCCTGCTGGGCCCAGCTGCGCCCAAAGCCGGAAACAAAGCCGTCGTGTTTCAGGGTCGTCTCCATTTCGGACGGGTTCGAGGGCGCCAGGAAGTTGACGTACTCGGCTATGTCGAAGGCGCCCTCCACTCTCATGAACGCCTCGGTGTCCACGACGTAGTTGGACGCCGGCGGGGCCGCCAGCAACGTTCCGAGCGAAGGCGACGGCGAAGGTGTGACAGCCGCGACCGGCGCCAACGAAACCGCCGTGACCGCGGCCAACGCGACGCCACGGATCATCGCCAGGCTCGCGGCGTCAGCTGGTCGGTGGCTGCTCGGGCTGGGCTGCCTGCGGAACCGGCCGCCAGGTGCGACCGTCCCACCACAGGGTGCCGTCGCTCGATC
>VBFV01000093.1 GCA_005881335.1 Chloroflexota bacterium
TGGAGGAGGTCTCGGCGACGCAGGCGAGCTACACGGCCACCGTCTTCAACATGCAGCACGCGAACCACGGACCGAGCGGAGGTGGCGGCGCCGCGCCGAGCTACAAGTGCCCGGTGTCAGACCGGTCGTGCCCGGACTATGTGATCGCGGCGCTCGATCCATTCAGTTACCACCGCCTCTTCGACGCCATGGAGGCAGCCAACTGGTACCCAGGCGTGCTGGGTGCTGGGCTGGACAAGTTCAACGTCCAGAAGTCATACGACGGCGAGCTGCGCAACGCCCACTCGCTGGTTCCGTTCCTGTCACCGTACGACCACCAGAGCAACGCGACGGTGCGCCAGTACCTCGGCACGGTGCAGCACTACTACCCAGGCCAGTTCCAGGCGCTTGACATCTACACCCAGCACTCCTGGACCGCGGCAATGGTTTTTACCGCCGCGGCCAAGAAGGCCGGTTCGAACCTGACTCGCGACTCCTTGGTGCAAGCCCTCAATTCTTTGCAGGGTTTCCAGACCGGATGGTCGGTACCACTCTCGTATGGGTCCGGCAACCACGACCCGAACCACTGCTTCACCTACACCGCGAACAACGGAGGCGGATGGCGCACGACGACCCAGGGCTGGATCTGTTCCTGAGGCCTGGTTGTAGCTGATGGCTGCATTTGCCGCGTACACGATCATCGGCCTGAGCCTCGGCGGCATCTTCTCGCTGGCCGCGCTCGGCATCGTGCTCATCTACCGCACCACCGGAGTCCTCAACTTTGCACACGGCGCGATGGGGATGTTCTCGACCTTCATCGCGTGGCAGGTCTTCTACGGGTGGTCGCACCCGTTCTGGCCGGGTTGGCTGTCCACGTTGCTGGCCGTCATCGCCGGCCTGGTCTTCGCCGCGGCGATGGGGCTGTTCCTCGAGTTCGCGGTGTTTCGGTGGGTGAGGACGCGCGAGCCGGTGGTCAAGGCGGTGATCACGATCGGCGTGCTGCTCGCGCTGCAGTCCGCGGCGTCACTGATCTGGAAGAACAACCAGTACCACCTGCCGATCTACCTGGCGCCCCAGACGGCAACAATCACCATCTCCGACGTGGGCGTTCCAGTGGGACGCGTCGGCGCAGTGAGCTGGATGCTCGGCAGCCTGGTTGCTGCGGTGGCCGGGATCCTCATCACTCCTTTCATCAACTTCGACACCACCAGCCTGACCCTGCTGATCATCGACGCCCTTGCCGCGGCACTGATCGGCGGTCTGGTCTCGCTTCCGCTGACTGTGCTCGGCGGCTTCATCCTGGGCTTGCTCGAAACCTATCCGACGATCTGGATCCAGTCGCTCGGATTTCCGCGTTTGGTCGCGCTCCTGGTGATCCTGGCGGTCCTGGTCGTGCGCAATCCTCGCGGGTTTGCGGTGGCCGCGAAATGACCTCGCGTTTGATCTTCCGCGTGCTCATGGCACTGGTCGCGTTCGCCGTTCTGGCACGCATCCCGGTCGGCTTCGACGTCGGCTTCAAGTTCGACGCCGGGCTCGCGGTCATCTGGGCATTCGCGCTGCTGAGCCTAGTCCTGCTCACCGGCTACGTCGGACAGATCTCCCTCTGCCAGGCCACTTTTGCGGGGATCGGCGCGTACACCGCGGGAATGATGTCGGCCACATTTCACGTCGACTACATCGTGGCCGTCGCGGCCGGTGTGGCGGCCGCGTTCGTGTTGGGCCTCCTCGTCGGGCTCCCCGCGTTGCGGCTGCACGGGATCACGCTGGCCATCGTCACCCTGGGCATCGCGCTCGTGTTCGACCGTTACGTGTTCCAGGACCACGCCTTCGAGTGGCTCACAGGCGGAACCGGTGGCTGGCGCGTCGGCCAGACCAGCATGTTCGGCCTCCAAATGGACTCGTCGAAGCACCTGATGGGCGCTTACGTGGTGCTTCTCGCGCTGTTCTGCGTGGTGGCGCTGCTGATGGTCAACCTGCACGAGTCGGGCGCGGGCCGCCGCTTCCGCGCCATTCGCGACTCCGAGCTCGCGGCGGCGACGATGGGCGTCAACCTCACGCGCTACAAGCTGCTCGCGTTCGGCATGTCGGCCGCGATCGCCGGCATGGGCGGCGCGTTCTATCCGCTGGTCGCCGGCTCCGTCAGCCCGCAGCCGTTCTGGCTCTTCACGTCGCTCCAGTTCGCCGCCATCGCGGTCCTGATGGGGGTTCGGTACGTCCCCGCAGCCGCGCTGGGCGGCGCGTTCATGGCCTTCGTCCCAGACGTGCTCACGCGGTATGGACACGGCACCTTGTTCGGGCGCCCGTACGAGATCTCGTACGACTGGTTCCAGATCGCGGTCGGCGTGCTGTTGATCGTCCAGCTCATCACGCTGCCCGACGGCGTGTGGGGAGACCTCCGCCAGCGGGTGCTCCATATGCGGTCTGCCGTCGGCGGGCTCGGCGGAAGGAAGGTGAAGGTCGCATGACGATGCTGCGCGTGCGGGACATGACAGTGCGCTTCGGCGGAATCGTCGCGCTGGACGGAGTGTCGCTGGACCTGAACCGCGGCGAGATCCTCGGCCTGATCGGCCCCAACGGCGCCGGCAAGACGACGCTCTTCAACTGCATCTCCGGCGTCATCGCCCCGGACAAGGGCACCATCTTCTTCGAAGGCCACTCGCTGGTCTATGCGCCGCCGCACGTGCGAGCGCGCTTCGGCATCGCGCGCACATTTCAGAACCTCCAGCTGTGGGGCTCGATGACGGTCGCCGAGAACCTGGTCGTGCCGATGGACGCGCTCGGCCGGCGCAACACGTTCAGCGACGCGCTCCATCTGCCTTTCTCGTCGTACGCGGAACGCGCGTCGATGGAACGCGCACGCGCGATCCTGCACGTGCTCGACCTCGACCGTTATGCTGGCACGCTGGCCGGGGACCTGCCGGCGGGGATCCAGCGACGTGTCGAGATCGCGCGCGCGCTCGCGATGCGGCCGCGGCTGCTGCTGCTGGACGAGCCGGCGGCCGGCCTCGACGCGCAGGAGACGGCGCGGCTGGCGGAGCTGCTGCACGCGGTGCGCGAGCGGTTCCACGTCTCGATGCTGCTGGTCGATCACGACATGAGCTTGGTGATGCGGGTTTGCGACTACGTCTACGTCCTCGACTTCGGCAAGCTGCTGGCGAGAGGGCAGCCCGCCGCGATCCGCAGCGACCCCAAAGTGATCGCGGCCTATCTGGGCGAGGAGTCCAAGAAGCTCGAGGGCGAGGTCGCGACCGTGGTCCCGACCAGGCCCCAGCAAGCGCCGCTGCTCGAGGTCAAGCAGCTGGCGGCGGGATATGGAGGCCTGGAGGTCGTCCGCGACATCGACCTTGCGGTGCGTCCGGGCGAGGTGGTCGCGTGCATCGGCGCCAACGGCGCCGGCAAGACCACCACCCTGCGTGCGATCTCGGGCATGATCCATCCCCGCCGCGGGCGCGTGATGTTCGGCGGCCGGGACGTGACCGGCACGTCGGCGGAGCGGATCGCGCAGCTCGGGCTCATCCACATCCCCGAGGGCCGTGGCCTGTTCCCAAATCTGTCGGTCGAGGACACGCTGCGGCTCGTGTCCAACACGGCGGGCCATGACGTCAACATCACACCCGCCTTTGAGCTCTTCCCGAAGCTGCGCCAGCGCCGGCGCCAGCTGGTCGGCACGCTGTCCGGCGGGGAGCAGCAGATGGTCGCGCTGGGCCGCGCGATTCTTTCCGAGCCTCGCCTGGTGATGATCGACGAGATGTCGCAGGGCCTCGCGCCGACGGTGGTCCGGCAGCTCTTCGACATCATTCGAGTCTTCCGCGAGCAGGGCATCGCGGTGTTGCTGGTGGAGCAGTTCGTCGAATCGGCCCTGGACGTGGCGGACCGGGCCTACGTCTTCGAGCACGGCAGCATCCGGCTCAGCGGACCGGCGGTCGAGCTGCGCGCGGACCGCAAGCTGGTCGCGGGCTCTTACCTGGGTACGGCCGTCGACGCGACGGCGGTGGCCGCGGCCAACGGCAACGGCAACGGGCATCACGTCGACCCGGCGCTGATGGAGATCGTCTCCGTCCGTGTCCCGGCCAAGGTCAAGCGCGCGCTCGAGCAGCGCGCCGAGGTCGAGGGCCGGCCCACGGGGGCGGTCGCGATCGAGCTCCTGGAGAAGGTGGACCATCAATGAAACGGCTCTTCATCGTCATCAACTGCCTTGTCCTGGCTGCGGCGTCCGTGGTGTTGATTCCAGCTTTTGCGCTGGCCGCGGTGCCGTCCAGCTACACGAGTTACGGATACGCGTCCGGTGTGCACGCGATCGGCGGCAGCGACGCGTTCCCCAACTTCCAGAACGGAGCGGTCAACAACCGTTACCCGCTCGCCGAGGTGCAGCAGGACGCGAGCCCGTCGACCACGGCGGTCGCGACCTATTCCGACAGCGGGCCGCTGACGGCGACTGTCGGGTCGCAGTACAACCAGGGCTGCACCAACTCGGGCAGCTCGCCGCCTCCGCCGCAGATCTGCCAGAACCCGAACAACCAGGTGCCGTACGCGAAAGCGAACTATCCCGGTCCGTCGCATGGCCACATCGACAACTGCAACGGCTGCGACGGGGGATCACGGGCTGACGCCGACGCCGCCCAGCTGACGGCTAGCTCCTCTGCCTTCTACGCCGGTGGCGGCACGCAGCCCTTCACCGGGGCGTCGGGCCAAACGAACACGGTGATCGACTCGGGCGGCAACCTCACGGTGACGACGCACTCCGAGGTGGACAGCTTCGTGATCGGCACCGTGAAGGTGGGCAAGGTTGTGGTCGATGTGACCGCGAACAGCTCCCTTTCGGGTGGTGGCGGCGAAGCAACCGTGAAGGGCGGCGAGGTTACTGCCAACGGCCAGCCGGTGAGCGTCAACGACCAGGGCGTCACCATCCAGGACAAGCGCCCGCTCCCCTGCCCGGCGGCGCCCGCGCCGAAACCGCCAGTGCAAGTACCGGCCCCGCCTCCTCCGCCCCCAGGTCCCATTCCCCCTCTTCCGATCGGAGGCGGGTCGAGTGGTGGCTCGAGCAGTGGCTCGAGCGGAGGAACCTCCAGCGGGTGCGTCCCGACCTTCGACGTCACCTACATCACCATCTACACGATCGCCCCGGTCAAAACCGTGGACGGCAGCCACGTGACGATCTGGGCCACCGGGCTGCACATCAAGGTGACCCACCCGTCGCCAGGCCCAGGGGTTCCCACGCAGAGTGCGGAGTACGTGCTGGGCGAGGGCTTCGCCGACCTGCAGGTAGGCAGCGGCGGCAGCGCCTTCGACTTCGGTGGCTTTGGGGGATTCGGCGCCGGTTTTGGCGACTTCGGCGGCTTCGGAGACCAGACGGGTGGAGCCAACGGCCCAGGATCGGGATTGAGCAACCTGGGCACGACCCTGGCGGCCAACCGTATCCCGCTCGCGTTCATGTTCCTGACCCTCGAGGCGCTGCTGCTCGCCGCCGCGGCCGCGTGGGTGTGGGCCCGCAATACACCTTTAGACAGGGTGCCCGACGAGGTCCTGTCTCCATGATCGCCAGGCTCCGCCTGCCCCGAGCGCGGCCTCGAGCGCGCCGCTCGGTGCGCGCCTACTGCGAGGCCGATGGCTGGAGCTTCGACCCGCGCTACACGCAGGGAAGGTGCCCGATTTGCGGCTGGCAGCCAGAGCACGCGCCCAATGCCCCCGACTGGCTGGCGCTCGCCAACCGCGTCGACTGGGACATCGTCGGACTGTTCTTGCTGGCCGACGTCCTGGTCTTGCTGGGCCTCATCGTGGCCAACGCGGCCGGCCTGTTTCCAGCCGGTCACTCATCGTTCGGCATGCCCTCGTCACCCGGCGGCGTGGCCAGCGGGCCACGCCTGCACTAGCTGACGGGGCTGGTCACCAGGCGGTAGCGATGCTCTGGGCGGCCGGGACCGCCGTACCGCATCGTGAGCTCTGCCCGGCCGAGCTGGCACAGGTGGTCCAGGTACCGGCGCGCGGTGACGCGGCTCACGCCCGCCTCCTCGGCGACGGCGGCCGCCGGCAGACCTGACTGCGACCGGCCGAGGGCCGCCACGATCAGCTCCAACGTCGCGTCGGAAAGACCTTTGGGCAATGTCTCGGCGCGTGCGGTGCGCAGCGCGCCGAAAATGCGGTCCACGTCGCCTTGCTCGGCGCGGGCCAGACGCGTCATCCTGTCGCGGGCCGCCGCGTAGGACAGCAGCTTTTCCTCAAACGTCGAAAAAAGAAACGGCTTGATCAGGTAGTGGACGACGCCGCCGCGCATGGCGGCACGCAGGCTGTCCACGTCGCGCGCCGCAGTGATCGCCATGACGTCGACCGGCGTCTTTTCGTCCTCGCGCAGACGCTGCAGCACCTCCAGGCCGCTCATATCGGGCAGGTAGATGTCGAGCAGGACCAGGTCGGGCTGCAGGCGCCCAACGCTTTGCAGCGCCTCGCCGCCCGTGTGCGCGCGCCCCACGACCTGGAAGCTCGGCACGCGGTCGACATAGGCGGAGTGGAGGTCCGCGACCCTGAAGTCGTCGTCGACGACAAGCGTGCGGATCATCGCCCCGCCGCCACGTTCTGGGGTATGCGCACCATGAAGAGAGCGCCGCCGTTGTTGACGACGGTGACGTCGCCTCCGTTTCGACGCGCGACCTGGCGCACCAGCGCAAGACCGAAGCCGCGGCGTTTGCGATTCGGTCCGGCCTTGGTGCTGAAGCCCTCCTGGAAGATCTGCCCGTCAACACCATCCGGTATCCCCGAGCCGGAGTCGTGGACCTTGACCACCAGCTCGTCGTCCTGCTCGGTGACCGACACGCTGACCCAGCGCCCGTCGCTTGTAGCAGCCGCGTCGAGCGCGTTGTCGATGAGGTTGCCGAGCAACGTGATCAGGTCTTCACTGTCGAGCGCACTGCGGGTCATCACGGTGTTGTCGCTCACGCGCAGCTCGATCCCACGCTCCGATGCGATCGCGGCCTTGGCGAGAAGCAGCGCCCCGAGGACGGGGTCGCCGACACGCTCGAGCAGCGACTCGGTCAGCTCCTGATGCACGCCCGACGTTTGAGCGATCAGCTTCATCGCCTCTTCGGGGCGGCCCACCTGCATCAAGCCGGCGATGGTGTGCAACCGGTTCGCGAACTCATGCGCCTGCGCGCGAAGCGCATCGGTCAGGCTGTCGACGCCCAGCCCGCGCGCGAGCCCGGTGAGCTCGGTGGTGTCGCGCAAGGTGGCGACATGGCCGATCTCCCGGCCGCGGACGAGGATCGCCCGACGGCTCGCCACCAGGACGCGCTCGCCCGCGAGCAGCACCTCGTCTTCGTCCTTGAGTCCGCCTGACAGAAACTTGAGGAGCCGGCCCTGCGGCAGCACCTGCGCGACTTTTCGTCCGACACAATCCGTGGGCAGCGAGAGCAATCGCCTCGCCTGTTCGTTGGCCAGCGTGATGGTGCCGTCGCCGTCGGTCGCGATCGCGCCTTCATGGATGCCCTGCAGGCTGGCCTCTCTCTCTTCCAGGAGTCCGGCGATCTCATAAGGCTCCAGTCCGAACGTCTGGCGCTTGAGACGCGATGCGAGCAGCATCGATCCGGCGACTCCGAGGCCAAGCGACAGCAGAACGGTCGTCGCAAAACCCGGCAGGTCCGCCAGAAGCTGCTGGCCAACCGTGTCTTCGAGGTACCCGACCGAGACCAGACCGATCACGTGTCCCTGGTTGAAGATCGGGGCTTTGCCTCGCGCCGACACGCCAAGCGTTCCCTTCTGCACCCCCACCCAGGTGTGTCCGGCAAGGACAGCCGAGGGGTCTTCGTCCACCAACTTTCCGATCATCGCCGGGTTTGGATGTGAGTACCTGATGCCCTGCGCGTCCGTGACCACCACGTAGCGCGCCCCTGTTGAACGCCGGACGTCTTCTGCGGCTCTCTGGATCGAGCCATCGGGGTCGTGATTGAGCAGCGCATCCTGGATCGCGAGGTTCGTCGCGACGGATTCGGCTATCGCAAGCGAGCGCTGCTCGTACTGGCGGTCCAGCTCCTGGCCGGCCTGCCAGACGGCGGCGGCGGCGCCGATCAGCGCCGACAGCAAGATGATCGCGACCTGGAAAACCAGGATCTGGTAGGCCAGGGGAAGCCGGGTTTTCACGTGTGAGCCACACGTGATCGTAGTCCCTCGCCCCGAGGCCATCCGGCGACCAAAACGACCAAAACGGCCACAACGACCGCATCCGTTGCCGCCGCGGGCGATTCCGCGGAAAGTCCGTTATGCATGACTCCAGCCATCGAGCTTCGCGGTGTCACGAAGCGGTTCTTGACGCCTTCGGGCGGCGTGTACACGGCGCTGCGCGACCTCAACCTGACGGTCCAGCCGGGCGAGTTCTGCGCCGTGGTCGGACCGACAGGTTGTGGCAAGTCGACCACGCTGGCTTTGATCTCGGGCCTGGAGCCGGCCAGCGAAGGCGAGGTGCTGGTGCTCGGCAGGCCTGTGCACGGCATCGCGGAGGACATCGGGTACGTCTTCCAGACCGATGCGGTCTTCCCGTGGAAGACGGTGCTCGACAACGTCGCGGCAGGACCGCGCTACCACGGCCGGACGACCGGCCAGGCCAGGTCGATGGCGCGCGAGTGGATATCGCGCGTCGGCCTCTCCGGGTTCGAGGACCGGTACCCCTATCAGCTGTCCGGTGGCATGCGCAAGCGCGTCGCCCTCGCGCAGAGCCTGATCAACGAGCCGCAGATCCTGCTCATGGACGAGCCCTTCAGCGCCCTCGATGTACAAACGCGAGCGCTGATGGAAAACGAGCTCCTGTCGCTGTGGGCTAACACCCGCGCGTCGGTTGTTTTCGTCACGCACGACCTCGAGGAAGCGATCGCCTTGGCGGACCGCGTTTTTGTCATCAGCGCCGGGCCGGGCACGGTGAAGGCCAACTACCCAGTGCCGCTGTCTCGACCGCGCAACGTGACCGAGATTCGCATGCAGCCGCAGTTCAGCCAGATCTACGGCGAGATCTGGAACGACTTGAGGGACGAAGTGCTCGTGAGCTATGAGCGTCAGAAACTTAGCGGCGCGGCTTGAGGTGACGGCGCCCAGCAGCGCGCCAGGGAACCCCGCCCCAATCACTGATCTGTCGGCGCTGCGCATTCGCGCGCGCCGCCGGCGGCAGCTCAACATCTACGGGCTGCGTGTCCTGGTCGCCGTGCTCGTCCTCGGCACCTGGGAGCTGACGACCCGCATCGGCATCGTCGACCAGTTCTTCTTCGGACAGCCGTCCGGGATCGCCAGGCAGCTCTGGATCTGGATCACCGAGGAGACGGCGTTGGGCCCCCTCTGGCAGCAGGTGCTGGTCACGATGGAGGAGACGGTCCTCGGATTCATCGTCGGCACCGTCCTCGGCGTCGTGATAGGCGTGCTGCTGGGGCGGAATCGCCTCCTGGCCGACGTCTTCTCGATCTACATCAAGGCCGCGAACGCCATCCCTCGCGTCGTTCTGGGAGCGCTGTTCGCGATCTCGCTCGGATTGGACATTCGCTCCAAGGTTGCGACCGCGGCCATCCTCGTCTTCTTCGTCGTTTTCTTCAACGCGTTCCAGGGTGTGCGCGAGGTGGAACGCAACCTCATCGCCAACGCACGCATCCTGGGCGCGGACGATCGGAGGCTGACCACCGAGGTGATCATCCCTTCGGCGCTCAGCTGGATCATCGCGAGCCTTCACATCAGCTTCGGCCTGGCGTTGGTCGGTGCCGTGGTGGGCGAGCTCTTCGGCGCCACCCAGGGAGTCGGGGAGCTGATCTACAGCGCTGAACACAACTTCAACGCCAACGGTGTTTTCGCGGGGATGCTGCTGCTGGCCGCCATGGCGCTGCTGGCGGAAGCAATCATCACCGCCCTGGAGAACCGCCTGGTCAGATGGCGCCCACCCGCAGTCGGCAGCGAAGTCCAGATTTAGGAGGAGGCGTATGCGCATATTCATCCGTCCGTTGTTGTTCGTCCTGACCGGGGTGTTCGTCCTCACCGCGTGCGGGGGCAGCACAGCCGCACCAGCGACGCAGGACAACTCGCCGGCCGACGTGAAGATCATGGTCGGCGGGCTCAACAAGCAGATCTACATTCCGAACAAGCTCGCCGAGATCCTCGGATACTTCAAGGAGCAGAACCTCAACGTCACGTTGATCGACGAAGGCTCAGGCCAGGCGTCTGAGGAAGAGGTCATCGCCGGCAACGTCGATGCCGGCTCTGGTGCATTCAGCCACGTCCTCGAGCTGCAGCCGAAGGGCAAGTTCATGCAGCAGGTGGTGCAGTTCCAGATCGCGCCCGGCGAGGCCGAGATGGTCGATGCAACCAAAGCGGGCACCATCAAGTCCACCGCCGACCTCAAGGGCAAGAACCTGGGCGTGACCTCGATCGGCTCGGGCACGCACACCATCAGCCTCGCGCTGCTCGGACGCGCAGGGCTCTCCGGCACCGACGCCAAGTTCGTGGCGGTGGGCGCGGGCAACACTTTCATCGCCGCCATGCAGCAGCACGTGATCGACGCCGGCATGACAACCGAGCCGACGATCTCGCGCCTGCTCAAGACGGGCACCGGCAAGGTGCTGATCGACCTTCGCACGCCGGCCACGACGCGCGCAGCGCTTGGTTCGGACTACCCGTTCATCGGCATCTTCATGATGTCGAGCTACGTGAGCAGCCACAAGGGCGTCGTCCAGCGCCTGGTCAATGCGTACGTCAAGACACTGAAATGGATGAAGTCACACACCGCAGCTGAGATTGCGGACAAGATGCCGGCCGACTATTACGCCGGTGACAAGGACATGTACGTCACCGCTCTTGACGGTCAGAAGGACTCGTTTACGGCCGACGGCAAGATGCCGCCGGCGGGCGCACAGAAC
>VBFV01000191.1 GCA_005881335.1 Chloroflexota bacterium
CGCCTTTGAAGGACGGGTTGAGAAACGGCCCCTCGATGTGCGCGCCCAGCACCCGGGCTCCCTGGGCTTCCGCGGCGGCGCTGACCGCGGCGGCAAACGCCGCCCCGACTTCGACCGGCGCGGAGATGATCGTGGGCAGGAACGCGGTGACACCGGTGGCCGGCAGCGCTGCGGAGATGGAAGCGATCGCGGCGGCTCCGGAGGCCGCGTCCTGGCCGGCGAACCCGTTGACCTGGAGGTCGATGAATCCGGGGGCGATCATCTCGCCGGGTAGGGCCACCACCTCTTCGTCGGGACGGTGCGGAGGCTTGCCCCGTCCGACCCAGGTGATCGTGTCCCCGTCGACCAGCACTGCGTCGGCGTCCCCCGCGCCGTGGATTCGGCCGCGCAAAACGATCCTCAAGGCCGGCGCACCTCCTCCAGGACGACCTTGAGATCGCCGCCCCCCGCCTCCAACCGCGTGCGCGCCTCATCCGCGTTCAGGCCGCGGCGGAGCATGACGATGGCGACCTTCACGTTTCCGCCTGCGGCCTCGAGCGCGCTCACCGCCTCCTCATGCGATGCGCCGCCGAGGTCGGCGACCACGCCCGCTGCCCGTCCGCGCTGCTTTTCGTTGGATGCGACGACGCCGACCATCCTGCCGCGGTGGGTGTGGGCCAGGCGCGTGAAAACCGCAGTGCTCAGCATGTTCAGGATCACCTTCTGGATCGTGCCCGCCTTCAGGCGCGTCGAACCTGCGATGACCTCGGGACCTTTGTCGACCTCGATCGCGATGTCCACCGCCCGGCCGAGCGGAGAGCCGGGTTTGCAAGTGACCGCTATGCGCAGAGCGCCGTCCACCGCCGCGCGCTCGAGCGCACCGAGGACGAATGCGGTTTTTCCGCTCGCGCTGATCCCTACCGCAACGTCGCTGGGCCCGAGTCCGGTGCGGCGGGCCGTCTCAAAGCCCAGATCGCGATCGTCCTCCTGCGCATCCCCGACCGAGTGAGCGCGTACCCGATCGCCGGCCACGCCGAACGTCGCCGGGCACTCGGCCGCATCGAGCGCCGCGATCAGTCCGCTCGTCCCGGCCCCGAAATAGTGGAGTCGCCCACCCGAACCGAGGCGATCCGCGACCGCCTCGACCGCCCGAGCCACCTCGCCGAGCGTTGGCGTGATCGCGTCGACGGCGCTGACGTCTTCCGCGTGCATCAGCGCGACGAACTCGAGAGCCGACAAGTCGTCGAGCTCGTCGGCGCGCGGGTGCAGGTTCTCGCTCATCTATTCATCGGGCCATCACCTCTGCGGCTGCTTCCGCGCACACGCGGGCCGATCCGTGAGTCGCAATGTACGCGCGCGCCGCTGCCGGCCTGCACGCGGGCACTCCCATCTCGACCAGGATCGCGTCAGGCCGGCGGGCCAGCAGTGAGTCGATGACCTGGCGCTGCTCGGGCAAGCGGTGCAGATCTTTTACGACCAGAACGACGCTCTTACCCGCCGCCGTGTCGAGGTCTTGCGTCGCGGTGACAGTCACCCCCCGGGCCGCAAGCGATGCGGCCACGCCCCATGGCACGTCGCCCGCCGCGACGGAACGTGTCGTCTCCAACTGGATCACCACCGCCTCGCGGCCGACCCGTACCGGTCCCTCGCTCCGGACGGCGCGACGAGCGGCGACCATGCCGACCTGGTTCGACACCTGCGCGGGCTTGCCGCGACCTTTGCGCCAGGCAGCCAGCGCATCGACGCGTGAGGCCGCCTCCGCCAGGCGATCCTCGGACAGGCGTCCCTGCTCCAGCGCGGCGACGACGGCACGGACGATCTCGTCCACGACCTCTTCACCCGCCAGGTGGCCGCCGATGCAAAGCGCGTCGCATCCCGCGACCAGGGCGCCGACGGCGACATCGGCGACGTCGCGGCCATCGCTCAGGCCGCGCATCTCGAGCGCGTCGCTGACGGCAAGACCACTGAAGCCCAGCTCTTCACGCAGCAGGCCGGTCATGACCCGCCGGCTGATGGTCGCGGGCCGGTCATCGATGGTTGGCGCGGCGATGTGCGCGCTCATGATCGCCTGCACTCCGCAGCCGATCGCCGCGCGGAACGGCGCCAACGCGCGCACGTGTGGGTCTTCTTCCACTACCGGCAACCCGAGGTGTGAGTCGACCGAGGTGTCGCCGTGGCCTGGAAAATGTTTGGCGCACGCCGCTACACCGGAGCCCTGCAGGCCCGTGATCCACGCGACGGAGTGCGCGGCGACGGCCGCCGCGTCCGAACCGAAGGAGCGGACGCCGATGACGGGGTTCTGCGGGTTGGTGTTCACGTCGACCACCGGGGCGAGGTCGAGGTCGATCCCGACCTCGGCCAGCTCGCTGCCGATCGCGCCCGCAACCTCTTGCGTGAGGGCAGAGTCTCCGGCAGCGCCAAGGGCGAGGTTGCCCGGGTAGGAGCTGCCCTTCGTCGCCTCCAGCCGCGTGACGTCGCCGCCCTCCTCGTCGATCGCGATCACGAGCTCCGGGCGCTCCGCGTGCAGCTCTTTGTTCAAGGCCGTCAGCTGCGCCCGGTCCTCGACGTTGCGTCCATAGAGAACCACCCCGCCCAAACCGGACGCGACGCGACCAAGCACCCAGTCGGGAGCTGAGGCGCCGGCAAAGCCCGGCAGCAAGCATCGCAAGACCAGGTCCTCGGTCTTGCTCATCCCTTGACCGCGCCCGCGGTCAGGCCGCCGGCCAGATAGCGCTGGAGGACTAGGAAAAAGGCCACCACCGGAACCCCGGTCAACGTCGCGCCGGCCATGAGCGGCCCCCACTGCGGACCGTGGTTCGTCGTGAACGAAGCCAGCCAGATCGTGAGTGTCTGATTGTTGGGGCTGGAGAGCAGGACATAGGCGACGATGTACTCGTTCCAGGCCTGGATGAACCCGAAGATCGCGGTCGCCACGAGACCGGGGCCAACTAGCGGGAACGTGATGCGGAAGAAAGAACCAACCCTGCTGCAGCCGTCGATCATGGCCGACTCCTCGAGCTCGACCGGTATGTTGGCGACGAAGCCACGCAGCGTCCAGATCATGAAAGGAAGCACGACCGCGAGGTAGATCGCGATCACCCCGGGCAGCGCATCTGTCTGGCCTGCGCGATCGAGCATCAGGTACAGCGGGATGATCAGCGCGTTCAGGGGCACCATCTGCACTCCGATGATCATCACAAGGAACGCGGTTCGGCCCTTGAAGCCGAATCTCGCGTCCGTGAAGTTCTCCAGCGTGAACGGTGCCGGGATCCATTTCGGCGTCAGGCTGAGGATGTCGCGGCCCGGTTTGAAGGCCGTGGCGACCATCCAGTAGATCGGGAACAACATCACGGCCGCGACTGCGACGCCGGCGGCGTCATACAGCAGCTGTTTGGCCCGCTGCCCCACGTTGAGCCGGAAGCCGACCTGGGTCGCCGCACGCGCGCGCCCGGTCCCTACGCCCTGCGCGGTCC
Source organism: Chloroflexota bacterium (assembly GCA_005881335.1). GTDB lineage: Bacteria > Chloroflexota > Dormibacteria > Dormibacterales > Dormibacteraceae > 40CM-4-65-16. Next base: position 3,453 of record VBFV01000191.1, read on the forward strand.
CTGGCGCGATCATGCGATCTCCGCCACCTTGACCGTCTCCCTCACGTAGAAGAAGGTGACCACAACGAGGACGAGCACGAGTACCACGGCAATCGCAGCCCCCAATCCATATTGGGTCACCCCGAACGACTCGCGGTAGGCGTAGATCGCGATCGTGTAGTAGTCGGCGCTCGGCCGTGCGTTGAGCATCACGTAGATCTGGGTGAACACCCCGAAGTCCCAGATCGTGGAGAGGCAGGTCACGATCAGGAAGATGGGCTTGAGCATTGGCGCGGTCACAAACCAGAACCTCTGCCATGCCCCCGCGCCGTCGACATGCGCCGCGTCGACCACATCGCTCGGCACCTGGAGCAGGCCGGCGAACAATGTGATCGTGACAAACGGGATCGCGCCCCAGACGACGATGACGACGAAGACGGACCAGCCCTGGATCGGGTCGTCAAACCAGTTGTGGTGGATGAAATTCCCCACATGAAGCTGGGTCAGCAGGTAGTTGATGACGCCGAACTCGTAGTCGAACATCCACTGCCAGATGTCGACGGAGACGATCACAGGCGTCGTCCAGACGAACACAAGAGCGCTCATCACGATGATGCGGACCGCCTGCCTCACCTTGAGCAGCAAGAGTGCGATCAGCGTGCTGAGGCTCACCGTCAAGGCGACGCACACCAGGGTGAACAGGAGAGTGCGGAGGATGACCTGATGGAAAAGCGGATCGGCCAGGATCCTCAGGTAGTTGCCGGCGCCCACCCAATCGCCCGCATGGGCGATGAGCTCGCGAAGACCGTAGTGCTGAAGGGAAAGCCAGACCAGCATCCCGAGCGGAAAGGCGAGGATGCCGGCGATGACGGCCACGCTCGGGCTGATCAGCGCATACGGAAGAAGATTTGTCCGCACCCGGCCCGGCCGGCGGGGAGCCGATTCGAGGTCAGGCGCTGTGATCGCCAATCCCATCGAACCAGCCCCCCTTATTGCCGAGGATTCTTGCGGCTCTAGCCGCCGCCGTTCAGAAGCGTAGTGATCCGGGTGCTGGCCGACGCCGTGGCGTCAGGAATCGCCTGCTGCTTGGTGAATATCTTGACGAGCATGTCCGGAAGGACGTTTGCGTTCTCCACGCTGGCCCAGTTCTGCGAGTTGGGAACGAACTTGCTGTTCTTGGCCGCGCCGTAGAACGTCGCGTTGATGCCGGTGCCGAGGTTGAGCATCGAGGTGTTGTTGGGGATGACGCCGCCCACGGTCGCCATCTCGGTCATGTGCTTGTTGTTGGTGAACGTGGCGACCCATTCGTTGGCCAGGTCTCGGTGCGTGCTCTTGGCTGCGATACCGAGGTCAGAGCCGCCGAGGAACACCGGGGCCGTCTGGCCGGCCGTGTGGCTCGGGATCGGGAATGCGCCGAGCTTGTCCTTGAGACTCGGGTCGCCGGCTTTGGGGTCGGTGATGACGCCGACTTCCCAGCCGTTGGCG
>VBFV01000159.1 GCA_005881335.1 Chloroflexota bacterium
GGGCGACTTCTTCGTCCTCGAGGACAACGTGCGCACGCCGTCCGGAGCTTCATACGTGCTGGCCAACCGCTACGTGATGAAGCGCGTCCTGCCGGACCTGTTCGCGGGCTACCCGGTGCGGCCGGTGGAGGGCTACGTCCACGAGCTCCTGCGCCACCTTCGCTGGCTCGCGCCGGCCGGGATCGACGACCCGACGGTCGTCCTGCTGACTCCTGGCATCAACAACTCCGCCTACTACGAGCACCTGTACCTCGCCAAACAGATGGGCGTGGAGCTCGTCGAGGGCAGCGACCTGGTCGTCGACGACGACCACGTCTTCATGCGGACCACCCGAGGGTTGCGCCCAGTTCACGTGATCTATCGACGTATCGACGACGAGTGGCTCGACCCCATTTTCGGGCGCCAGGAGTCGCTGGTCGGAGTGGCGGGCCTGGTCAACGCCTATCGCGCGGGCAACGTCGCGATCGCCAATGCGTTGGGCAACGGCGTCGCCGACGACAAGGCCGTCTACTCGCTCGTGCCGAAGCTGATCCGCTACTACCTCGACGAGGACCCGATCCTCCCCAACGTCGAGACCTACCTGTGCGCGGTGGATTCGGATCGGCGGTACGTGCTCGAGCATCTCGCCACGCTGGTGGTCAAGACGGTCGACACGTCGGGTGGCTACGGGATGCTCATCGGGCCCGCCTCCACCAAAGAGGAGCGCGAGGAGTTCTCCCGCCGCATCACGGCCGTCCCTCGCGCGTTCATCGCCCAACCGGTGGTCGCGCTTTCGGTCCAGCCGGTGCTCGACCGCGGCGGCCTTCGCCGCGGCCACCAGGACCTCCGGCCGTTCGTGCTCACAGGCCCCGACGAATACGTCACTCCCGGCGGCCTCACGCGCGTCGCGTTGAAGCCCGGCTCGCTGGTCGTCAACAGCTCGCAAGGCGGTGGCAGCCGGGACACCTGGGTGGTCGCGGACGACGATTTCGAGGGCGGGGATGCTTAGCCGCGCGGCCACGTCGCTCGCGTTGCTGGGCCGCCACCTCGAGCGCGCCGACCACCTGGCTCGGATCCTGGGCGTGCACGTCTCGCTGTCCCTCGACAGGACGGACGAACCCGGGTCGGATTTCTGGATGCGGTTCATGGAGCTCGCGGGCTGGCACGCCAGCGACACTGGCAAACGGGAGCAGGCGGTGGAGATGGTGGTCGCGGGCACGCTCGGGCCGTCGGTCCGGGCGAGCATCGCCGCGGCCCGCCTCGCGGCGCAGGCGGTGCGGCCGTCGCTGCCCAGTGAGCTGTACGAGCAGGTGAACGCTCTGCACTGGCGCGTCCAGGAGGCGGTCTGGCAGCCAGACCTGTACCAGTTCCTCATGGACGTGCAGATGAGCATCCGGCTGGTCGACGGTTTGCTCGAGGACACGATGTTCCACGACGAGGCTCGTGACTTCGTGCGGCTCGGGAAGTTCATCGAGCGCGCGGCCAACGTCACCCACGTCGTGACGCAGAAATCCGCCGAGCTGGCGGACAGCCCCGAAGACGCGCTCGAGTGGACGGCGGTGCTGAAGTCATGCTTCGCGTTCGAGTCATACCAATCGCGTTACCCGGGCGGCGTGACTCCGGACCGAGTCATCGAGTGCCTCCTGCTCGACCGCTCCCTGCCGCGCTCGGCGCGATTCTCGACCAACACCGCCCTCGAAGCGGTGGCGAGGATCGAGGGCAAGTCGCGGCGCTCCAGGCCGCTTCGCCTGCTCGCCCGGCTCAACGGTATGTACCAGCACGCCAACCCCGAATCCATCGGCGAGCACCCGCTGGACTTCAACTCGGAATGTCGCGCGCTGCTGCGGCAGCTCGAGGTGGCTCTGCGCGAGACGTACTTCCATCCCAGCAAGGTGCCGGCGGCGGTCACGGGCGAAGAAGGTCACGGGATGCCGCAGCAGTGAAGCTCGAGATCATGCACAGCACGCGCTACCGGTATGCGGGCCCGATCGCCGAAACGGTGATGGAGGTCCGGCTCCGTCCGATGGACGGCAACGGCCAGCGCTGCCTCGACTTCAAGCTCGAGCTGAGCCATGGCGTGAAGGCACGCGCGTATGTCGACGGGTTCGGCAATCACGTTCACTACTTCAACCTCGTCCGCCCGCATTCGGGCCTGAGCGTGATCAGCCGTTCCACGGTGGAAACGGGCCTCGACCCGGACGCCGAACCCGGCGAGGAGCTGGTGCAGGACTTCCTCCGGTTCCGCTCGCCGGTGAAAGAGGTGGATGGAGTTGTCGAGCTGGCACGCCGTCACGCCATCGCCGATCCTGCTTCAGCTGAGTCCGTCGAGGGTGCGCTCGACGAGCTGGCGCTGACCATCAGCCGCGAGTTCACATACGACCGGACGGTGACCAACGTGTACAGCTCGGTGGACGAGGTGCTCGAGCTGCGCGCGGGAGTCTGCCAGGACTTCGCTCATCTATTCATTGCCGCAGCGCGTGCGATGGGCGTGCCGGCCCGCTACGTGAGCGGCTACATCCATTCCCCCGGCGAGAAGATCATCACCGCCTCCCATGCGTGGGCCGAAGCCTGGGTGGAGGGGCGGGGATGGATCGGGTTCGATGCGACCCATCCTGTGCGGACCACGCCGCACCATGTGCGCCTTGCGGTGGGGCGGGACTACACGGACGCGGCGCCGACGCGAGGCGTGTACGTGGGCTCCGCGACCGGGACGATGTCAATCAGCGTGAAGACCCACTCGGTCGGCTGATAGCTTCCTAGAGCGGTACGTTCAGCCAGTGACCGTCGCGCACCGTATATATCGACATCATCGGCTTGACGGCATCGCCGTTCTGGTCGAACGAGTAGGTTCCGGTGACGCCAACGAAGTCTTTCGTCTGGGCCAGCGCGGTCACCACCTGCATCCGACTGGGGAGCTTTCCTCCGTTGGCTTTGATGGCGCGGCCGATCGCATCGATCAGGATGCGCGCGCAGTCGAACGCGGCGAACGTATAGGCCGTGACGTTCGGGAACAGGTCGGCCGTCGATGCGGCTGGATAGGCCTTGAGGTAAGCGTTCACGAGGTCCTTGACGGCCGGGTCGGGGTTTGCAATGGCGTCGACGGTGGGACTGGTGGCCCAGATCGCCGGGGGCGTAGATCCGAGATCAGGCAGGCACTCGTTATCCAGCGAGATCCCGTCGGTGCCGAGGAAAACCGCGCCCGGCATTGACTTGGTCATCTGGGCCGCCGCCTTGCACGCGTTGTGGCGCACGTTCGCGACGGCGTAGACGGCATCGGCGCGGCGCAACTTGGCCTGGGTGAAGAACGCCGAGAAGTCAGAGGTCGAGTCATCCAGCTCCTGTTGATAGACGACCGTGCCTCCCTTGCTGGCAAATTCATCCGAAAACTGCTTTATGTATTCAGCCCCCTCTGGCCCGAACTCGTTAAAGGCGGCGACCCGCCGGAGGCCAAGCTTGGTGGCCGCGTAGGCGGCCATGGCCTTGCCCTGGGCAGGATCCGGAGCCGGGAGACGGAAGAAGTTGTTGGTGCCGGTCGGTCGAAGCTCGGCCGCGGTCGGCTGGCAGACGCGAATGGCTAGGGTCAGACAGGAAGACGTGGTCGTCATGCTGATCATCGCCAGGTGAGCGCGGTTGGCCTCCGGGATCTCGATCCGACCGACGAAGGAGGAGAACGGGCCGACCATGCCCAGAACGCTGGGGTCGGCGATCATACGACGCACGTTCCCGCGACCCCGCAGCTGGCTCTGCTGGGCGCCCAACGAATTGTCCAGCGGCCAGTAGGCCACGCTGTAGCCTTCGATGGTCGACCGACTGCGAATCGCGAAATCGATCGCATGCTCGAAGGGAAGAGCTGAGTCAAAAGCCGACGTCGGCAGGTCGCTGGCGATGATGATGTCGGCTCGCGCGCTCGTGTTCCCTGCGCTCTGACACGCGACCGCCGTCAGCACGGTCACCAACAAGGTGGTCAGCGTCTTGATCATTGCGGACCATATAGGTGAGGAATCTCGCGGACGCGCTGGTTCTCTGTATCAGCGATAAAGAGATTTCCAGCCGAGTCCAGGAACACTCCTTCAGGCCCGTCGAACTCGGCATCGACTGCCGGCAATCCATCGCCGGCAAAGCCCCAGCGACCGCTGCCGGCCAGGGCGGAGATCGTTCCGTCTGGGGAGACCTGTCGCAGCCTGTGATTGCCCGTGTCCGTGAACACGACCGTGCCGTCCGGCGCGACCGCGACCCCGATCGGAAAGCTCAGGAGCGCTTGGCGTGCGGGGCCGCCGTCGCCGGTGTTGCCTTCGAATTCGCCGGCTCCGCCGGCGACCGTGGTGATCGTGCCCTTCGCGTGGTCGACCCTCCGAATGCGGTTGTCGCCAGTGTCCGCGATGTAGAGGTTCTCCCGCTTGTCGAGCGCCAGGCCCACCGGCCAGTCGAGCTGCGCGCTCGTGGCGGCCCCTCCGTCGCCCATCCTCTGTCCAGACCCGGCGTAAAGCGTGGTTGTGCCGTCGAACTTCAGCACGCGGTTGCCGGCGCGGTCGGCGATGAACAGCACGCCGCCCTTGGTGATCGCCAGACCTCCGATCGGAAGGTTGGGCGCGTCGAGGCCAATCGTGACGCTGGACTGACCGAGCGACACGACATGGTGCATGAAGCCACCGGAATCGATCGACCACACCTCGAGGACGTCGTCGCGGCTCGTGAGCAGATAGAGCTGATCGTTGCTGTCGACCGCGACCGTGCTCGCAAAGCCAAGCGAGTCGGAGGCGACCGAGAGGCCGAAGAGCCCCTCCTTCAGGGCCTCCTTGCCGCCCCCGGCGAGCGTCGCCATGGTTCCGCCTTGAACGCGACGGATTCGTCCGTTGCCGGAATCTGCGATGTAGACGACACCCTTGCTGTCCACGGCGACCGAGGTCGGGCGTGACAGCTTGGCGTCGAGGGCTCTCTGGATGTCTGCTTCCCAGCACCCGCCGGGATCCTGTTGCTTGGCGCACTGGGCACCGACCACCGTGCGGACGATTCGCGGGGACGGCTCCGTGAGCCGCAGGAGCGCCGTCCCTGACGCAAGGATCGCCAGGACCAGGGCCGCACCAAGCCAGGCTCGAGGATGGGCCAGGGTCCACGTGGGTACCTGGGTCCGCGCCGGTCTCGCGACCGGGGGTGCGAGCTCCACCGCTTCCCGCCGAACCACCCACGCGGTCACCTGAGCCCGAGTATTGACCCCGAGCTTCTCTCTGATGTGCTCGAGGTGGCCGTCCGCGGTTCGTTCGGAGATGAAAAGCTTGGCGGCGATCTCGCGGTTGGTTAGGCCCTGCGCGACCATGCCTGCGACTTCGAGCTCGCGGGCGCTCAGCCGAACAGCGCTCTTCTCTGTGGGTGCGTTGGACAACTCACGGCGTATTGAACTCCTAAAAACGGGTACCCGCACGGGTACCTGAACAGGTCCTTTGCCCGCTACCGGCCGCGGTTAGTCCGCCCTAGCTTCGTGGCACCAGGCAGCGCCCGGTTGGAAATCAGCCTGAGAAGGAGGGCAAAACAAAATGGAGATTCGAGAAAACTTCCGAACCGTCCCGTCCCGTCCGATCGCGGTGGCCCTGGCCCTGCTTGCCGTGCTGGCGCTCGCGCTGACCACGTGGTATGTGCTCGGCACCGGCGTTCGCGGCACCGTCAACGACAGGACCTTCGGCCCGACCGTGCACTCGCAGGCCTGCGGTGACCCGTACTCGCCTCACGATTCAGTCTGCAAGCCGGCAAGCGACCCGTACTCGCCGCACGACAAGCTCTAGTCATGTCGCGCACACGTGGCCGTCGCTAAAAGCGGCGGCCACGCACGTGCTCGATCGAGAACTTCGCCGTGTCGGCGATGAGCATGACGGCCATCACGCCGGCCTCGACCGGATCGCTCACCACGACATCCGCGGCGTCGGGCACCGAGCCGGCCATATTAGTGCAGAGAACGAGAATCCCTGCCTCTCGGATCTCGCGCACCGCGTTGCTTATGTCGCCGCCCATGATCGCCCCAGCCAGCACAAGTGCGCGCGCCCTGTGGAGACGAGCGACCGCGCGGACGGCATCGGCCAGCTGCTCTTCGCCGACGAGGGGGATCGTGTCGACCGAGATCCGCTCCCCGCGGATGTTGTGACGGTCCGCCTCGGAGATCGCGCCCTGCGCGACCATGCCGACCTGCGCGCCGCCACCGATCACGATCACGCGCTTGCCGTAGATCGCTTGAAATGTCGGCACGGCGGTGACTGTGATCACCCCGGGCACAGCCTCGAGCTCTGATGTCAAGAGGCTTTGATCGAACGCGCCCGAAACTTCGAGCTGGATCTCCGCGACCGGACCTCCGCGCCCGCCGCCGGCCACGTATCCGATGTTGGCGTTGTGCCGGAGGATGACCTCGGTGATCCGGTGCAGCACCCCGGGCTCGTCGCGGCACTCGACCAGGAGACCGATCGCGTCAGCCATGGCCGAGAAAGATAGAGAGAACTAGGCCTCCGCGGCGTACGGCCACCGCGGGGCGCCTAGCTCGCGCGACACGCCGCGCGCCGCCTCGCCCAGCGCCGCCGACAGGCCGCGCGCCAGGCCCCGCGGAAAGATTCGGTCGGTCGAATCGACGACGCCGATCGCCCCGACGGCGGTTCCGCCGTGGTCGAAGATCGGCGCCGCCGCGCTCGACTCACCCAGCACCGCCTCCTCGCGCTCCGTCGCGACTCCGCTGTCCCGGATGACCTCCAGCTCGCGCTGCAGGTCCGCTTGGTTCACGGTCTGCTTCGTCAGTCGCGGCAGGGGCTCGGCAAGCAGGTCTTCCAGAACCTGCGCCGGCGAAAATGCCAGGACCGCCTTGCCCAACGCGCTGGCGTGCAGCGGAAGCTGCAGGCCCACCTCGAGCACGCCGAACGCGGCGTCAGGCCGGAACACGTGGTGGACGACGACGACGCTTGCCCCATGCATCACGCCGACCCTCACCGCGGCCCCAGTCCGCGTGGCGAGATGGTCGGCGTAGGTGATCGATCGCGCGCGCAGCTCGTTGAGGTCGAGGTATGAGTAGCCCAGCTGAAGCAGTCCAGGACCAAGCTGATATTTATCGGAGTGGCGGTCCTGTTCGACGAAGCCGTGGGACTGCAGGGTCTGCAGCAGGCCGTGCACCGTCGGCCGCGCGAGGCCCAGCCGGTCCGCCAGCTCGCTGACGCCCAGCCGGCGCGGGCCACTGGCGAGGGCCTTCAGGATGGCTGTCGCGCGGTCGATCGACTGGATCGAGCCGCGTTTTCTCTCTTCCCTAGGATTCGGCATTGCTGAATTCCTGTCGGTAGTGTAGACTACCCCCGTCGTTTGGAATTAGCGCCGGCATCGGCGGAGTGTGATTGATTGGTCGGGATTGTACTGGTCTCCCACAGCTATGAGCTAGCCCATGGGCTCGCGGCGCTGGCCTCCCAGGTCGCGGGAACCGAGGTCCGCGTCGAGCCGGCGGGCGGCGGCCCGGACGGCACCCTCGGCACAACCGGGGACGCAGTGAGGAACGCAATCAGCCGTGCCGAATGCGGCCAAGGGGTCGTCGTGCTCGCGGACCTGGGAAGCTCGGTGCTCACTGTCCGGCACCTGCTCGAAGAGGCGCGTTCCAACGGGCACATCCGACTCGTCGACGCACCGTTCGTCGAGGGCGCGATCGCGGCGGCGGTGATGTCGTCGGCGGGACAGGACCTCGATGACGTGGCGCGGGCGGCGGAAGAGGCGCGCGGTGCAAGCAAGTTCTGAACTCGCAGTAGCGCTTCCGTCTGCAGTCGCGCTCCACGCGCGACCCGCGGCGACGTTCGTCAAGACCGCCATGCGCTTCCGGTCGAAAGTCTCGGTCGGCGTCAACGGCAAGCTCGCTGACGCGAAGAGCATCCTCGCAGTGCTAGCGCTCGGTGCCACCGGAGGAACGGTGGGCGACGCTGAGCTCGTCGGTGCCGAGCCCGATGATGATCGGCAGCGAATTCTCGTCCGATGCCGCCTCGCCGCACACGTCGACCGGGATGCGCGCGTCGTGGCCGGCTTGCACCGTCGCCGCGACCAGGCCGAGCACGCGCGGATCCAGGACAGGTGCCTTGCGCGATTGCTCCCGATCGAGGCCAAGCACGAGCTGCGTCAGGTCGTTGGTGCCGATGCTCAAGAAGTCGCATTGGCCTGCGATCTCCCGTGCCGCCTCTGCCGCCTCGGGTGTTTCGATCATGGCGCCGACCATCGGCGCGCCACGGCCTTCGAGAACGAGTGTGAGCGTGTCACGCACCGATCTGATGTCTGCGGCAGACGTCACCATCGGGACCAGGAGTCGAAGGTCTGCGCCGCGGCCGGCGTCGACGACCGCGGAAAGGTGCGCCTTCAATGCCTGTGGCTCGTTGAGCATCACCGCGATGCCTCGAGCCGTGATACCGCGAAGGAATGGCGGAGTCTTGTCGCCGCCGAAATCGAAGAGGCGCACTGTCGCCGTCTGACCCTGCAGCCGCGACAGCACCGGCCTCAGCACGCTCACCTGCTCAGCGTGCGACGGCCATTCCATGGCCTCCAGGAAGAGCAGCTCCGTCCTCATGAGGCCGACGCCCTCGGCGCCTTGCCTGGTCGCTTCTTCGAGCTCGGCTACGGTGGATGCGTTGGCCAGGACGCGAATCCGGTATCCGTCCTTCGTCCGCGCGGGCTCGAGCCGCCGCGCGATCGCGATTTCGCGAGCTGATCGGCGTCGTTCGGTATCGGTTCGTGCGAGCGACGCGCGTTCCGCATCCGGTTGCCGGACCACGACGCCGCGGTCGCCATCGACGAGCACCTCCTCCCCATCCTCAATCTCGAGCAGACCCTCGCCCACGCCCACGACCATCGGAAGGCCGAGTGAGCGCGCGACGATCGCGGCGTGAGCCGTCACCCCGCCTCCGGCGAGCGCGATCCCTCGCACCCTGGGCGCGAGCTCCGCGACGTCCGCCGGCCCGAGCGAATCGGCGATCAGCACGCCCTCGGAGACGTGCAGCGCGTCACCCTTCAAATGAGCCGCCGCTCGGCGGCCGACGCTGCGCACGTCGTCGGCGCGCAACGCCAGCATCGGGTCCAGCAACACCGACAGCTCGAGAGCTGTTTGCTCAGCCGCCTCACGCAACGCGTCGGCTGCTTCGATGCCCGAATCGAGGATCAACGTGTCGACGCGCGCGATGAGCTCCGGGTCCATGGCCATCAACACGCCCGTTTCGACGATGTCGGCGTCATCGCCGCGGCCGTCGGTGCGCAGCTGCGACGCCAGCGTTTCCAGGTCCGAGGCTGCTCGGCGTAAGGCATCGCGTGCGCGGTCTGCCTCGCCTGCGCGATCCGCCTCGCGCACGAGGTTGGATGCGTGCCCTCGAGTTCGGTCGAGCACCACCGCGCGACCGACAGTGATGCCCGGCGCGGCGCTCACCCCCGGCAGGGCGCGCATTACGAGTCCTTCGTGACTGCCTTCTGCAGCGCCCGAATGATCAGCGCGGTCGACGTCGCGCCAGGATCCTGATGACCGACCGACCGTTCGCCCAGATACGAAGCGCGGCCTTTCCGAGCCTGGAGCGGGATGGTCGACCGCATTCCCGCCTCCGCCGCGTCGGCCGCGTCGTCCATCGCATCGTCGAGCGAGACTCCGTCGGCCAGGCGCGAGCGAAGCGTGTCGACCGCGGGCTCCAGGGCATCGACCATCGTTTTATCGCCGACCGCCGCCGTGCCAAGGTCCTTGACCGAGGCGAGCGCCGCGGCCAGCACTTCGACGAGCTCCATGCCATCGAAGGTCGCCTGATCGCCGAGCACGCGGCCGCCGCTGCGCAGGGCCGATCCCCAGAGCGGTCCGCTCGCGCCACCAACCGTCGAGACGAGCGTGCGTCCCGCGAGGATCAGCAGCTTTCCAGGCGGCGAGCCGCCGTCCGAGTCAAGGGCCTGGACGACGGCCTCGAATCCCCTGACCATGTTGGTGCCGTGGTCTCCATCGCCGATCGCCGCGTCGAGCTGGACCAGGTGGTCGCGCTCGGCGCGGACGGCGATATCGATCTCGCGCATCCAGGAGGTGATCGTGGCCGCGTCCATGACCCTTTGGCTGATCAAGTTAATCGCTACACGCCCCAGCGCAACGCTGGGGTGTGAACGGGCGCGTCCCAGAGCTTCGTCAGCTCTTCGTCGAGCTCGAGCACGGTCAGCGACGCACCGGCCATCTCGAGCGATGTGATGTAGCTGCCGACCAGGTTGCGCACCGGCTCCACGCCCGCGGCGCGGAGCTTCTTGTCGACCTCTCCATAAAGAAGGTAGAGCTCGAGCAATGGAGTCCCGCCCATGCCGTTGACGAAAGCAAGCACCTTCGATCCCCTCTTTGGCTTGAGGTCGGAAACGACCGCTTCGACGATCACGTCGACGACCTCGCTCGCAGAGCCGAGGTCCGCGCGCCGCCGCCCGGGCTCGCCGTGGATGCCGATACCAAGCTCGATCTGCCCCTCGGGCAGCTCGAAGATCGCTTTGCCCGAAGCCGGCGGCACGCAGGAAGAGAGAGCGACCCCAAACGACCGCGAGCGATCGTTGACCCGCTTGACGAGGTCGGTGACCTTGGTCAGGTCCGCCCCGCCTTCGGCCGCCGCGCCGGCGATCTTTTCGGCCAGCACAGTCGCTCCGACGCCGCGGCGGCCCGCGGTGTAGAGCGAGTCCTGGACCGCAACGTCATCGTCGATGACGACCGACGTGACCTTGATTCCTTCGTCGGCCGCGTCCTCGGCGGCCAGCTTGAAGTTCAGGACGTCGCCCGTGTAGTTCTTGACGATATGCACGACGCCCGCGCCGCCATCGACAGCTTTGGTCGCGGCGAGCATCTGCGCCGGGACGGGAGAGGTGAAGACCTCGCCGGGGCATGCGGCGTCGAGCATGCCGAGGCCGACGAACCCGCCGTGGAGCGGCTCGTGGCCGGAGCCTCCGCCCGAGATGAGGGCGACCTTGCCCTTCCTCGGCGCGCCTTTGCGGACGATGATCTGCGCTGCGGCGTCGTAACGGACGAGGTCGGGGTGTGCCGCGGCAAGCCCGACGAGGGACTCCTTCACGACTTGCGCCGGGTCGTTGAGGAACTTGCGCATCTTCCTGGTTTCGATTGCCATTTACGTCTTACTCCTTAGTGCGCGGCAGCGGCGCGGGCCGGCGCCTCTTCGTGCGAGACGGCTTCTTCGATCGGCTGCTCGACGAGGCGCGGGTTGGCCAGGTAGTCGTAGGCAAAGGCCGCGGCCGCAGCGCCGATGAGCCCCGGGATCAGGTAGACGGGGATGTATTGCGTCCAGAACGTGGTGCCGCCGGCAATCGCCGCGACGAGCTCGGGACCGAATGCACGCGCCGGGTTGAGCGACGCGCCGGTGACGGGACCGAAGATCAGGATGATGCCGACCACCGCGCCGCCGATCACGAGACCCGCGAGCTGCTGCGGCGAGCGGCCGTCGACGATGCCGAGGATGGCGAAGAGCAACAGACCTGTGCCGGCAGCCTCGGCGAGCGCTGCCTGCAGGTAGTAAGAAGTCGATGCATCGGCGGCGAAGTGGGTCTGGCCCATGCCGAACGTCACGGCGTTGGCGCCGAAGACGCCCCAGATGGCGAATGCGCCGATCACAGCACCCACGAACTGGGCGACCCAGTAGACGGGGAGCTCGCGCCACGGAAAACGCTTCGTGACCGCGAGCGCGAAGGTTACCGCCGGGTTGATGTGGCATCCGGAAACCTTGCCGATCGCATAGACGAGCGCGGTGATGATGAAGCCGAAAGCGAAGCTGATCCCCAGCAGGTCAGCTTCGGTCACGGCCGGCACCGCCTTGCCCGCCAGCGTCAGCGTCGCGATCACCGAGCCCGGCCCGACGAGAACCAGGGCGGCCGTGCCCAGAACTTCGGCCAAGAACCTCTGTCGAATCGAGTACATCGCCGTGAAACCCCCTCGTTAATTCTGACTAGTGTTCGACATTGTCGAATCGGTTTCGACAAACCGTACCCCTGCCCTGGCGTTTTGTCAAGAGGAAACTATGGAGGCGGCGCCGGCCTCGTCGCGAACGCACGGAGACAATCGCCCCGCTGTCGCCGCCGCACTAGCGACGGCGTCCTGATTTGGGGGCCGAAACCATACGCGACGCCACCCGGATGCCCTAGCCTTCCCCACAGCATGCGCACTCAGCGCGGCATCGCCATCGAGATTAGCCGGGGAGGTCCCCCGACTTAGCGCGCGCCGCTGATGTCGGTTGACCTCCCACCCCAAGGGTCGGGAGGTTTTTTTATGTCCGCTCGGAAGCCAATAGTCATCTATGACACGACTCTGCGCGACGGCGCCCAGGGTCCGGCCGTCTCCTTTTCCGCTGCGGACAAGGAGCGCATTGCGCGCCTTCTCGATGGGCTCGGCTTCGATTACGTGGAAGGTGGATTTCCCGGCTCGAATCCGAAAGACGAGGAGCTGTTCGCGCGTCTTGGCGAACAGCCCCTACGGCGTTCGCGGCTGGCCGCGTTCGGCGCGACCCGGCGGGCCGGCGGCAGGTGCGAGGACGACGCCAACCTGAAGGCCCTGGCCGAGAGCGGAGCCCCCGTGTGGACGCTGGTCGGTAAGAGCGACACCTGGCAGGTGGCGACCGTGCTGCAGACGACAAACAACGAAAACCTGGCCATGGTCGAGGAGTCGGTGGCCTACGGCGTGACCCTAGGCCGCGAGGTCATCTTCGACGCGGAGCACTTTTTCGACGGCTACGCACGCGACGCCGAATACGCGATCGAGGTCTGCCTGTCCGCGGCACGAGCCGGGGCGTCGTGGGTCGTGCTCTGCGACACCAACGGTGGGAGCCAACCCGATGCGGTCCGAGACGGTGTCGAGGCCATGCGAGCGGCGCTCGCCAACGCCGGCAGCACCGCACGCGTCGGCATCCACACGCACAACGACTGCGAGCTTGCGGTCGCCAACTCTCTTGCGGGCGTGATGGCCGGCGCCGATATGGTGCAGGGAACTATCAACGGCTATGGCGAGCGCTGCGGCAACGCGAACCTCGTGTCGGTCGTCTCCAACCTCGTGCTCAAGCTGGGTGTGGACGCGCTGCCCGCCGAGTCGGTCGAAAAATTCAGCGAGCTGTCGCGCACGGTGGCGGAGATCGCCAACCTCGCGCTGCCGCTGCAGCAGCCGTTCGTCGGCCACGGCGCGTTCGCGCACAAGGGCGGGCAGCACGTGGCGGCGGTGCTCCGGCACAAAGATGCGTACCAGCACATCGACCCGGCGCTCGTGGGCAACGAGGCCCGCGTGCTCGTTTCCGAGCTTTCCGGCCGCGGCAACGTGCTCGCCAAGGCCCGCGAGTTCGGGCTTGAGCTCGACCGCGACGACCCCCAGACGCGATGGCTGGTCAACCATCTCAAGGAGCTCGAGCACCAGGGCTACTCGTACGAAGCCGCCGACGCGTCGTTCGAGATGCTCGTCCGCCGCCTGCAGCCCGGCTACGCGGCGCCGTGGACGGTCGCCGACTTCACGACGCAGGTGCGCAAGAACGGAGGATCCGTGCACGCGGAGGCGACGGTCAAGGTCGAGGTCGACGGCACGCTGTACCACACGGCGGCCTCCGGCAACGGACCTGTCAACGCGTTGGACGCGGCCCTACGCAAAGCGCTTAGCCCGCGCTTTCCCACGCTCGACGACGTGAGCCTGCACGATTACAAGGTGCGCATCCTGAACGGGGATGCCGGCACGGCCGCCACGACACGAGTCCTGGTCGAGTCCGGCAAGGGCACGAAGCGATGGACGACGGTCGGGTGCTCTAGCAACATCATCGAGGCGTCACTGCTGGCGCTCGTCGATTCGCTGGAGTACATCGTCTCCGTCGATCCCGATTGACGAAGACCCGGGAGACCGCGCGGCAGGAGATCCCCGAGCCGCTGCGGCGCGACATCCGCCTGCTGGGCGGGCTGCTCGGGAAGGTCGTCGCCGATTACGGCGGCGCGAACCTGCTGCGGGACGTCGAGAAACTTCGAGGTCTTGTCATCCGTGCCCGCGATGACGACCGGTACGAACGCGAGGCTGAAAAGCTCGTCGCCTCGTGGGGGCTCGATCGCGCGGAGAAGGTGGCGCGCGCGTTCGCGTGCTACTTCCACCTGGCCAATCTCGCCGAAGAGCACCACCGCGCGCGCGTGCTTCGCGAGCGCGACCGCGGACCGGAGCCCCAGCCCGAATCCCTGGCCGCCACGATCGGGGACCTTCGGCCAAAGCTGGGCCGCAAGCGACTCGACGAGCTCATTGCGGACCTCGAGGTCCACCCGGTCTTCACGGCGCACCCCACGGAGGCGAGAAGGCGCGCGGTGGTCACGGCGATCCGTCGCGTGGGCGAGCAGCTGGAGCGCCTTGACGATCCGAGGATTGCGGACACCGAACGGGGCGACGCGGAACGAAGGCTGATCGAGGAGATCGATTCGCTGTGGCGGACTGCTCAGATTCGCGCGGTGCACGTGCAGCCCCTCGACGAGGTCCGCTCGTTCATGGCCGTTTTCGACGAGACGCTGTTTCGCATGGCGCCGGAGCTCGTGAGGTCTCTCGACGTCGCACTCGGTGGGACGAACACGGCCCCGGCCTTCCTTCGCATCGGCAGCTGGATCGGCGGCGATCGCGACGGCAACCCCGCGGTCACAGCGCAGGTCACGGCCGAGACGATGGCGATCCAGGCGGAGCACGCCCTGCTGGCTCTCGAGGCCGTCACCGATCGCGTCGGCCGTTCGCTGACGCTCGACATCGAGACCACGCCGCCATCGCGAGCCCTGCGACGTCGAATCGCGGAGCCGGCAACAGAACCGCATCGCCAATTTCTCATGCAGGTGGCGCGCCGGATTCGGGCCACGCGCCTCAACGAGCGAGCTCTGGCTTACGGCTCGGCGACCGACCTGATCGCGGACCTGCGCACGGTGCGCGCTTCACTCGCCGCGGCCGGGGCATCTCGCCTCGCGTCCGGTGAGCTTCAGCACCTGATCTGGCAGGCGGAGACCTTTGGATTTCATCTCGCCGAGCTCGAGGTCAGGCAGCACAGCACGGTCCACGAGCGCGCGCTCAACGAAATCCGAGCCCGCGGTCGCCGCTCGGACACCACGCGCGACGTGCTCGACACGCTCCGCGTGATGGCCTCGCTGCAGCAGCGGTTCGGCCCGAACAGCTGCCGGCGGTACGTGGTGAGCTTCACGCGAGGCGCGCAAGACGTGGCGGCCGTTTACGAGCTCGCCCGACACGCATCACGCGGCAAGCTCCCGGTGCTCGACGTGGTCCCGCTGTTCGAAACGCTCGACGACCTCAGTCGCGCGACGCAGGTCATGGACGAGGTGCTCAGCCTCGAGCCGGTACGACGGCGCCTCGCCGCCAACCACCGCCGGATCGAGGTGATGCTGGGCTACTCCGACTCGGCCAAGGAGATGGGGCCGCTGTCGGCGACCCTGGCGCTGCACGACGCGCAGGCGGCGCTCACCGCGTGGGCGAAAAGGAACCGCGTCCGGCTCACGTTGTTCCACGGCCGAGGCGGGGCTCTGGGGCGCGGCGGCGGTCCGGCCAATCGCGCGGTCCGCGCGCAGGCGCCGGGTTCGGTCGACGGCCATTTCAAGGTGACCGAGCAGGGCGAGGTGATCTTTGCGCGCTACGGCAACCGCGCGATCGCGCGCCGCCACCTCGAGCAGGTCACCTCGGCCGTGCTGGAAGCCTCAGTGCCTCGGCCGTCGCGAAGCGATCCGGCACGCGGGTTTGGCGAGCTGGCCGCAACGATCGACGCGCCTTCGCGAGAGGCTTACAACGCGCTGGTCGGCGCGCCTGGTTTCGAGACGTGGTTCCTCAAGGTCAGCCCCATCGAGGAGCTGGGCCGCCTTCGCATCGCATCGCGACCGTCAAGGCGCGCGGGCGGACGCCGGCTCGAGGACCTTCGCGCGATCCCATGGGTGTTCGCGTGGTCGCAGATGCGGCTGAACCTGCCTGGCTGGTACGGCATCGGGAGCGGGCTTTGCGCGGCGCCTGTGCATGAGCTGCAGCGCGCCTACGCCGAGTGGCCGCTCTTCAACGCGATGCTGGACAACGCCGAGATGAGCCTGGCCAAGACCGACCGCAGCATCGCCGAGCGCTACCTGGCGCTGGGAGGCCGGCCGGACCTGACCGCGATGGTGCTCGGGGAGTACGACCTCACCATGGCGTGGGTGCTTGCCGTGACCGGCCATCGCCGGCTGCTCGAGGACAGAAGGGTGCTGTCGTGGGCGATCGAGCTGCGCAACCCTTACGTCGACGCGCTGTCACATCTCCAGCTGCGGGCGCTACGAGCGATGCGAGACCGCAAGACCTCGCGCGCCGATCGCGTGCGGGCCGAGCACGTTTTTCAGCTCACGGTCAACGGGATCGCGGCCGGACTGCAGAACACCGGCTGATCAAGCAGCTCCCAGGTGTTGGATCGTGGGCAGCTCGCTGGCCAGCAGGTCGACGGTCTCCGGATCCCACTGCGTGCCCGATCCAGCGCGAAGAACCGCCAACGCTTCCTCGGTCGAGCGTCGCATCCGGTATGGCCGGTCGTTCACCAGCGCGTCGAACGCATCGCACACTGACACGATCCGGGCCGCCCGTGGGATTTCCCGCGCGCGCAGGCCGTCGGGATAGCCGTGTCCATCGAAGCGCTCGTGGTGATGACGGATGATCGGCAGCAGCCCTGACGTCGAGCGCAGAGGCTTGACGATGGACTCGCCGATGGCGACATGCGCCTGCATCTGCGGCACCTCGACCGGGTCCAGGGGCCCAGGCTTGTGCAGGATCGAGTCGGACACGCCGATCTTGCCGATGTCGTGGATGATCCCGCCGCGATAGAGCACGTCCAGCGTCTGCTCGGAAAGGCCGAGCCGCTCACCCAGCAGCCGCGCCGATTCGCCGACGCGCTGCGTGTGCTGTTCCGTGAAGGAGTCCTTCGCTTCGACCGCGGTCGCGAGGGAGAAGATCACGTGCTCGGCGCTGTCGAGCGTGTTGTAGAGCTCTTTCAAGCGAAGAGCCGACCGCACCCGCGCGATCAGCTCGGCGCCCTCGACAGGCTTGGCCATGAAATCGTCGGCGCCGGCCTCGAGCGCCATCACGCGGTGGGTGGTCTGGCTGAGCCCGGTGATCATGACGACGGGGAGCAGGCGGCCGCGGGGCATCGCCTTGATCCGCCGGCACACCTCGTATCCGTCCATACGAGGCATGCGGACGTCGAGCAGTACCAGGTCCGGCGGAGCGGTCTCGATCATGTCGAGCGCTGTGGGGCCGTCCTCGGCGAGGCGCACCTCGCAATCGATGGTCGAGAGGAACAAACGGATCACCTCTCGGTTTGCCGCACCGTCGTCAACGACCAGAACAACTGGCATAGTTCATCCCCCTGGGCTGCGAAGTTGGGTGCTGAGTCGCCTCTATTGTTAACCCAGCTCTAGCCTCGCCTGCAAGTAGAACGCCTGGCTCCGGCTGGCAAGGAACGGTAGTCAGGCGAGGGCGGAGCGGGCGCTGTCCGCGGCGGCCGGCCGGGTCCCCAGCGCGGACTCGGCGTCGACTGAGGCCTCATCGCCCTCGGCGTGCGCGACCCGCGCCAGCCAGTAGTGCGCGTCGGAAACCGTCGCCGTTTCGTGCAACCGCTCCGCAAGGGCGAGCGCCTGCTCGGCTTGGCGCCTGGCTGTCATGACGTCCCGTCTTGCCAGCGCGACCTCAACAAGACTCAGCATGATCTGAGCTTTGTCGATCTCGACATTTGCTTCGTCAAACATGCCCATAGCGCGGTCGATGTGCGCCTGCGCCGACAGTACGTCACCGCCCCGGAGGAGCAGCATGCCGAGGTTGTTCTCCGACCTGGCCAGGGAGATGCGGTCGTTGAGAGTCTGGTGAATGGTCAACGCCTTCTGTGCGAAGCGTCCAGCCTGTTCCAGCTGTCCGAGTTCCTCGTAAGCAAGGCTCAAGCCGCTGTACATGAGCGACAGCTTCTGCAGGTCCTGGACCACGTCGGCAGCCTCGATCGCCTGCTCGTAGCAGTTGATCGCGGCCTGCCAGTCGTGGATCGCGACCAACGCATGGCCGAGCACCCCGAGGAGGCGTGACTCGGTGGGCCGCGGCACCGGTTTCAAGGCGCGCACCGTCGTCAGCGCGCCTTCCGCGATCTTGAGCGCTGTCGGGTCTTGCATCAGATATGCAGCCGACGCCTCGTTGCCGAGACAGTCCGCGACCATGTGCAAGTCGCCGGCCTGCTCGAAGTAAGCTCGCGCCGCGGCCGCAAGCCGCCGCCCCATAACCGGCTGCGCGATTCGCAGATAGGCCGTCGACATCAAGAATTTGATTCGCGCTTCCGATTCACGATCGGGTTCAGCGCTGAGGGCTGCCTCCGCTGCTTCGATTGCGCCTTTGGGGTCGCCTGTCACGAGCCGCCTCTCGACTTCGGTGATGCGAACCACGGCCCGCGCTTCCGGGTCGACCTCGAGGAAGAAATCGACCGGGCGGCCGGTCCGCTCGGCGATCAGCTCGAGCGTCTCGCGCGAAGGCTTGGCTTTGCCCGTCTCGACGAAGTAGATCGCGGTCCGGCTGATGTCGCCTCGCGCCACCTGGCCGAGGCTGAGGCCGGCCTCCTGGCGTGCCTGTTTGACCGAACCCGGCCGGATCTCCACACCACGTCGCCTGCCGCGACGGCGGCCTGAGGTGGCCTTCCCTTGCCCTCTCGAGCCGTCCGCCGCAGCCGGGTACGCGCCCACGTCTGACATTGGGCCAGCTTAACGCAGGCGAGTTTGACTTGACAGAAGTCTTACATCAAATATTTTCGGTCAGCCACAGCACGGAGGAACGACTCCCGCACCGGCGGAAATCGCCGTGATCAGCATCGCCGAAGTCGCCAGGATGGCGGCAAAGAGCAATTTGCGCATTGAATATCACCTCCTTTGCCGTGCCGGCCGGGAATTGGAAAGAAGTGCGTTAACCGATCGAGGCTGCGGCTACCCGGAGCGTTCTACTCGCTTCGAATCGGGCCGCCATGCCCACCCCACGCCGCCAACTTCACCCCACCCACGACCGCAACCAAGCTCACCGCCCCGGCAGCCAGCCATTGGCCGGTCACCGGGACAAACAGGACCAGGACCGGGACCATCGCCAAACCGATCGCCACACCCAGGACGGCCACCAGGGCCGCGGCTCGGCCGGCCGTTGCCGCGACCTCGTCCGGCGCCAGGTCCGTGACCTCGCGAGCCGACCCCTGCGCCGCGAATTCCGATGGAATCGCAGTCCTCCCTCTTAGCTGTGCTTCACAGCCATACGGCTGTGATACAAGTAAGTGCCCCGCCATGTTAAATGAAAACCGGCGTCACTTAACGACTCGAATTCGCCGCCTTACGGCGCAGGCGTGAGCAGCCCGGCGGCCTACGCTCGACCCGTGCAGCAGAACCCGGCCCTCACGCTCATGCCTCGGACGATCACCGTGAGGGGGCTGGGCACCGAGAGCTGGCGGCCGTTTGCCGCGGCTGCGGCCGCCGCCGCCGTGGTCTCGGTCCTGTTCGTGGCCTGGACCGCCAACCGATGGGTCAGCGACTCGGCGACGATCGCGCTGGACGACATCGGCGAGGCCGTCGCAGCGTTCATCGCCGCGGGCAGCTGCGGGCTGGCGGCGTGGCGCAACTCAGATCGCGTCCGGGTCGCGTGGTCCCTGTTCTCCGCCTCGGCGCTGAGCTGGGCGCTCGGCGAGGTCGTCTGGTCCTGGTACGAGGTTTTTCAGGGACAGAGCGTGCCGTTCCCGTCAGCCGCCGACGCCGGCTTCCTGCTGGCGATCCCGCTGGCGATCGCCGGCGTCTTTGCCTTCACCTCAGCCCCTCGCCGCCTGGCCACGCGAGGCGAAGCGGTCCTGGCCGGCGCGATCGTGGCGTTGTCCCTTCTGTTCGTGGCCTGGGGGTTCGGGCTGGGCAAGGTGTACGAGACGTCGCCTGCGACGCCCGCCGCTCAGCTGATCGGGCTCGCCTACCCCGTCGGCGACATCGTCACCGCGACGGTCCTGGTCCTCGCGCTGCGCCGCGCCAGGCGCGGGGACGTCGGGCGCATGGCGCTTCTGCTCGGCGGCCTGGCGTCCGTCGCGCTCTCCGACAGCATGTTCGCCTACCTGACGGCCAACGGCACCTACGGCGCCATCGGCAGCGTGCTCGACGCCGGCTGGGTCGTCGGGTATCTGCTGATCGCGCTCGCACCGCTGTGGCCCGCGCGCCGGGTCACCGAAGAGACGCAGGAGGGGCCGATCGAGCTGTGGCAGCTTGCGCTGCCCTGGGTGGCGACGTTGGTGGCGGCGGTCACCGCGGTCAGGCTCGCCCTGGTCGACCAGAACCTCGACCGGTTCGCCACCGTGCTGGCGGGTGGGATCGGGCTCCTTTTCGTCGCCAACCAGGTCCTGAGCCATCGGGACTCTCTGGACCTGTTGCACAAGAGCCGGCGCGCCGAAAACCAGCTGGGACGGCGCAACAGCCTGCTGGACGAGATCATCTCGCACGCGCCCCTTGGCATCGCGCGTGTCGGTCCTGACATGAACATCGTGGACGTCAACCCACGCATGGCGGCGCTGCTGCGGATCGGGGCCCAGGAGATGGTCGGCACGCCCGTGGCCAGGTTCCTGCACCCCGACGAGTTCTCGCGCGTCTTTCAGATCTTTCAGCCGTTGTGGAGAGGCGATGTGGACACGGTCGAGTCGGACAGCCGCGCCATCCGGGCCGACAACACGGAGGTGTGGCTGCATTGGAGCGCGACCGGTGTGCGCAACGCTGCGGGTCGGATCGATTACTTCCTCGCGATGTACGAAGACACCGATGCAGAACACGCCGCCAACGAATCGGCCGCCGCGCACCTCGCCGGCCTCGAGCGCCTGAACCGTTTGAAGAGCGAGTTCGTCTCGCTGGTCAGCCATGAGTTTCGGACCGCGCTGGTCGGCATCTCCGGATTCAGCGAGATGATCCGCGACGAGGACGTCTCGCTCGAGGAGGCCAAGGGTTACGCGGCTGACATCAACAAAGACGCGGATCGCCTGAACCGAATGATCAACGACATCCTCGACCTCGACCGCATCGAGGCCGGCCGGCTCGTGCTGCAGCCGCAGGCGGTCGACATCAACAACCTGCTCGACGACGCGGTGGACAGGGCGCGCGCATCAAGCGCGCGACACAGCATCGTCTGCAGCTTCGACCCGGCGAAACCAGTCGTGCAGTGCGACCCGGACCGCATCGCGCAGGTCATGGCCAACCTGCTCAGCAACGCGATCAAGTACTCACCTGAAGGCGGCGAGATCACCGTCAGCAGCGTCGTTCGGGAGGGTCACGTCGACGTCAGCGTCCGTGACCACGGCATCGGCATCGCGCCGGACTTCGCACAACGCCTTTTCAGCCGCTACGAGCGTTACGAGAAGACGACCAGCAAGATCATGGGGACGGGGCTCGGCCTGGCCATCACGCGACAGATCGTCGAGATGCATGGCGGCAGGATCTGGGTCGACAGCGAACCCGGCGCGGGCGCTGACTTCCGATTCACGCTGCCGGTGCAGGCGACTAAGCCCGGTTCAGGAACTCCGTGACTACGTCGACAACTGCGCCGAGATGGCCCGAGACCTACGGCAGTAGCTCGTCCTTGAGATAAGGACGGACCATCTCACCGAGCTCGTCCAGCTTCTTGAGAGCGGGGTCGCGCCCATCGGGAGGCACGTAGTAGATGCAGCGATCGACGCCGGCCTTGGCGAGCCGCTCGATCTCATCCGCGCTCGCCTTCGGGTAGTAGGTCACCGGGATTCGGTCGCGGCCCGCGGCTTTGGCCAGCTCCTGGAGCTCGGGAATCCTCTCGATCACACGTCCGCGGTTGGGCATCCATCCGTCCGCGTAACGCACCACTCGCTCGAGGATCTTCGGACCGCTGCCGCCGAGGATGATCGGCGGGTGCGGCTTCTGGACCGGCTTCGGAAACTCCCACATGGGTCCAAAGTCGACCATGTCGCCGTGGTACTCGGCCACGTCCTCGGTCCAGATGGTCTTGATCGCCTCGACCCTCTCGCGCAGGAGCTTCCAGCGGGTGCTGAAGTCAGTGCCGTGGTCTTCCATCTCTTCGCGGTTCCAGCCGCCACCGATACCGAAGATGAACCGGCCGTTGGATACCGCATCCACGCTGGCCACCTCCTTGGCCGTGTGGATCGGGTCGCGCTCGACGAGCAGGCAGATGCCGGTCCCGACGCGGATCGTCTTGGTCGCGAGAGCCGCCACCGTGAGCGCGACGAAGGGGTCCATCGTGTGCCAGTAATGCTTGGGGAGCTCGGCACCGCCGGGCCATGGCGACAGCCGGCTCGTCGGGATGTGGGAGTGCTCGGCGACCCACAGGGACTCAAAGCCCATCTGCTCCGCCGCCGGCGCGAGCTCGGTCATCGAGATCGCGTAATCGGTGGGAAAGATCGCGACGCCGAACTTCACCTTTTCATGGTGAAGGATTCCGCGTGGCGGCTAGAAAGCCAGGGCGGGCCTCGGCGCGACCTCGAAGGTCCCGAACCGGTCGTCGAGCGCCACGAACAGGGCCGACACCGCTCTCGGGTCCAGGCGCGGCCCGGCTTCCTCGGTCAACACTCGACGCGCCTCCGCGTGGGTGCATGCCCTGCGGTATGGCCGGTCGGAGGTGAGCGCGTCGTACGTGTCGGCAACCGCGACGATGCGCGCCTCGATCGGGATGGCTTCCGCTTTGAGACCGTAGGGATAACCGCTTCCGTCGAGCCTTTCGTGGTGGTAGAGCACGGCGAGGGTTTCGCGACTCGACTGGCCTGCTCGGTCGAGCAGGTTCAGGCCCATCTCCGGGTGCGTGCGCATCAGGTTCCATTCCGATTCGTCCAGCGCGGCGTGTTTGCCCAGCACCTCGTCCGGGATGGCGAGCTTGCCGATGTCGTGCATCAGGCCGGCTCGAGCCAGCACCCTGAGCTCGTACGCGCTCATCGACATCTGGCGCCCGATGTGCACGCACAGCCTGGCGACACGCAGGTTGTGGGCTCTCGCCTCGCGGTCCTTGACCTTGAGGCCGAGCGCCACCACGGCGTCGAACCATCCCTTGATCTGCTGCTGCACCGGCGGGTGTACAGGCAATGGGACCCTCCCAGATTGCTACCGGCTTCGGTTACGTCTCTACCAACGTCCAGTACCTCAACGGTCGGAAGCCCTGTCCGGGTCGCCCCGCCGCCGGCAACCTTGTGTAGCCGACGTCTTCGCGGTTTACCCTATTGCCGCCTTGAGCCAGAACCCG
This sequence comes from Chloroflexota bacterium, assembly GCA_005881335.1. Taxonomy (GTDB): domain Bacteria; phylum Chloroflexota; class Dormibacteria; order Dormibacterales; family Dormibacteraceae; genus 40CM-4-65-16. The sequence goes on from VBFV01000159.1 coordinate 23,228, forward strand.
AGCGCGGCGGTCGGCCAGGTCTCCGCCGACGGTCAATTCCGCTGGGACGGCCAGCAGTGGGTGCCGATCCCTCGAGGAGCGCGCGAGCCGACTCCGTGGACACGACCCATGCAACTTGCGAGCGCTGGCTTTTTCGCGGCCCAGGTCCTTCTATCGATCTTCACGGCCGCGCTCTACATCAACCATGACTCCATGCTCAAGGTCATCCAGGCGCAGGGAAACCTTCCCCAGGGAACCGATCCGGAGACCGTCGTGTCCTTCGCGATCTTCATCGGCTGGGCGACGGTGGTCGTGGTCTCGATACTTGGGTTGGTGGCGGCACTCGGCAGCTACCTCGGTTGGAGGTGGATGTTCTGGGTTGTTCTCGTCCTGTGCGGCTTGAACGGCATCGGTGCCATCACCAACCTTTCGTATTTCGTCAAACCTGAAGCTTCACCTATGCCGACGTGGGCGATAGCCGTCGACGAAGTCTTCGCCATCGCGGGCGTCGCGCTGTTCGTGTGGCTCCTGATCGGGATGATCCGGTTCGGGCCGTGGGCGATGAAAAAGCCCGGGACCTAACCCTCAGCGAACTCCAGGCAGCGCACGCCGCTCAGGTCCAGCCAGTAGCGACCCCGTCCGGGTTGTCGCACGATGCGCATCAACACCAGCTCGCACGAGGGGCAGCGGACCACGGTTCCGGGCGCGTGGACGTAAACGTCCACCCGCCCGACCTCGTTGACCGCGCCACACGAGGCACACGTGCCGCGCGCCGTCGTCATCTCGACGGCGAAGATCTCGCCCAGCAAACCGGCGATCGCGTTGCCATCCAGCTTCATCTCGGACGTTTGCATCTTCATCCTCCTCCGGCTCCTCCGGTGGCTCCAAACCTTTCCGTCTTGATCCACAGCGGGTCGTATTCCAGGCCGACCAGGAGGTCGGCCGCCGTCTCCACGAATGGAGTCGGGCCACAGACGAAGACCGCCGGCGTCTGGGCCTTCGGCCATGCGACCTCTTTCACCATCGCGGCGTCGATCCTCCTGGTGTAGCCGCTCCATCCGGCCGGCTTCTCGCGCGTCAGCGTGTGAGAGACGAGCAGCCCGTCGCTCGCGGCCACCAGGCGATCGATCTCTTCGCGATAGATGATGTCGGCCAACGCGCGCGAGGAATAGAGAAGACGCGCGGGTGCCTTGTGCGGCGCTGTCGCGCGGTGGCGGAGCATCGCCATCAACGGGACCACCCCGGATCCTCCGGCCACGAGCAGCAGTGGACGATCGTCGCCCGCTCGCCATACGAAATGTCCGCCGATTGGGCCCCGGAGCTCCAGCTTGTCCCCCACCTTGAGCTCGCCCACGAGGTACGGCGACACCTCGCCATCGTCGAGGCGCTCGACCGTCATAGCAACCCAGCGGGCTTCTGGCGGCGAGGCGATCGAGTAGCTGCGTTCGGCCTGGTAGCCGTCCTCGGCGGTCAGCCGAACATCGACGTGCTGACCGGCGAGATGTCCGGGCCACATCGGGATGTTGAAGTAGAG
>VBFV01000160.1 GCA_005881335.1 Chloroflexota bacterium
CGTAGTGGCTGCGGCTCCGGCCTGGGTTCGGCTGCGACCGGCATCGATGGCTGCCTGGCCATCAGCTCGACGAGATTGTTGAGGTAGAGGTTGTGCTCGTACATGCCCGAGAAGCCACTGAGCACGCTCTGGATGGAGTTCTGCACCTGCACAGCGGCCTGGGTGTATGCGGTCAGGCTACCCAGTGACATCCGGCCGGCGATCGCCTGGAGGGCGATGTACAGGTACGTGATCGACGTGACGATGGTGCTGAGGTTGCCCAGCACGAAACCTGTCATGTACCGGCGAACGAGCTGAGACTTCTGGCTGTCGTAAAAGGCGTTCGCGATGAGTCGGTACCGCTCGATGAAGTACTGGCCGAGACCGAAAAGCTTGACCTCCTTGGCGAACGAATCGGTCGTGACGAGCGAGACCATGTACTGCATGCGACGCAGCAGTCGCGAACCCCAGCGCGCGATGTTGTAACCCCTCCAGCCATAGCGGGTGTCCGCGATGAAGGCAGGGATCGGTGAGATCAGCACCACCACGGCAAGAATCCAGCTCACGCCGAACAAGAGCGCGATCATCGTGCCCAGCGTGAGGAGGGTCTGGAGGAGGCCGAACGCGGTCGCGATCATCAACACAGGCCGGTTGATGGAATCGTTTTGAGCCCGCCGCAGCAGGTCGTAGGAAGCCGGGTCTTCGTAGAAGGGCAGGTCGAGCGACGCGGCCTTCTCCATGACCATGAGCTGGATGCGCATGGACACCGAGTTCTGGAGCAGCTGCTGAAAGATGTTGCGCAACGTGTTCAACAGCGCGCTGACGACGAAGAGGACGAACTGCAGTCCGGCCAGGAGAACGATCATCTGCACCGAGCTCAAGGTCGGTCCTGGAAGCCACGGCACGCCCAGGCTGGAAAAGACAATGCGGTCAGGCTGGTGGAACTGGTGGATGGCGATGCCCGCGACGACAGCGTTGGTCAGCGTCAACGTGATACCGACGGAGATCGTCGGGATGACGCCGGCCATGGCTGTCGTGACAAACAGGCCGATGGTGGTCGGGCGGCTGGCCTCCCAGACCAGGCGTAGGACCTGCGGGAGCGCCGCGGTCGTACCGACGACCGACTGCTTGAGGCTCTCCCATCGGCCGCGGAGGTCCTTGGGGCCTTCGGGTTGCTGCGGCGGCTCGATCGTGGGATCGCCGGTCAGGCCGCTGTTGGCGGGACCGCTCTCGGGGTTGCGCCGGCCCCGGCCCCAACCTCCCCACCAGATCACGGGCCCATGCGAGCCCGGCGGCATCATTCCCATGTCCACGTGAGCTTACGGCTCGTTTGCGCGGCTTCGCCGGAGCCTCCAGTTGACTTCCTCATCTTTACAGTGTAATTATGTAATACATGGATGAGAAAGAGCTCGGATCGATCAAAGGTTGGTTTGCCGGTAGGCTCCCGGACGGCTGGTTCTCGGGAGTGGAGGTCGCCGTCGAGGACGACCAGATCGTGGTCATCGGCACGCTGCCCGAGACCAAGCTCGGCTCCACGCCTGAGGAAAAGGAAGGCGCGGCCGCCGGCCGCATCGCCCGGTTCCGCGAAGAGACGCGCGGGCACCGAATCGGCATCGCCCGGGAGGCCGAGGAGCGGTTCAAGAAGTACGTCACCTGGGGCGCCAAGCTCGACGGCGTGACCAAGCGCTTCAACCCTGGGGGCGGCGGTCGCGGCGGCGATGATCGCCGCAGCGTGATGATCCGGCGCTGGATGCGGCGCCACCGGGGACGGCACGCCCAAGAAGCCGAAAGGCAGTCGCAGACTTTCTAGCCCGCCCCTCACCCCAGCCCTCTCCCCTTAGGGGGAGAGGGAGCTGGCCGAGTACATGCTCCCCAGCCAGCGGCTCGGGACGGTTTTCAGGAGGCGCGTGCCTTGGAAACCCGCCCGAGCCGCCATCGTTTCCCACTTCGCGTACGTGAATGGATAAGGCACCCACGGATTCCCGCGGTCGGCACCGTATTCGACGATGATCAGCTGCCCGCCGGGGCGAAGCATTTTGCGCACCGACTCCAGCACTGGCTGCTTGTCGCGCACGTAATGCAGCGAGTTCGCCATCAACACGCCATCGAGGTCGCTCAGTCCGAGCGGGCGCGTGAAGTCCGCGACGCGGACCTCGAATCGACCTTCAATCGCGTGGAGGGCGCGCGCGTCCTTATCTATGGCGGTGATGTGCGCCTCCGGGCCGAGGAGCTCGCCAAGGGCGAGGGTGAACGCGCCTTCGCCCGCGCCGAGGTCGGCCCAACGGCCTCCACGCTCCCCTACGCCTTCCTCAATCAGCGCTACGAGATCGGCGTGATTCAACTTCCTCGCGCACCTTCGGAGCGACCTCCGTGGCGAAAGTCCGCATCTCATCCGGGTCGTCGCTGACCAGGAAAGTGTCCATCCCGTAGTCGACTACAAGCGAGAGCAGCGTTTCGGCGTCGAGATAGCCGGAGTTGAGCAGGCGCCGGATCGAACGCGGATCACGTCCCGCCGCGGTGGCCGCTTCATCGATGCGCCGGTTGCCTTCGAGAAGGTCGGCAGGCTTGAAGTAGCCGAGCGAGGGTACCCACCCGTCCGCCAGGCGTCCGACAACCGACAGCATGCGTGGCTTGTACGCGCCAAGCCAGATGCCCATCGGGTGCGCCGGCACCGGACCTGAATGCGCGCCGGCCAGCGCATAGAACTTGCCTTCGAAGCGGATCCCGTGCTGGCCGCTCCACATGAGGCGGATCACCTGGATCGCCTCCTCGAGCGCCGACACCGACTCGCCGGGAGTCCGAACCGGACCGCCGTACGCCTTGATCGCCTCCCAGAACCCGCCGGCTCCAAGGCCGAGCTCGACGCGGCCGCCGCTCAACAGGTCGAGACTCGCCGCGGCCTTGGCGAGCACTGCCGGCGGCCGCAGCGGCAGGTTCGCGACGTCCGGAAACACCGTGATGTGTTCCGTCCGCATCGCGATCGCCGTCAGCAGCGTCCAGGTGTCGAAGAAGCGGCGCTGGTATGGATGGTCCTGGACACCGACCACCTCGTAGCCGAGCTCGTCCGCCAGCGCGGCCATCTGCAGGGGCCGCTCGGTCGCCTCGGGAGTGACAAACACGCCAAACCTAACGGGCTGCCGGTAGTCCATCTGACGACTAGAAGACGGGGGAAGCGGTGGCTATTTCCCTCGCCGGAACAGCAGTCGCCAGATCAGAAGGAGGAGCACGGCGCCGGCAAAGGCGATGATGATCTGATTGAGGATCGAAGGGCCAACGTTGACCGAGATGTGCAGCACGCCGGCCAACCAACCGCCGATGATCGCGCCAAGGATGCCGATGATGATGTCCCAAAACCAGCCCCGGCCTTTGCCCAGGACGACACGGCTGGCGAGGAAGCCGGCGACCAGGCCGACCACGATCGTGACGACGATGTTTTCGAGTGTCACTGCGCTATTTAAGCCTCCTCTGTGCGTTTCCTTGCTATGCCGACTGACCAGTATCACGAACCGGCCGGTGAGCTGAGCCCCGAGATCCGGACCTTTGCGCGCGTGGCCGCCTCCCTGCAGGAGGAGGCCGAGGCCATCGGCTGGTACGAGCAGCGCCTGTCGGTCGAGTCGGACCGGGAGGCAAAGGCGATCATGGAGGAGGCGCAGGAGGAGGAGTTCAAGCACTTCGCGATGGCGCTCGAGTTCCTCTCCCGGCGGAAGCCGAAGTGGCGCGCCGTGCTGCAGGCTGTGCTCTTCAAGTCGGGCGACATCGTGGAGCACGGCGAGATGGGCGAAGAGGCCGAAAAGAAGGCCTAGATCGCCTCGACGAGGCCGCGGACGATGGCGATCTCTTCCGCTCCGACCATGTGCCCCATACCCGGATACAGGCGTACCGTCACGGCGGCGCCCATCCGCTTGAAGACTTCAGCCGCGTCGAGGACGCGTTCCTTCGCGATATAAGGGTCCACGTCGCTGCAGCCGAGGAAGACCGGCGTCTCGTCAAAGGAGCCCGGGTAGTCGCGCGGGGTGTCGTCAGGTCCGATCAACCCGCCGCTCAGGCCCACGATGGCGCCGTACCGGCGCGCATTGCGAGCGGCCCACTCGAGCGTGAGGCACGCCCCTTGCGAGAAGCCGAGCAGCATGATCCGCTGCGCAGGCACGGTCGGCTCGACGCGCTCGACCAGCTTCGAGATCATGTCGAGAGCGGCGCTCAGGTACGGTTCGTTGCTCGCAAGTGGAGCGGTGAACGGATTCGGATACCACGCGTTGCCCACTGCCTGAGGCGCGAGGTACGCCCACCCCGGATGCTGCACCTCCGAGGCGATGGTCATGATGTCCTCGGCGCTCGCGCCGCGGCCATGAAGGAGGATCATCGCCGCGCGAGCGGACGCAACCGGCTCCCCGGCCGCGAGGACGCGTTGACCGTGGGCAATGCTCATGCTTTTCCTAGTATGTCAAGCGGCGTCTTCAGCTACTCGAATCCTCGTGTCATTCATTGGGGACGGGGCTCGGTCGCACAGCTGAGCGCTGAGCTGCAGCGCCTCGAGGTCCTGCGCGTCGCCCTCGTCACGACGCGGTCATTGCTCGGGGAGCTGGATCGTCTGCCTGCCAAACCGGTCGTAACAATCGTGATCTCGCAGCACGCGCCGATGTCGCAGATCGACGCGGGCGTCGAGGAGGCTTCGAGCGCCGGCGCCGACGGAGTGGTGAGCTTCGGCGGAGGCAGCGCGATCGACGCGGCCAAGATCGTGTCAGTCCGGCTCGCCGACGGGGACGGACGCGCTCTCCCCCACCTCGCGATCCCGACCACGCTGTCGGTGGCCGAGCTGGCCGCCGGAGCCGGCTACACCAACGAGGCCGGCGACAAAGCCGGCATGCGCGACCCGCGCCTGCTGGTCGAAGCGGTGATCTACGACGCAGAGCTGACGCTGGCCACGCCGATGGAGCTGTGGCTCTCGACCGGGATCCGCGCGCTCGACCATGCGGTCGAGGGATTCCTCGCGGGCGGTGAGCATCCGTTCAACGACGTGATGGCGCTCGAAGCGATCCGCGGCTTGTTCTCGTCGCTGCCGCGTGCGAAAGCGGATCCTCACAACCTGGACGTGCGGACTGAAAATCAGCTCGCAGCCTGGTTCTCCTTCACGCTGCCGGGCGCGTCGGCGTCAGGGCTGAGCCACACGATGGGCAAGCAGATCGGAGCGCGCTATCGCATCCCGCATGGCGTGACGTCCTGCCTGTTGCTCCCGCACGTGATGACGTATCTGGCCAAGAAGACGCCGGAGCGCATGGCGGTTCTCACGGAGGCCCTGGGCGGCCCCGCCGCGGATAGGGTTCGGCATCTCATCGCGTTTTTGGGTCTGCCCCAGCACATCGCGGACTACGGGGTCGGGGAGGCGGAGCTGCGCCGCGCGGCCGACGAGGTTGCGGGCAAATATCCCGCGGAAGACCTCCTGCGCATTTACCTCTCGGCGCTTTAGTGGCGGCGGACGCGGGATGGGTGCAACCTCACCCCCGCGTTCATCCCCACGCGCGACATCGCCTCGGCCGCCAACGCGGTGTCTGAGGCCGGCGTCACACGCATCAGGTGCAGGCCTCCAAAAGTCAAGCTCGTGAACCGTATCGCGGGCTTGAAACCTGACGGTTCGACCACCTTCTCGGCCGGGATCGCCACGCTGCCGATCCACAATCTTTTCAGTCCTTCATTGCGAGCGATCTGGGAGATCCCGACGAGCAGCGATCGGAAGATCCCCTTGCGGCGGTGCTCATCGACGGTTGCGCAGTTCCAGATGTAAGCCTCGCCCGCGCGCGGCCTGATCTCGAGCTGGAGCTCGCCGATCCATTCCGGGCCGGTCGAAAGCCAGCCGTAGCCGCCGACTCCGCCGTCGATCCACACCGCAAAGCAACGGCTTCCCCGCGCGAAACGCGCCGCGACGAGGTCGCCGTCGCTGCCCATCGCCGCGACGAGTGGCGCAGCCCGCTGCGAGTCGACCTCCTCGACGGCGAAGAGCGGCGGACCCGAAGGCGCCAGGTCCGCCGCCCAGAGAGTGCTTCGGATTAGAAGGGGAAGAAGAGGTGACGCACCTTTTCGATGACGGCCGGGTCACCGCTGGCGGAACCGCCCGGGTATCGGCCGAAGTGCGTCAGCACCTCCTCCTGCGGCGAGGCGAAGCTGAAGAGCGCGTCGCAACCTTCGAAGTTGCCCTTCTCCGGCTCGTATGCAAACTTGTCGTCCTTGACCGTGCATCGCCACTTGCCGCCCCACGGTCCCGCCACCTCGATCCCGTAGGTGATGTCGACTCCCTTGGCGGCATCCTGGTCGACGGTGTTCTGCCAGAAGATGAAGGTGAAGGGCAGGATCAAGCCCGCGCTGGCCTCGTCGATCGTGGCGAGCTTGTTGCCCAGCCCGTATTCGATGTCGTACGGATGGATGCCGTAGTCCATGATCTGGAACGTGGCGTAGGCACCGGCCGGGACAGGCCCGGCGAAGGGGTGCGAGACCATGAAGCCGGTCCACTCGTCGGGCTTCAGCGCGCCGAGCATGCCGTCCAGCTTCTGGGCGTCCTTCTTGAACCGGTCGAGCGCCTCCTCACGGGACAGCTTTCGGAAGTCGAGCGCGTGGTCGTTGAGGGTCCCTCCCATCGCCGCCATGCCAAGTGGAGTCGGCGTCTCGCCTTTCTTGGCCGCGTCCCAATTCTTGAAATAACCCTCCATGACGTCGATCATGTGCCCGACCAGGTCCCGCGTCTCCCATCCAACACAGCGTGTATCCACATTCCAGTTCTTCGGGTCAGATACCAGCCGCGTGAATTTCTCCCGGTCTCGGCGCATGACGCTCAGGACCGTGTCTTTGCTTTCCGCCGCAAACGGGTTGACCGGTGCGATCACTGCGGTACTCATTCAGTGCCCCCTCTCATGTTGGTTGACCACGCCCTGATGAGCGCCGGTCGTCGCCGTGGTCGGGACGACAATCGGCGGCAAGATCTCGTCGAGCTGATCGCGCCGCACCTGGAACCAGGGCGGCAGGCTCAGTGTGGTGCCGAGTTTTTCCGGTGGTTCGTCGACTGTGAATCCGGGACCGTCGGTCGCGATCTCGAACAGCACGCCTCCGGGCTCGCGGTAGTAGATCGACTTGAAGTACCAGCGGTCGATCACCGGCGTCACGTTGCGTCCGGCGGTCAACAGGGTGTCGCGCCATACCTTCTGGTTTTCGGGATCCGGCGTCCGCCAGGCGACATGGTGGACGGTGCCGATCGACTCCTCGCCGACCGGACCTTCCGGCGACTCGATCACGTCGAGGATTGAATGTGGTCCGCCCGCGCCTGTCTCGAACCGCGTCCGGTTTCCTTCTTGCGTCACCATCCGGAAACCCATGACCGACGTCAGCAGGTTGAACGTCGCGGCCATCTCGGCCAGGGTCATCGTCACCGAATGAAAGCCGTGGATCGCGTGCTCGGCGTCGACCGGCGAATCGGGCCACGGGGTCCAACGATCGTTGGCTGCCTGAGCCACGAGCTCGACCTCGATGCCGTCGGCGTCGTGCAGGACGATGGCGTCGGCGTCAAACCTGCTGACCATCCTGTGATCTACACCCAACCCCTTGAGCCGGTTGCTCCAGAAGCCAAGGGATCCGGCCGGCACCTGGAACGAGACTGTCGTGATCTGGCCGCTGCCGGCGCGCTGCTTCGGCCAGGTCGGCCAGCCGAAGAACGTCATGGCCGTCCCCGGGGTGCCCAGGTAATCGCCGAAATAGATGTGGTAGGTGTCCGGCAGGTCCTGGTTGATGCTCTTCTTGACGAAGCGGAGCCCAAGCACTCCGACATAGAAGTCGACGCACTTCTGCACGTCGCCGGTGATGCACGTCACGTGGTGGATACCGGGAATGCTGGCGGCCACTTCCCCTCCGGTCAGATTGTTGGGCGAACCCTCATCTTAGTCCCGCTGTTTTCCGGTGTCAGTCGAGGCGTCCGCCTCGGTCCGTGACCAGATTTCCGCCGCCATCGGGTCGTCCATCTCTTCCTGCAGGTGGGCGACCAGGCCGATCGCCCGGCCCATCACGGCCAGGCCGCGGGTGATGCGCCACGGGAATTCCATCTCGGTCGCGATGGCAGCGATGGCCCCGGTCGCGTTGACGGGCAGGTCGCGGCCGTAGACGGAGGTTGCCTCGTCGGCGATCAGCTCCATCAGCTGTACGTGGCGGCCGGAAAAGCCGTTCTCCGCCGCCAGGACGAACAGCCTGGTCGCCCGCGGGTCGGCCGGCTTGTGGACAGGATGGCCGATGCCCGGGATGACTTGCTTGCCGGCACGATGGGACGCGACGATCTGCCTCGCGATGCCGCGCAGCTCGCCGTCCGGCGGCGCCTCCTGCAGGGTGCGGGCCGCCTGCTCGATCGAGCCGCCGAAGCGGTCGCCCATGCCAAGGAGGCCGGCGGCCACCGCCGCCTGCAGCGCCTCCGGCGCGCCGAAATAGGTCAGCCGGGCGGCGATCGTGCTCGGGGTGAGGCCGTGCTCGACCAGCGTCACCACCAGCGCGTTGAACATCACCGATTCCTGTTTCGAAGGGAGCCGGCCCTTGAGCTCGAGGAACGCGACGTCGCCGAGCGACACCTTGCCGATCAGGTCTTCCGCCAGGTCGTGGCCGCGTACGAAGACCTGGTCGGTCGTGCTGCGGCCAAGCCGCGAGCTGATCTTCTTGCGGCTCACTTCTGGACGGTCAATTTCGTCTTGTAGCCGGCTTCTCCGAAATCCGATTCCGGCACGAGCTCGACCTTGCTCCGAAACATCAACCTGGAGTGAATCGCATTTTCGATCGCCGTGACCAGTGATGGATCCGACTCGTGCCGCTCGGTCACCTCGACCTCGACCGGGACCGGGGGTTCGATCGAGGTCGCCTCGCCCTTGCGGATCACGCGTGCCCGGCCGGTCACCCGGGGCCGGAAGTCGCCGACGATCGCGAGGATGGCCGTCGGGTAGACGTTCACGCCGCGGACGATGAACATGTCGTCGCGTCGCCCCAGGACGCGCTGTCGGAAGCTGATCCTCCCGCACTCGCAGGAAGTCCCTTCGATGCGCACGATGTCGCCGCCGAGAAAACGCACGATCGGCATCGCCTCGCGCGTCAGCGTGGTGTAGACCATCTCTCCCACGGCGCCGGTTTCGATTTGCATCGGTGCGCGGGTGTCGGGATCGATCAACTCCACCCACACATGCCCTGCGCCGCAGAAATGCATGCCCTGCTGGTGTGGACACTCGCCAAAGAGCGAGGGCGCGATGTCGCCGATGCCCATCACCTCGGTCACCGTGACGCCGAGCACGCGCTGGATGTGATCGCGGATGGCCGGGATTCCACCACCAGGTTCGCCGCCCGTGACGACGTGCGTCAGCCCTCGCCCCTCACCCTGACCCTCTCCCCGGAAGGGGAGAGGGACGGTGTCCTTCTCGACCCGGTTGGCCAGGTACTGCGCGAATGAAGCGGTTGACAGAAGTGTGTCGGCGAGACCGGCGCGCAGTCCGAAGACGACGCGCTCCGTGTCACCCGGTGCGACCGGGACGGACCGCGTGCCTATGCGCAGCAGCACGAAATGCGTGTGGCCCGCGACAAACGGCCCGGCGCCAAAGGTCGTGAGCACGCTGCTGTGCTCGTGGATGCCTGTCGCGTAGTAGGTCCGCGTGCCCATGGTCGTCCATGACTCCATGTCACCGCGGGTCAGCGCGAGCACACTGGGGCTGCCACTGGTTCCGCTCGTCTGGTAGATGCGTTTGACCTGGTCTGGCGACACGCACAGGTTGCTGCCGAACGGCGGGTTCTCGTCGAGCGCCTGCTTCAGCTCCTGCTTGGTGGT
>VBFV01000161.1 GCA_005881335.1 Chloroflexota bacterium
CAGCGAGCGGCCTAACCCGCTGACGACCCCGGACGTGACGGATCCCGAAAAGCCCATCGGATTCCCGATCGCGACGACCAGCTGGCCGACCTTGAGCTGGTCGGCGTTGCCGATCCGGATGGGGTGGAGGTTGTCCGCGCGGACGCGAGCGACGGCGAGGTCGCTGAGGGGATCCGCGCCGACGACGTCGACGTCGTGCTCGGTGCCGTCGATGAAGGAGGCGCTGGCGGCGCCGCCCGCGGCGACGACGTGGGCGGAGGTGACCAGGAATCCGTCGGGGGTGATGACAACGCCGGACCCGGCGCCGCCGAAGCCGCGGCCGCCACCGCGTCCAATGCGCAGGCTGGCCACCGACGGAAGCACAGCCTCCGCGACGGAGCTGACGATCGTCGAGTAGACGTCGAGCGCCTCTTGCTCGGTCACGGTCTCGGCCATGGTGCTTACAAGATTACCAACTAACAGACCGCCTAAACATGGGCGGCGGCACGAAGCGATTTGAACTCCTTTTCGAACCCGTCCACGATCCGCTCCGGGTCGGGCACCAGGCCCTCATCGGTCGCCGCGCCGAGCATCACGCCTCCGGCGTAGCTGAGGATGCCGTGCCGCGATCCTACGCGGGATAGACGGAGATTTCCGTCGCCTTCACGGCGACCCAGGCATCCGTGCCAGGCTCGAGGTGCAGGTCGCGCACCGCTGACGTCGTGACTTCCGCCACCAACGGCACAGGTCCGCCGAGCCGAACCCTCACACGTTCGGCGTGGAGGTCGAGATCCTCAACGCGCGCGGGCCACACGTTGCGCGGAGTGCCTTCAGGTTTGGCGCGATACAGCGCCACCGCGTGCGGGTGGATGACCGCAAAAACGTCGTCCTCGCCGGCACCGGGAACCGCGATGGTCGCTCCGTTGTCGAGCTCGATGTGGTCGCCTCTCCCTCGGCCACGCAGAAGGTTGACGCCAGCGAGGTCCGCCACGAAGCGCGAGCGCGGTTTGGCCGTGACGTCGATGGGCGATCCACTCTGGACGATCTTGCCCCGCTCGAGCACCACCAGGCGATCGGCGAGAGCGATCGCTTCGAGCGGGTCGTGGGTGACCAGGATGCGGATGCCTTTGAACGCCGCGAGCTGGCGCGCGAGCTCGCGCCGGACCTCGGCGCGGATGCTGACGTCGAGCGCCGATAGCGGTTCGTCAAGGAGGAGAAGTCGAGGCTCGGTCACGAGGGTGCGCAGCAGCGCCACGCGCTGTGCCTGTCCGCCCGAGAGCTGACTCGGCAGGGCGTTGGCCTTGTCACCCAGGCCGGCGCGCTCGAGCCACGCGCCGGCAATTCGCTCGCCATCGCGTCGCAGCCCGAACGCAACGTTCTGGAGGACCGTCATGTGCGGGAACAGCACGTGGTCCTGGAATACAAGTCCCACCTGTCGCTCCTCGGTCGGAACGTGGCGGTTGGTCGCCGAATCGTCAAACACGTAGCCGTCGAGCTCGACGTGGCCTGTGATACGCACGAGACCGGCGAGCGCTCGGAGAAGCGTGGTCTTGCCGGCTCCGTTGGGACCAAGGACCGCGACGGTCTCGCCATCGAAGACCGTCATATCGACGCTGAGCGCGAAGCCGTTGCGCTCGACATTGATCGTGGCGTGGAGGCTCAAGGCTCGCCGAGCCACCGGTCGCGCAGGCCGATGAGGATCGCGAGCGACACGGCGAGCAGGACCAGGCTCAGCACGATCGCGGCTTCCGGCTTCGACTCCAACGCGATATAGACCGCCAGCGGCACCGTCTGGGTGCGGCCGGGAAGGTTGCCGGCAAAAGTGATCGTGGCTCCAAACTCGCCGAGCGCGCGGGCCCAGCACAGGACAGCGCCGGAGAAGATCGCCGGCCGCAGCAAAGGAAGGGTGACGCGCGCGAACACCTTCCAGCTGTTGGCGCCGAGGGCGCGAGCCGCCTCCTCGTAGCGCTGGTCGAGCGAGCGCAGTCCGCCTTCGATGGCGATCACCAGGAATGGCATCGCGACGAAGGTCTCCGCGATGACGGCGGCCGTGGTGGTGAACGGGATCTGCACGCCGAAGAGCTGATAAAGCGGCGCGCCGATCAGCCCGCGGCGGCCGAACGCGAGGAGCAGCGCCACGCCACCGACCACCGGAGGCAGCACCATCGGCAGAGTGGTGAGCGCGCGCAGGACGCTGCGCAGCGTGCCCGTGGTCCTGGAGAGGACAAGTGCGAGCGGAATCCCGAGCACGAGCGCGATCGCGGTCGCGGTGACCGAACAGAAGATGGAGAGTCCCAGCGCGGTCGCGGTCTGGGGCGCGAGCAGCTCCTGTCCGACCTGACCCCAAGGCGCACGGACGACGAGCCCGGCGAGGGGGAGGAGGAAGAGGAGGAGGCCGAGCCCCGCCAGCGCCATCAAGGGCGCTGGGACGCGCGCCTGGCTCACGCGGGCTCGAAGCCGGCGGCTTTGAGGATCGATTGCCCGTCCGGTGCCAGGACAAAGGCGATGAAGGCAGCGGCGTTGCTGTTGTGCTGCGCGTTCTTCAGCGCGGCGATGGGGTAATCGGCGACCACGTTCTGACTGTCGGGAATCGGCACGCCCTGAACCTTTTGGCTGGTGACGACGTCGCTGACGTAGACGATCCCGGCATCGGCCTCGCCGAGGGCAACTTTGCTCAAAACGCCAGTTACCTGCGGCTCGAGGCTTGCGGGATGGACTGTCACGTTGGCTTTGGCCAGAGCCTGCTGGGCATATTTGCCGGCCGGCACTGAAGGATCGGCCAGCACAACGACAAGGCCTGGGCGGGCGAGGTCGGCCAGGGAATGGATGCCCTTCGGGTTGCCCTTGGCGACCGCGATCTCGAGCCGGTTGTGGGCAAAGACCTCGGGCGCGCCGGCGATCAGGCCCGCGTCCAGGAGTGTCTTCATTTGAGTCTTGTCAGCGGAGGCGAAGACGTCAGCCTCCGCACCCTGGGTGAGTTGAGCCGTAAGCGTCTGGGTACCCGCGTAGTTGAAGGTTGCATCGACGTGAATCTGCGCAGCGATCTTGTCGAATGCCGGCTGAAGAGAGGCGGCCGCGAAGACTGTCAAGGGACCTACTGGTCTTTGACGGCAGGCCATCAGCGCGCAATCTTCATGCGGCCCGATACACGCCGCCAAAGAAAAGAGTGCGATCAAGACGGCGAGCGCTCTAGCCACGAGGCAGCTCCACACTGACATTGGTCGCCTTGACGACCGCGATCGCGGGCATTCCCGGTTTGAGGTCCAGCTCGTCGACCGCCTCGCGCGTCAGCAGTGAGACCAGCCGATGCGGCCCGGCCTGGATCTCGACCTGCGCGGCGACCCGATCTTTGATGACGCGCGTGACGATGCCGGGGAATCGGTTTCGTGCGGATGCTTTGACGGGCTGATCGCGCTTGGCCGTGCGTTTCGGCTTCGCGACGGCGGCGAGCGATTCCCCGTCGATGAGGCGCTGCCCGCCTGCCGTGCGCACGGCGATGAGCCGGCCGTCGTCGACCATGCGCCGCACGGTGTCGACGCTGACCCCGAGCATCTTCGCCGCCTGCCCAAGCCGATAACCAGGCATCGCGTCCAAAAGCCTAGCAGTCGCGAGCTAACTACAGCGTTTGCCTCGAAATGACCGACGCCTTTGGCGGGCCCTCCCTCTCCCGCCGGCTTCCCTCCCCCGAGCCGACCGACCGTACTCGCAGGCTAAGGGGCGGCCTTTACAGCGTCAACCCAGCCCGTTAAGGGCCTCCGGTAAGCTCGCCGGATGGGCATGGTCGCAAGGAGCCGGGCCGAGCGGCACGAAGGTGAGTGGATATCGGTCGCCGCCCACCTCGAGCGGGCGCCGGTTCGTTTCATGCTCACCTTCGCCTTCGGCGAGATGCCCGAGGGATGGAATGAATCGCGCCGGGGCGCGAGCACGTGGGCCGGCATCGTCGGCGTGGTCCTCCTCACACCATTCATCATCCTGGTGGCGGCGGGCCTGCTGAAGAGCGTAGGCATCGGCCAACCTTACGAATGGCTCGCCACCTCGCCCGCCGCGATCATCGCGGCGACCATCAGCCTCTTCATCGGAATCCCGGTCGCGATCGTCATGAACTTGTGGCGGATCGCTCGCGTCGGGCTGAGGCGCGAGGCTGGAGCGCTCGACGGCTTGCTGGCGCTCGAGTTCGCACCGCTTCACCTTGTCGTGGTGCTTGCCGCCCTGGCCATCGGCGGCGCGTTCGTCGCCCACCTGGCGGCGGACTCCTACGCCTGCATCCACGGAGTTCGCTCGGCCTGCTAGGCGCCGCGCGCGCTTACGAATTCTTCACATCCGCCTAATGCCAGGAGTCGCGCCGAAGGTTTCAATGAACCCATGAGCGTGGCGCCGGCTCAGGACCAGGTGATCACCGCCCCGGCCCGGACTCGCGGCATCACACGCCGCCAGGCCCTCGCCGCCGCGGTGGCGACAGGCGTCGGGGTCGGTGTCGTCAGGATCCTCGGCGGATCGATGCAGCACATTGCCGCTCCTCGCACGGGGACGACGATGGACTGGATCTCGCCGCTCAAATCGGAGTCGGCGCGAGTCATGCAGCTGCTGCGGCGCACGAGTCTCGGATATACGCCCACTCATCTGGAAGCAGCTCTCTCCGATGGATTCAGCAAGACCGTCGACCGGCTCATCGAAACCCCGCCCGCCGAACCACCTGTACTGGCCGCCGCGAACACGCCGGGCGGTCGCTTTCCAGTCGCGCAGCTGCAGCAGTGGTGGATCGACCACATGTTCACGACCTCGACGCCCTTTGCCGAGCGCATGACGCTGTTCTGGCACGGCCATTTCACGAGCGACTACCGCAAAGCCGCCGATGACACCTTCATGTACTGGCAGAACTTGACCTGGCGGCGCATGGCGATGACGGACCTCCGCTCGATGCTGATGAGCGTGACGACCGACCCCGCGATGCTTCGCTATCTCGACCTGGCGACTTCAACCGGACAGAGCCCCAACGAGAACTACTCCCGCGAGCTGATGGAGCTGTTCACGATGGGCGCGGGCAACTACACCGAGGCCGACGTGCGCGAGGGCGCCAAAGCACTTGCCGGCTGGCAGGTGCCGCAGCCCGACTCGACCGCCACCGTGGTCGTGGACGCCAAGAACAACGTGACGCGCAAGCTACCGGTCTATTCGAGCCAGAAGAGCGGTGTCTTCAACCCGCGCCGCTCATATAAAGGAAGCGTCACCTTCCTCGGCAAGACGGGCCCGCTCGACACCCAGGGAGTGATCGACCGCATCCTGGCTCAGCCCGCCACCGCGCCGTTGATCGCGAACAAAGTCGTCCAGCACTTTGTGACCGCGCGCCCGAGCACCGGTTACATCAAGAACCTCGGCGACACGTTTCGGCGCAGCAAGTACGACATGAAGACTTTGATGCGGGCGATCTTCAACAGCCCCGAATTCGTGGCGGACCAGAGCTACCGCAGCCTGGTCAAGTCGCCGACCGAGTTCATGGTCCACACCGGTCGTGCGCTCGGCGTCTCTTCGTTCTCGAAACTGGTCGTCGGCCATGGATCGGGAATGGGACAGAGCCTTTTCGACCCGCCTGACGTAAACGGCTGGCCGAACAACGAAGCCTGGATCTCTTCCAACACCGTGGTCGAGCGCGTCAACTTCGTCACCGCCGCGATGGGTCAGGTCAAGGGCTCGCTTCCGTCGCCGTCTGACGGCATTCACCGCCACCTCGACGGCGTCCTCAGCCCGCAGACCGCGAGCCTGCTGAACCAGGCGGCCGACGACCGCGCGCGCTGGTTCATCCTCCTGGCCTCTCCGGAATTTCAGCTCAAGTAGGTGCACGAAACATGACCAGAGAAGTCGGCATCAATCAGCTCAAGCGCCGAGACTTCCTCAAAGCCGGCCTGGTCTTCGGCGCCGGTGCTTCCGGGCTTGCGGCGGGATACGCAGCCGTGCCCGACGCATTCGCCCGCGCCGTCTACGCGGCCAAGAAAGAAGGAATGACCAACGAGAACATCCTGGTCATGATCCAGCTCGCGGGCGGCAACGATGGGCTGCGCACCCTGGTTCCGCTCGCGGATCCGGCGCTGCACGACCTGCGGCCGAAGTTGGCCGGACCGATGGTGTCGCAAGCCCTGCCGCTCAACTCGCAGTACGGCTTGAACCACAACCTGGGCGGCGTGAAGCGGCTGTGGGACAAGGGCAAGGTCGCGATCGTGCAGGGCGTCGGCTACCCGAATCCGACGTTCTCCCACTTCGAGTCGATTCGGATCTGGGAGACGGGCGACCCCACTCGGCGCCAGGTGGACGGATGGCTTGGCCGGACGCTGGCCACGAACTACGACTCCAACGGACATCCGTTGACGGGATGTGCCTGCGGAGCGACCGACGCGCCCGGCGCGCTGCGCGACCTGCAGGCGACGTTGACCGTGATCCAGAACCAGAAGACATTCGGTTTTACCGGCGGCACGGAGGTGGAGGCGGCGGTCGGTGCTCTCTACAAAGGCACGCCTGGAATCTACGGCGCGCTGTTCGACACCGCAATCGCCACGGCGACGGAGACGATGGCCACGTTGCGCACGTCGGCTTCGACCTATCAGCCGATGGCCGATTACACGGACAAGGTCAGGCTGGTCTACTCATCGAAGAACCAGCTCGCCGCGGCGCTGCAGCTGGCGGCCGAGCTGATCGTCACCGGCACGGGAGTCAAGCTGCTGCACGTCACCCTGGGCGGTTTCGATACGCACTACACCGAGATCAACCGCCACGACGACCTCATGGGCTATCTCGACTCCGCGGTGTCGGCCTTCTACCAGGACCTGGCCGCGCACAACATGGCGGACAAGGTTCTCATCGCCACCTGGTCCGAGTTCGGACGCCGGCCCAAAGAAAACGCGAGCGGTGGCACCGACCATGGCGCGGCCGCGCCGCTGCTCCTCATCGGCGACCCGGTGCAAGGCGGCCTGTACGGCGCCGAACCGAGCCTCACCACTCTCGACAACACCGGCAACCTCAAGTACTCGGTCGACTTTCGTTCGGTGTACCAGGAGATCCTGAGCGGACATCTGGGCGCTGACGCGGCCAAGATCCTGGGCTCGTCCTACGATCGAGTTCCATTTTTGAAGGCGCCCGTCGCCGTCTGACGTGCGGACCTTCCTGCTCAAAGGGGCGGCCACCGCGCTGACGATGTGCACGACGGTCGCGTCCGCGCTGTTCGTGACGTCGCATCTCAAGAACCCGGCGGCTCCGCTGCAGCCGCCGGTCTTGACCGCCGCGAATAGCTCGAGCAACGCCGCGGTCGGCGGCACTTTGACTGTTGGACCCTCGGTTCAGCCCAGCAACGCTGAGCCGATGACATCGACCTATGCGTCCTGACGCCTCGGTCGAGTCGCATCACTTCGAAGCCCTCGGCACGAGCTGCAGCCTGTTCGCGGTTCGTCAACCGCACGGTCGACTTCTCGAGGGTGAGGCCTGGGTTCGGCGGCTGGGCGCGCGCCTGACGCGCTTTTCGGAGGACAGCGAGCTGTCGCGACTCAATCGCGCTGCCGGCGAATGGGTGCCGATCAGCGACGAGATGGACGAGATCTTGCACGCGGCTCTGCGCGCTCATGCGATGAGCGCCGGCCTCGTCAACGTGGCCGTGCTGCCTGCGATGCTCGCGGTCGGCTACACGCGTCCACTTAGCGAGGGGCCGGGAGTCGCGACACTCGAAAGTCTCCGTCCGCTGTTTCCGCTGCCCGACGTGCTCGAGCTCCGTGACGGCGAAGCACGCGTGCAGGATGGTTGCGGCGTCGACCTCGGCGGAATCGCGAAGGGATGGATGGCCGACCGGCTGTCCGAGACACTGGGACCCAACGTCGTCGTCAATCTCGGCGGCGACCTGCGCGCGCGGGGAGCGGGGCCGAGGGGAGATGGATGGCCGGTCGGACTCGGCGGTGCGACCTTGTTGCTGCGCAACCAGGGCGCTGCGACCAGCAGCGTGCGCCGCCGGCGCTGGGACGAGGGACCGCGAGGAGAAACTCCTCCCCATTTATGGGGAGGTGGCCCGAAGGGCCGGAGGGGCGGAAGCCTGCATCACCTCATCGATCCGCGCACCGGATCGCCGGCGAGGACCGGGCTCGAGGAGGTCTCCGTCGTTGCCGCGAACGGCTTCGAGGCGGAGGTCGTCGCGAAGACGGCCCTTTTGCTTGGTCCCGACCTTGCTCCCGCCTACTGCGCCGCGCACGCGATGGCGTGGTGGTTGAGCGGCACACATGACGACTGATCAGCTGCTCTGGGTCCTGGCGCGGGTCGCTGGCCTGGCTTCATACGGCGCGCTCGCGATCGCGCTGGTGACCGGTATCGCGCTGCGCACCGCCGTGTTCGACTGGTTGGGAAGCAACCGCGCGGTGCGCTCGCTGCACGAGTACACGACAGTGTTGTGGATCCCGCTCGCCGCGCTCCACCTGGGCTCCCTGCTGCTGGACACGACCGCGCGCGTTGGACTGCTCGACCTCGTGGTGCCATTCCATTCGAGCTATGGGACCCTGGCCATCGGCGTCGGCGCGTTGTCGGTCGACCTGCTGGTGATCGTGACCGGGACCGCCTACCTGAAACGGCGAATGAGCAAAGAGCTGTGGCTGTGGGTCCACCGCCTCGCATACCTGGCGTTTGCGCTGGCATTTCTGCATGCCGTGCTGAGCGGAACAGACTTCAGCGATCCGGTGGTGTCAGCAATCACGTGGGGCACAGCGGCGGCGCTGCTGACGCTGACCGTGGCGAGGTTGTTGGGCGGCCGCCTCCCCGCCTGAAAGCCGCCTCGAGG
>VBFV01000162.1 GCA_005881335.1 Chloroflexota bacterium
CGGTCATTTCTATGCATACGTCGCCCACGGCCTCTTTGGGCGAGAACGCAAACGGCGGCCTGAACGTCTACGTGCGCGAGATCGCCGGCGCGTTCAGCGACCGAGGTATCGCAACCGACATCTTCACCCGCAAGCAGACGTCCGAGGACCCCGTTATCGAGCATCTCGCCGCGCTGTCGCGAGTGATCTACCTGCCGGCCGGACGCGGGCTGGACAAGTACTCGCTCTACGACCAGGTGCCTGCGTTCGCCCTCCAGGTCATGGATTTCGCGGAGCGTGAAGGCATCACCTACGACCTTCTCTTCTCGCACTACTGGCTGTCCGGTGAGGTCGCGTGCTTGCTCCGGCCGCAGCTGGCCGGGGGATGGGCCCACATCGCGCACACGCTTGGACTGGTCAAGAACCGGACCTTGGCGGCCGGAGCCCGCCCGGAGCCGGCGCTTCGTATTCGCGTGGAAGGTGAGATCGCGCAGCAGGCGGACCTCCTCATCGCGTCGACCGCCGAGGAAAGCGTGGACCTGGTGACGGGATACGGAGCCGACCCCGAACGGGTGCGTGTCGTCCCGCCCGGCGTCGACCCGTCGGTTTTCCAACCGATCGACCGCGGCGAGGCACGCCGGAAGATCGGATATGGACCCGGCCGCATGCTTCTGTTCGTCGGACGGCTCGAACGCCTGAAAGGCGTCGAGGTGGCGATTCGCGCCCTCGCCTTGCTGCGGGACCGCAGCCACGATGACGTCCGCCTTGTCATCCTCGGCGAGGACAGCAAGGACGGAGACGAGAGCGAGAAGGAGCGTCTGAAGTCAGTCGCCAGTGATCTCGGCGTTCGCGACCGGGTTGATTTCCTCGGCTCGGTGGCGCACCACGAGCTGCCGTACTTCTACTCGGCGGCTGACGTCTGTGTGATGCCTTCATACAGCGAATCGTTCGGCCTGGTCGGGCTCGAGGCGCAGGCCTGCGGCAGGCCGGTCGTCGGATCCGACGTCGCCGGTCTGCGGTCAGTCGTGCGAGACGACGTGAGTGGCTACCTGATCGACGGCCACGAGCCTGCCGCATACGCGGAGCGGATCGGCCGGCTGCTGGACAACCCGGAGCTTGCGCAGCAGATGGGGCGTCGCGGCCGCCTGCTCGCCCAGCGCTTCTCGTGGACGCGCACCGCCGACCGGCTGCAGGGGCTGTTCGAAGGCATGGTCGAGCGGGCTCAGGTCCGCGTCCACGCCACGGCGCGGCACGAGTAAGGAAAGGACGCCGGGTCCTCCCTCGTCAGGGCGGTCGGCCGCGTCCCGTCCGCGTTCATCAGCCACACCTGGTTGCCGCTGAGAAACGCGATCTGGTGCCCGTCCGGCGATGAAACCGGTGACGACACCTCGATCGCGGGGTCAGAGGGCAGGGCCGCCGCCAGGTTGAGGGCAGCGGGCGGCGAGACCACGTTGATGACGAAAGCCTTGTGCAGGGAGCCGCTCGGCGTGGATACCGCGGCGGAAAAGACGAGATGCGTCGAGTCTGGAAGCCACGCTGGCCTGCCGATGTCGCCGGCGATCAGGGTGCTGCTCGCGGCCGCGCCGGTCAGGCTGCGCACTCGAAGACTCGTTGTCGAGAGGTCGTGTCGAAGGTATGCGATCCGGTTGGCCGTCGGAGCCCATGAGACAGCGCTCACCGGAGCCGAGTCCAGCGCGAGCTCATAACGCGCACGCAAGCCGACGTCGTAGCCCCAGATCTCGTTGAGGTTGCTTTTCGCGTTGATGAATGCCACGCGCAGGCCGCTTGGCGAGACGGCCGCCTCCGCGACATCGGCGGAGATGACCTCGTCGTCCCCGTTGGCGTCCTGCCGGTGCAGTACTCCTGCGTCATCGATGTAGATGAAGCCAAGCCCGTTCGCGAGCGAAGAGGCCCATGCCGCCTTGAACGTAAGGCGCGTGGCGTTGCCGCCTGGCGTGAACCGCCACCAAGCTTCGTTCGGGCCCTGGATCAGCAGCGAGTCGCCTCCAGGCGACCAGCTGAAGGAGTGCACCGCGCTGCTGTCGAACAGCTCGCGTGGAAACCCGCGCTCGTTGACAATCCACAATCCTCCGGCTGGTCCGTCCGGTCCGGTGGTGGCGAATGCGATCCAGTGGCTGAGCGGATGGAGCGCTCCGGTGGTGAACCTCAGCAGCTGATCGCGGCCAAGCTGGTTGCCATCGACGTCGAGCGCCGCCGTGTTGAGGAGCAGCTGGTAGTCGGTGTTAGCCGACAGAAGCTGGGACGGCGCGATGATCACGCGCCGGCTGTCCGTCGGTTCGAGGCGGACGTCGAAAGGAACGCTCGGGCTGAAAGACAGCGCGCTCTTAAGCGATGCCGGTTCCATGGCGCGGGTGAAGTCGAGGGTCAGATATGCAGACGGGTCCACTCCGCCCTCGCCGCTCGATGGATTGGAGCCTGAGAGCGCAGGCGGACCTTCGGTGACGAACGACCAGTGGTGCCGCAGGGTGTAGATGTTGCCGGCGAGATCGCGGTATCCGGGCTCCAGGATCACCTCATAGATGGCGTTGGTGTGCAGAGTGGCGTGGACGTAGGCGAGCTGATGCCCGTTGATCCACTGCACGGAGCCGGTCGTCGCCGGTGCCAGGCGGAGCCGGCTTTCGACCGAGGCCTGATCGACGTCGTGGTCGAAAGTGATCCGGATCGGGGCCGCCGTGGAGACGTCGACTGTATTGCGCTGCGGAAAGTAGTCGACGATTTGAGGAGGATCCCCGCCGCATCCTGCCAGCGGTAGGAGAAGCACGACGAGGCTCGCGCCCAGAATCGGGAACGCCTTCCGTGGGCCCTCCCTCCTCCCGCGGCTCCCTCCCCCGAGCCGACGCACCTGGTTCGAGGCTAAGCGCGAAAAAATCGAAAACCAACCCACCCTGTTAAGGGTTTATACCGGACGGCTTAGAGGTGGGACTTGAGCCGCGCCCTCATCTCTTGCGCCAGCTGCTCGAGGCGCGAGGAATCGACGAACAGGAGGGAGATGCTGGGGATCTGATCGATCGCCGCCTCGATGCCGCCGAGTGATTGGTCTGCGGCTCCCAGTATGTCCTTCACCTTGCGCGCGCGGTTGCCCAGCGCGTCTTCCGCCATCGCCTGCAGCTCGGCCACGATGCCCGCCCAGTCGAGCTGCGGCCCGCCGGATCTGGGCGGCGTGGTCGGAGCCACCTGCACCGGTGACGGCCCCCCCGGGTAGTTGGAGAACGAAGGGGTCGGAATCTGCGCCGTCGGCGGCTCGGGCTGCATCGTGGGCATGACCGGTACGGTCGGGTTCGTGGGTGCGGTGGCTTCCGGCGCCGGCGACGCGGCAAACGCCGACGGCGGAGCCTGCCTGCCACGCTGCCCGCTGACGATCTCCTCGACATCCAGCGGCGGATGCTTCGTCGCGTCCGCCGACTTGACCTCGATCATCGCGTTCGGGTCGTCGCACAACGCAAGCGCGCGGTCAGGTTTGTCGGAGATGTCACGCGATTCGCTCGTGTAGGCGCCCGCGAGCTCGCCGGCGGCGAGGATGATGACGCCGGTGCCGCCGCCCGAGCGGATCATCACGCTGCCGCTCAACTTCCGCTCGCTCAAGAAATTCAGGAGAGCCTTCATGTCGACCCACGCCGCGTACAGCTCCGTGTACATCGGACGCGAAACGGTCAGCTCGTAGAGGCCGTCGATCAGCTCCGGCGAAAGGCCGACCACGTCGAGCACCCCGTGCCCGGCCGTGACGTCGTCGTTGAAGTGCTGCAGCGCTTGCTTGCCGAGGACGAGGCTTCCAGCGTCGGCGGCGCCGTCGTACAGGCACTCGAGGGCGGAACCTTCACGGAACAGGATCAGGCCCGACGCATCATCGGTCAGCAGCCTCACGTATCCGGTGTAGCCCTCGCGCTCGAGCGTCGTCAGCAAGCGTGGGAAGTCGACGAACGAAGTCTTCAGCGAGTCGTAAAGGATCTGACCCGCCGGGACCGGAATCGGCTCGCGGCCGTGCTTCGGCGATGGGCGGTGCTTCACGCCCCGTCTCGGCTGTGGTGCTTCCACTTTGCGCTCCGCTTCAGCATGCTCTCTCCTCTCATTTTTCGGCTCGGCCTTTTCAGGCCTGGGCTCGGCCTTCGGTTCGACCGGAGCCGGCTTCGGCGCCGTCTCCGCGGCGTGGACCAGCTCCGGGATGCCGGCCTTGACGGTCTCGTCGGCCGGCAATTTGGCCTTGGCGTCGAATTCGAAATCGCCTTTGGTCCAGTGGAGGGCGTTGACCACCGCGTCGTCACCCGACTTGCCATTGCCCTGGGCGTGAAAAAGGTGCCCGAAGAGGAAGTACAGCGACGTGGATTCGCCGTTTCCATTGCGGACGATAAGGGTACCGGTGGACCGCTCACCCTGAGCGGACTCCAGGAGCGATCGAAGGGGGTTTTCGGCCAGCGAGCCGTGCGACTGCAACAGTCTTCTCTCCTGAGATCGGCCGAGCCCGATCGAGAATTAAGAGAAAGTTAGTATAGGCATCGAGATCAGAGCCGCGCGCCCGGAGCCTCCAGAGCTCCCACTACCTGCTCGCCCTGCCCCGGCGCGCCTCATCCTCATTCGCCACGGCCAGTCGACCTGGAACCACGACCGGCGCATCCAGGGCCAGCTCGACCCTCCACTCTCCGAAGCAGGCCGCCGCCAGGCCGAGCTGTTGGGCGGCCGGTTGGCCGGGCGCCCCTTCGTCGGTGTCTACGCGAGCGACTTGAAGCGCGCTCTGGAAACGGCCGAGGTCATCGGCCGGGTCTTGGGTCTGAAGCCCGAACCCACACGCGCGCTGCGCGAGATCTATCTCGGCGAATGGGAGGGCCTGCGCACCGAAGAGATCGCCGAGCGATTTCCACAGGCGTGGGCGGCCTGGGTCGAGGAGCCGGATTGGGATGTCGTGCCGGGCGGCGAGGGCGCCGCGCTCTTCGACGCGCGGGTCGGCGCCGCGCTCGACGAGATCCTGCGGCGACATAAGCACGGCGACGTTCTCGTGGTGACACATGGAGGCGTGATCCAGGTGGCACTGCATCGAATCGTCGGCAGGCCGAGCCGCGGCTTGTTCCCTTTCCGGATTCAGAACGCGTCGATCTCGCTGATCGAAAAACGCAACGGTCGGATGGTGATTGGCGGCGTGAACGACATCGCACACCTCGAGTCTTCGCTGATCACGGAGGTCGGACCCGGATGAACGCCGAGGCGACCAGGTGGGACGCCGATATGGAAGAGCTCGCATCGCCGGCTCCGCTGCTGCAGTCGTGGGCATGGGGCGAAGTCCAGGCGCAGTCCGGCTGGAGTGTCGAGCGTTTGCGTCTGGTGCGGGGCACGATGGCCAGCGTCCAGATCCGCAAGGTGGGTTCGGCGCGAGAGGCGTACGTCCCGCGCGGTCCGGTCCCCGCCACACCCGAGGCGGTGGACTGGCTGGTCGCGTGGGCGCGCAATGCCAACATCGCGCGGCTTGTGGTCGAACCGGAGGCGCCTGAATCGCTTGGCGAGGCGCTGACCGAACGTGGCTTCGCACAGGTTGCTCCGACGCAGCCAAAACACACCCGCATCGTCGAGCTGCGTCCGCCGAACGAGCTGCTGTCGACGTTTCGCCATGGCCGCCGCTACAACATCAAGACCGGTATCAAGCGTGGCGTCGTGGTGGAAGAGGGCAGAGACGCGATCGAGCTCGCGCGTCAGTCGGCCGCGGTCGAGCGGCGCGCGTCGATCCACCTGCCTGACCGGCGCTACTACGACCTAATGCTCTACCTGCTGCCGTGGTGCTACACGTACACCGCCTACGCGCCGGAAAAACATCAGCCACTCGCGAGCGTTCTGGTGGCGCGTCACGCCGGTCGCGCGTACAGCCTTTTCGCCGGACGCAGCGGGGCGCACCGCGAGCTGATGGGCAACGACCTCGCATGGTGGTCGGCCATCTCGTCGGCGGCCGAGGCGGGATGCAAGGACTTCGACCTCTGGGGTGTCCCGCCCCCCGACGCGGGTCCCGCGCATCCGTGGCACGGCATCGGCTTTTTCAAGTCGGAGTTTGGCGGTGAGGAGATCGCCTACGCGGGCGCATGGGAGCTGGTGCTTTCAGCAGGCGGCGCGAGGCTCCTCGGTATGGAACGCAAAACGAGAGCGTTCATTCGGGGCCTGAAACGAAACATTCCCTAACAATCCTTCAAAGACGTTAGGATGGAGTCATGGCTGTGGCGGAGTCCTCTCGCAAGGTCCTCGTCGTGGAGCCGGACAGCTCGACCCGCCGCGAGATCAAGCTGGTGTGCGAGCAGGACGGTTACCAGGTCGTCGAGGCCGAGGCGGGCTCGGAGGCGCTGCGCCAGGTCGAGCATTCGAGGCCGAGCGTCGTCCTGTTGGAGGTGACCCTGCCCGACGCCGCGGGCTTCGATGTATGCCGCGAGCTTCGCAAGATGGACCCGGCCGTCCCGGTGATCATGATGAGCTCGCGGTCCGACGAGATCGACGCCGTCGTCGCCCTGGAGATCGGCGCCGACGACTACGTGACCAAGCCCCTCCGACTGCGGGAGCTGGTGGCGCGGATGGCGGCCCACCTCCGCCGCGCGCGCCTCGAAAACGCGGAGGCGATGCGCAGCCGGCTCGAGTTCCGCGACCTGGTGATCGACGTCAACGAGCGGCGCACCTACAAGTCAGGCACGGAGGTGGAGCTGACGCATACCGAGTTCGACCTGCTCACCTTTCTCGCCAGCAATGCCGGCAAGGTCTTGAGCCGGGAGAAGATTCTGAACTCGATCTGGGGTTACGAATACCCGATCGAGACGCGCGTGATCGACGTGCACATAAGAAACCTGCGCCGCAAGATCGAGACGCAGCCCTCGCGTCCTTATTACATCCTGGCCGTGCCCGGAATCGGCTACCGATTCACGAACGCGCGACCCGTTTAACACCGAGCTCTCTCAGCGACTCGACGACGAAGGGTCGCTCCCCGATGCGCGGATGCGGAATCACCAGGTCGCGGAGCTGCACGCGGTCATCACCGAAAAGCAAGATGTCGACGTCGATCATGCGTGGCCCCCATCGCCGCGAGGGCTCACGCCCGCCCTCGCGCTCGACCTCCTTCGCAAGTTGCAGCAGGCGGCGCGGATTTCCGCTCCACTCGGCCTCGACGACCTGGTTGAGAAACCTGGGCTGGTCCGCCACGCCCCAGGGCTCGGTCTCGATGACCCGGCTTTGCCGCAGGATGCGGACTCCTTTCTTACGCAGCCTCCGTCGGGCGGCGCTGAGGTTGCGGCGCCGCGTGCCGAGGTTGGAGCCTAGGCCGAGGTAGACGATCGTCAACGAATGTGGTCGGCTACTCGAACGGCGCGGACCATCTCCTTTACATCGTGGACGCGAACGATGTCCGCGCCGCGCAGCACAGCCGCGACCACCGTGGCGGTCGTGCCCTCGAGCCGCTCCGTCACCGGCAGATCGAGCAGCTTGCCGATGAAGGATTTGCGCGAGGTGCCGACCAGGATCGGATGCCCCAGCTCCTGGAGCTCCGAGAACCGGCGCAAGACCTCCCAGTTTTGGTCCGCGGTCTTGCCGAACCCGATGCCGGGATCGACGATCACCTTCTCCTTCGGCACGCCGGCCGCGATCGCGCGGGCGGCCGCCGCGCCCAGGAATCCCTTGATCTCATCCATCAGGTCGCCGGCATATTCAGCGCCGTCCTGGTTGTGCATCACGACCAGGCCGCATCCATGCCGACCGGCGAGCTCGGCGAGGGCAGGAGTGCGCGTCAGACCCCACACGTCGTTCAGGATCGTGGCGCCCACAGCGACTCCGACCTCGGCCACCTCTTGCTTGTATGTGTCGAGCGACACGGGCACGCCTGACTCGCGCGCCAGCCGGCGGACGACCGCCTCAGTGCGTGAGATCTCTTCGGCGGCCGACACGGGGACGTGACCCGGGCGGGTTGATTCGCCCCCCACGTCGAGCATGTCCGCGCCGTCGCTCACCATGCGCAAGCCCAGCGCGACCGCCGCGTCGTAATCCTGGCCGAGGCCATCGCCGCTGAACGAGTCAGGCGTGACATTGACGATTCCCATCACGTACGTGCGGGCTCCCCACTCGAAGCGGCGTCCGCCGATTTCGGCGATCACGACGCGATTATCCTGCCGTCTATGAGGCTGTCGGATCTGGCCCAAGGGGCCGGCGCCGTGCTCGAGGGCAACGGGGACGTCGAGGTCACCGGCATCGCCTACGACTCGCGCCGCGTGGCTCCGGGCGACCTCTTCGTCGCCGTGCAGGGACTTCACGTCGACGGCCACGTGTATCTCACCGACGCAGTCGCCAAGGGCGCCGTTGCTCTGGCGATCGAACGCGACGTCAAAGTTCCGGCGGGTATCCCGGTGCTGCACCTTGTGTCCACGCGAACCGGGCTTGCCGAGCTGTCGGCTGAGTTCTACGGCCGGCCTTCCCGCCGCCTCAAGCTTGCGGGCGTCACAGGCACCGACGGCAAGACCACCGTCACGCACATGGCCGAGCACGTGTTGCAGGCCAGCGGGATCGTCGCCGGCGCGATGAGCACGGTCGCCTTCAAGGTCAGCGGGCGGGAGGTCGACAACGTCAGCGGGCAGACGACGACTGAAGCGCCTGAGGTGCAGGGGTGGCTGGCGCGCATGGTGGAGGCGGGAGCCGCGTGCGCGGTGATCGAGACGACCTCGCACGCGCTGGTGCAGGAGCGGGTGCACGCGTGCGATTTCGACGTCGCGGCTTTCACGAATGTCGGCCACGACCACCTGGACTATCACGCCTCTTGGGAGGAATACATCGAGGCGAAGGCGCGCCTGATCGACCTGACGTCGAGCGCGGCCGACAAGGGCGTCGAGAAGACCGCGGTCCTGAACCGAGACGACCCGAGCTACGAGCGGCTGGCGCGGCGTCCCATCTCGCGCCGGTGGACCTACGGCCTGACCACCGCGTCGGACCTGCATCCGCTCGACCTTGCCATCACGGGGTCGGGGTCGCGATTCCGCATGCAGACTCCCATGGGGGAGACCGAGGTCACCCTGAACGTTCCGGCGCGTTTCAACATCTACAACGCGCTCTGCGCAGCAGGCGTGTGCCTTGCGCTGGGCGTGCAGGTCGAAGACGTCGGCCGCGGGCTGGCGGGATTTGAAGGCGTGCGCGGCAGGCTCGAGCCCGTCGATCTCGGCCAGGACTTTCGCGTCTACATCGACTTCGCGCATGCGGCCGGCTCACTCGCGAGCGCGCTGGCGGAGCTGCGACCGTTCACGCGGGGTCGGCTCATCGCCGTTTTCGGCTCCACCGCGCGCTCCGACCACGACCGCCCGGGGATGGGCCGCGCCGCCGCCGAGTTCTCCGACTTTTTCATCATCACCACCGACGATCCGCTGAGCGAGGACCCGACTGAGATCGCCCGCGACGTGCAGGCGGGCGCCGAGGGCAAGGCTCCGGGTCGCGACTTCGAGGTCGTCATCGACCGACGCGCCGCGATTCGGCGGGCGATCGAG